>NZ_JAKKCL010000044.1:0-2979 GCF_021728175.1 Vibrio sp. A1-1
ACGGTGGATGCCTTGGCAGTCAGAGGCGATGAAGGACGTATTAACTTGCGATAAGCCCAGATTAGGTAGTAAAAACCACTTGAGTCTGGGATTTCCGAATGGGGAAACCCACTTACATAAGTAAGTATCGTTATGTGAATACATAGCATAACGAGGCGAACCGGGGGAACTGAAACATCTAAGTACCCCGAGGAAAAGAAATCAACCGAGATTCCGAAAGTAGCGGCGAGCGAAATTGGACTAGCCCTTAAGCTTTATAGGCGTCAGGTGAACAAGCTGGAAAGCTTGGCGATACAGGGTGATAGCCCCGTAACTGACGACGCATATTCAGTGAAATCGAGTAGGGCGGGACACGTGATATCCTGTCTGAATATGGGGGGACCATCCTCCAAGGCTAAATACTACTGACTGACCGATAGTGAACCAGTACCGTGAGGGAAAGGCGAAAAGAACCCCTGTGAGGGGAGTGAAATAGAACCTGAAACCGTGTACGTACAAGCAGTAGGAGCAGGCTTTGTCCTGTGACTGCGTACCTTTTGTATAATGGGTCAGCGACTTATATTCAGTGGCAAGGTTAACCATCTAGGGGAGCCGTAGGGAAACCGAGTCTTAACTGGGCGTTCAGTCTCTGGATATAGACCCGAAACCAGGTGATCTAGCCATGGGCAGGTTGAAGGTTGAGTAACATCAACTGGAGGACCGAACCGACTAATGTTGAAAAATTAGCGGATGACTTGTGGCTAGGGGTGAAAGGCCAATCAAACCTGGAGATAGCTGGTTCTCCCCGAAAGCTATTTAGGTAGCGCCTCGGACGAATACTACTGGGGGTAGAGCACTGTTAAGGCTAGGGGGTCATCCCGACTTACCAACCCTTTGCAAACTCCGAATACCAGTAAGTACTATCCGGGAGACACACGGCGGGTGCTAACGTCCGTCGTGGAGAGGGAAACAACCCAGACCGCCAGCTAAGGTCCCAAATTACTACTAAGTGGGAAACGATGTGGGAAGGCTCAGACAGCCAGGATGTTGGCTTAGAAGCAGCCATCATTTAAAGAAAGCGTAATAGCTCACTGGTCGAGTCGGCCTGCGCGGAAGATGTAACGGGGCTAAGTAGTAAACCGAAGCTGCGGCAATATACTTTTGTATATTGGGTAGGGGAGCGTTCTGTAAGCGGTTGAAGGTGTGTGGTAACGCATGCTGGACGTATCAGAAGTGCGAATGCTGACATGAGTAACGATAAAGGGGGTGAAAAACCTCCTCGCCGGAAGACCAAGGGTTCCTGTCCAACGTTAATCGGGGCAGGGTAAGTCGACCCCTAAGGCGAGGCCGAAAGGCGTAGTCGATGGGAAACGGGTTAATATTCCCGTACTTCTTACAATTGCGATGGGGGGACGGAGAAGGCTAGGTGGGCCTGGCGACGGTTGTCCAGGTTCAAGTGCGTAGGCTGAAGAGTTAGGTAAATCCGGCTCTTTCTAAGGCTGAGACACGACGTCGAGCTACTACGGTAGTGAAGTCATTGATGCCATGCTTCCAGGAAAAGCCTCTAAGCTTCAGATTGTAAGGAATCGTACCCCAAACCGACACAGGTGGTCGGGTAGAGAATACCAAGGCGCTTGAGAGAACTCGGGTGAAGGAACTAGGCAAAATGGTACCGTAACTTCGGGAGAAGGTACGCTCTCGACGGTGAAGTCCCTCGCGGATGGAGCTATTGAGAGTCGCAGATACCAGGTGGCTGCAACTGTTTATTAAAAACACAGCACTGTGCAAAATCGCAAGATGACGTATACGGTGTGACGCCTGCCCGGTGCCGGAAGGTTAATTGATGGGGTTAGACTTCGGTCGAAGCTCTTGATCGAAGCCCCGGTAAACGGCGGCCGTAACTATAACGGTCCTAAGGTAGCGAAATTCCTTGTCGGGTAAGTTCCGACCTGCACGAATGGCGTAATGATGGCCACGCTGTCTCCACCCGAGACTCAGTGAAATTGAAATCGCTGTGAAGATGCAGTGTACCCGCGGCTAGACGGAAAGACCCCGTGAACCTTTACTACAGCTTGGCACTGAACATTGACCCTACATGTGTAGGATAGGTGGGAGGCTTTGAAGCGCAGTCGCTAGATTGCGTGGAGCCGTCCTTGAAATACCACCCTTGTAGTGTTGATGTTCTAACGTCGACCCCTTATCGGGGTTGCGGACAGTGCCTGGTGGGTAGTTTGACTGGGGCGGTCTCCTCCCAAAGCGTAACGGAGGAGCACGAAGGTGGGCTAATCACGGTTGGACATCGTGAGGTTAGTGCAATGGCATAAGCCCGCTTGACTGCGAGAATGACAATTCGAGCAGGTGCGAAAGCAGGTCATAGTGATCCGGTGGTTCTGAATGGAAGGGCCATCGCTCAACGGATAAAAGGTACTCCGGGGATAACAGGCTGATACCGCCCAAGAGTTCATATCGACGGCGGTGTTTGGCACCTCGATGTCGGCTCATCACATCCTGGGGCTGAAGTCGGTCCCAAGGGTATGGCTGTTCGCCATTTAAAGTGGTACGCGAGCTGGGTTTAGAACGTCGTGAGACAGTTCGGTCCCTATCTGCCGTGGGCGTTGGAGAATTGAAAGGGGCTGCTCCTAGTACGAGAGGACCGGAGTGGACGAACCTCTGGTGTTCGGGTTGTGTCGCCAGACGCATTGCCCGGTAGCTAAGTTCGGGATCGATAACCGCTGAAAGCATCTAAGCGGGAAGCGAGCCTTGAGATGAGTTCTCCCTGATACTTTAAGTATCCTAAAGGGTTGTCGTAGACTACGACGTTGATAGGCAGGGTGTGTAAGCGTTGTGAGGCGTTGAGCTAACCTGTACTAATTGCCCGTGAGGCTTAACCATACAACACCCAAGGGGTTTTGATGGACTCAATGAAAGAACATTGAATGTGTAGTAACGAGAATTAAGAAACAGCTTTCCGGATTAAAGAATTTGCTTGGCGACCATAGC
>NZ_JAKKCL010000045.1:0-2373 GCF_021728175.1 Vibrio sp. A1-1
GTAAGCGCGTCATAAACACCGCATTCTAATCGTCTAGCCCGAATAATAAGATCAAACCTCCAACCCAAAGGAGATTTGAAATGGCTAAACGACGCACTAACCAAGAGTGGCGAACCCTGTTCGAGCAATATGAATCCAGCCAACTATCACAACGATTATTCTGTGAACGTAACGGCCTCAGCCTTTCCACTTTTTATGCTAAGCGCCAACAATTAAAGCACATCGAAAAACCGAACGCAGTTGGCTTTGTTAAAGCCGAAGTCGTTGAAAAGACCACAAAGTATCAAGCCACTCACGTTGCAGTGGCCAACATGACACTGCTTGTCAACGATGTTGAACTGAGCATTCCGCAAGGCACGCCAGCGACCTATCTTGCAGAGCTTATCGGTGCGCTGTCATGAAACGTATGCTTAGCGCTCCAGAGATTTATTTATATCGTGAAAGTGTCGATTTTAGAAAGTCCATCAACGGCCTTGCTGCGATTATCGAAAGTGACACCGACTTACCTTTAGGAAGTGGCGCACTGTTCCTGTTTACCAACAAACAGCGCGACAAAATTAAAGTGTTGTACTGGGATAAAACAGGCTTCGCTCTCTGGTATAAACGCCTTGAAAAAGCTAAGTACAAGTGGCCATCAAAAGAGAAAAATGAGGTGTTTACCCTGACTCAATTTGAGCTTGATAGGCTGCTTTCTGGCTTCACGATTATCGGCCACAAACCTGTTCGAATAAAAGATTTTACAATGACTTAAGCGATAATAAAGCCTTATCCGCCAAGCGTTAACGGCATGATTTTAGTATAATAAACACCATGAAAAAGACGCCAAATATCAACCCAGAAAGCCAAGATGTTGCCGAGCTACAAGCGATGGTGAAAGCGCTGATGGCGTCAGAAAACCAACTGAAACAAGAACGCCAGTCGCTACTTGAACAGCTCAAGCTTGCCTTCGACCGTCAGTTCGCTAGACGCTCGGAGGCGTTAAAGCCTTACGATGAATCCCAAGGTGATCTCTTCAACGAAGCGGAATGTGAAGCTGCTAAGGAAGAAGAGGTTGAGGTCACGACAACCACCACAACGAAGAAACGGGGTAAACGCAAGCCCCTCCCAAAGACTTTGCCTCGTGAGGTTATCGAACTCGATTTAGACGACCATGAAAAGCAGTGCGCTTGCTGTAAGCATAGTCTGCATAAAATCGGTGAAGACCGCAGTGAGAAACTTGAGTTCTCACCAGCGGTGCTCAAAGTGCTGGAATATGTTCGTCCTAAATATGCTTGTCGTCAGTGCGAGCAAACTGAAGACAACAATCACATTGTTCAAAAGCCAGCTCCACAAAGCATTATCCCGAAGAGCTTCGCGACAGAAAGCTTACTGGCCAACATCATCCTTGGTAAATACCAATACGCGATGCCACTGTATCGCCAAGAGTCGTTGTTTACTCAGTCGGGTATCGAGCTATCACGGACTACTATGGCAAGGTGGGTTATCCAAGTCAGTGAGAAGTTCGCACCTCTCTATGCCGCTCTAAAAGAGCACTTACTTCAACAAGTGGTGGTTCAGGCGGATGAAACGCCGCTCAATGTCCTCAAGGAAGATAAACAATGTTACATGTGGCTCTACTGCTCGGGCGCAGACTCGCCAGAAGCTGCTCTCCCCAATGTGAAAAATATCGCCTTGTACGACTATCAAAACAGTCGCGCGAGGGCATGCCCTGTTGCCTTCTTGGGGGATTACAGTGGTTATCTGCAAACCGATGGCTATGGTGCCTATGATGGTCTTCATCAAGTGACCAATGTTGGCTGCTTGGCGCATGCACGACGTAAGTTCATGGACGCAAAAAAGCTGCAAGGCAAAGGTAAGTCAGGCAAAGCAGATAAAGCGCTGGCCAAAATCCAGAAGCTCTATGGAATAGAATCTCGCTTAAAAGGTGAATCTGCTGAAAAAAGAAAATCAGAACGTAAACAACATGCTAAGCCGATACTGGATGAGTTGTACGAGTGGATGACGACTCAACAAGTGATGGAGTCTAGCCCGCTGGGTAAGGCGATAAAATACACGCTCGGCCAATGGCTGAAACTTATCCGCTATATCGATGATGGTCATTTATCGATAGATAATAATCGTGCTGAACGCGCAATAAAACCGCTGGTCATTGGCAGAAAAAATTGGCTCTTCTCAACTAACCCTAATGGGGCTGAAGCGAGCGCGATGCTTTACAGCATCGTCGAGACCGCGAAAGCCAATGGACTCATCCTCTACGACTACATGGTCAAGTGCATGCAGGAATTAGCGAAAGCTGAACCTGATATCGATGCGCTCCTGCCTTGGAACTTCAAACATTAGCAAGATCGCCCCGTGGGTTCATGGGGCGTTTAC
>NZ_JAKKCL010000046.1:0-2158 GCF_021728175.1 Vibrio sp. A1-1
TGTCGAGTAGACGACACCTGTTACCAAGTGTCGTCCCTCTAAGAACCCAGCGTGCAACTTTCACCGCACTAAGCTCAAGCCTTCACAAAGGCACCTGATGGCACCCAGCAACTTATAAAGCAGTGAGAGTAGGCTCATGCCAAGAGTTACGACATTGCCTCTTTGACTTTCTCTTTGCCAAGTACTCTTGGTATTGAGGATCAAAAGGCGTAGCGGCACTCCTGATTTTCACATGTCTCTCTATTGGCACCTTGGTTATTTGAAACAGATTGAACTGACAATCCATATTCATGATCTTCTGCCAACCGTGAAATTGCCATTGACCTTGACGGTTGATGAAGTATTTAAGAGCGATCCAAGTTCTCGATTTTGTTGGATGACGCCTTTTTGCCCAGTACCATAACGTATGGAATAGCTTGTGACCTATATATCCGAATACCTGTTTAGCCACGCAGTGCCGATAGTAATTCGACCAGCCCCTGAGTTTCGGATTTATCAACTTGATTAAATCGTTAACGGGGATAGTTGCGTGCTTTTTGATGAGTTCGCGCAAGTTACTCAAGAACAGCAGTGTGTTGGATTTGCTCGGTTTAATGAGCAATTTCCCTTTGTACTTCCTATGATTAAAACCTAAGAAATCAAAACCACGGCTGATATGGGTAATGTGCGTTTTCTCTTCGGAGAGTGTTAAGCCTCTTTCTGCTAAGAAATCAGCAATCAACGGCTTGATATCGTTCTCCAGCACTTCCTTTGAAGCACAAGTGACGACGAAATCGTCGGCGTATCCAATAAAGTTGGCTCTGGCACCTTTTTTGAGTGCAGTAGACTTTATGCGTTGCTCAAGCCCTGCAAGAGTCATTAGCATCAAGGTCGGAGATATGACCCCGCCTTGTGGCGTTCCCTCGTCAGTGCGATAGAACAATCCTTTGTCCATAAAACCAGATTTTAACCATTGTTCCAACATTCGTTTATCTACGGCAATGTTATTCATAAGCCATTGATGTCCGATCTTATCGAAACAGGCTTTGATGTCTCCCTCAAGAACCCATTGCGCGGATTTCTTTTGACTTAAACAGATGAAACACTGAGCAATTGCATCAGCAGTACTTCTATTGGGTCTAAAGCCGTAGCTATTGGGATCGGCAAGTGTTTCTGATACTGGCTCCAGTGCAAGAAGATGAAGCGCTTGCTGCGCTCTATCAACCATGCAAGGGATACCTAGTGGTCTGAGTTTGCCGTTTTTCTTGGGGATGTAGATACGCTTGAGCGGTTTGGCTTGATAAGCTTTTCTGCTCAATTGATTGACTGCTTTCATACGGCGCGTATCTGTGTTCCAGATAACGCCGTCTATTCCAGGCGTTTTACTGCCTTTGTTTTGTGATACCCGCTTAACAGCAAGAAGTTTTGCTGAACGCGAGTGAGTCAGTATCCACTGCAACGCTTTCGCTTTGCCGTGTTTACCTTCTCGTGTTGCCTTTGCAATACGCATCTGAAGCTTTAAAACATGGGATTCAACGGCTTTCCAATTTATTGATTGCCATTGAGCGCTGTCAGGAGAGGCACTAATCTCTTTTGAAATCATCATTTGCATTTCTCCTTGAATAAAGTTCTTCAAATTCTCTTGCAACGGAAGACCAGTCGGAAGTCAGCTCACTTTCGTGTCAGATAGGGATCTGTATCTGCGTCGTTACAATGCAGCCTTCGCTTTTTCCAACATCCTCTACCTGCATCACTATCGGCCACAGCGGCTTTCCCAGAGGGAGTAATACAGGCTTACCGTGTTCCGTATGTCACGCAATGTCAGTTTAGATGCCCGCTATGGTGCGGAGAGTTCAGCGATCACGAAAGAGCATGGGGCAATCTCTTTCCGACTCTCATGCCTTTTGGCTACAGCGTATTAACCACTTTCGCTGATTCATCGTATAACGCACCTTGGACGGATTCACATTTGTTCATCATGCTGACTACCTAGCACTCACCCGATTTATGTGGTTATCAGGAGGATCGTACTCTCACGATTTCAATCCCGATTGGCAAATACCAACCTTCGTTACATTGTCAGACTCGCTACTTTATTCAGAGTCCTAGGTTCATCTGGTGATACAGATGGTTCACTCGTTGAGCGGTGAACAGCGCTTCATACGACCTCACGTCGCAC
>NZ_JAKKCL010000047.1:0-2001 GCF_021728175.1 Vibrio sp. A1-1
GTAGAGTAGGTCACTGGCTTCGAATCAACTCTTATCCAGCAACCCCTCTTCAATTCCGTGCATGAGGTTTTCCCTCACACGGCTTTCACATAAGTGTTCACCTGCTCACCTTCACAGTTTTCGCCTTTGTCGGTTGTAAGTACACTAGACCTGCCTTGTGCAGTTTGTCCCATGCATCTTGCGCAAGATACACACTCCGACGCTGACTTCTGCTTCTTGACCAACGATAGAATCGAGCCACTAAAAACCAATCCATTTTGAAGAATACCTGTCTTGGGTAACCTACTTTGCCAAAGTAATTCTTCCAGCCCCTCACAACTCGATTTACTCGTTGAACGAGCTTGTCTAGTGTGAGAGACGTTCTGTGTTTTACTATGTTGCGTAGCTTGTCCTTGTACTTCTTTTGGCTCTTCTTTGACGGGTAGATCTTTATGTAATTTGTGTGCTGAATGAAGCCAACCACATATTTGAAAGTGAAACCAAGAAAATCAAATTCATTGCCTACTCGGGTCATATCGACTATGTGTGTTTTATCTTCATTAAGCGTTAACCCTTCCTGCTCCAACTCTTTCTTTATCCAGTCCTGTTGGACTGAGTTCAGTCTCGTTTTCGACAGAATAACAAAATCATCCGCGTAAGAGATTATCTTGCACGGTGTCTTTGTCGCTATCTTCTGACAAAAGTCATTTAGGTAAATGTTTGCCAATAGTGGCGAAATCACCCCGCCTTGAGGCGTACCGATAGAGTTGCCCACTATTCGGCTTTTTCCTTTTGCTGTTGTCTCACTTATCGGTGCTTTGAGGAATAACTTAATCAGTCTTAGAACCGCCCTATCCGTCACTTTTGACTTTACCTTATCCACTAATCGTGAATGCGGTATAGTGTCGAAAAACTTTGATAGGTCGGCATCGTAAACCTGTTTATATCCCTGTTTTAGAAATGCATTAATACTGCTCACTGCATCCTGCGCACTTCGCTTCGGCCTATAACCGTAACTATTACTGTGTAAATGAGGGTCGAAGATTGGGCTTAATACAAGTGTACACGCCATCTGCACAATACGATCTCTAATGCTTGGAATTCCCAAGTTTCGTGTCTTCCCATTGTCTTTAGGTATGTGTACTCTTTTTACCGGTAGAGGTTTGTAAGTCCCCTCAACCAGCTCCGCTCTTAACGTCTTGATCAATTTGCCAGATGATTCAATGCTGTTTAAGTCTTCAAATCTTACCCCATCAACTCCCGCCGCGCCTTTATTTGCTTTACACAGATAAAAGGCCTCCCACAAGATGTCGAAACGACAGATTTTGTCATAAAGACTGTAAAACGCTTGCTCTGGCTCCTGCTTTGAGCGCAGGTAGAGTTTTCGCTGAAATTCTCGAACTTTATTTGAAGTGGTAGCCATCTGGCAATCTCCCGCTGAAATTTCTTGAAAAACATCACTTATGTTTGAGCCCCTTCCCTAGATGAGGTTATGTTGTCCTCACCATTGTCGGTACTATGGGCTCATCCGACTGCCTATTGTGTTTACTCTAAGAATTTCGAGGCCCCCTCTTATATCTCTGAGTTGGGGCGCTACTCCCACAACAATAGGCTCTCCCACGTTTACTCAACATCCCTCAATGCATGCCATCTTGTATTACACCGGGAAACCACACAGTTGCTTATGCTAGTTACTTCACTGTGTGTGGCAGGGTTCATATAAACGGAGCGACTCCCCATTTCCACTTGCGTGACGATGCTTAACCAAGTTCGCTTAATGCTACGGCCTACATTGCGTCTCAACGATTAACTCGTCTTTGTCACTGGGCTTCATATCATGCCGTTACCGCCATGTATGCCAGTCAGACTTCTAGGTGAACTAGCAATTTCCTAGGTAGGGACCTTTCACCCTACTGGACTTAACCTTATGTTTCGATTAACGTTTTAGACTTGTTATGCCATTTAATCGCTTGGCTGCGTCTCTAGTCTAAACCTGTGTTGAGCACCTCGTGGCGCTCCCGT
>NZ_JAKKCL010000048.1:0-1998 GCF_021728175.1 Vibrio sp. A1-1
GTAGAGTAGGTCACTGGCTTCGGCACAACCCTTATCCAGCAACCCCTCTTCAATTCCGTGCATGAGGTTTTCCCTCACACGGCTTTCACATAAATGTTCACCTGCTCACCTTCGCAGTTTTCATCTTCGTCGGTTGTAGATACACAAGACCTGCCTTGTGTAACTTATCCCATGCATCTTGCGCAAGATACAGGCTCCGACGTTGACTTCGGCTTCTTGACCATCGATAAAAGCGTGCCACCAAAAACCAATCCATCTTGAAGAATACCTGTCGAGGATAACCTACTTTGCCAAAGTAATTCTTCCAGCCTCTTACTACTCTATTAACCCGCTCAACGAGCTGATCTAGGGTCAGAGACGTTCTATGCTTCACTATGCTTCGCAACTTATCCTTATACTTCTTTTGGCTCTTCTTCGATGGATAGATCTTTACGTAGTTGGTGTGCTGGATGAAACCCACTATGTACTTGAAAGTGAACCCTAAGAAGTCAAATTCATTTCCTACTTGGGTCATATCTACGATGTGAGTTTTATTTTCATTGAGCTTTAGTCCTTCCTGCTCCAGCTCATTCTTTATCCAGTCCTGTTGGGCTGAATTGAATGGCGTTTTCGACAGGATAACAAAGTCATCTGCATAAGAAATTATCTTGCATGGTGTCTTTGTCGCAATCTTCCGACAAAAGTCATTTAGGTAAATGTTTGCCAATAGTGGCGAAATCACCCCGCCTTGAGGCGTGCCGATAGGGTTTCCCACTATTCGGCTCTTTCCTTTTGCTGTTGGCTCACTTATCGGCGCTTTGAGGAATAGCTTAATCAGTCTTAGTACTGCCCTATCCGTCACTTTAGACCTTACCTTATCCAGTAATCGTGAATGTGGTATAGTGTCGAAAAACTTTGATAGGTCAGCATCATAGACTTGCTGATACCCTTGTTTCAGATAGCCATTAATGCATATCACTGCGTCTTGTGCACTGCGCTTAGGTCTGTAACCGTAGCTATTACAGTGGAAGTGAGGCTCGAAGACTGGACTTAGCACAAGCGTGCATGCCATTTGTACAATGCGATCTCTGATACTTGGTATGCCCAAATTTCGAGTCTTACCATTGTCTTTTGGTATTTGCACTCTCTTGACCGGCAGAGGTCTGTACCTGCCTTCTACCAGCTCCGCTCTTAATGTTTTGATCAATTTACCAGACGTTTCAATGCTATTTAAGTCCTCAAATCTGACACCATCGACTCCCGCCGCCCCTTTGTTTGCT
Organism: Vibrio sp. A1-1; assembly: GCF_021728175.1. Taxonomy (NCBI): domain Bacteria; kingdom Pseudomonadati; phylum Pseudomonadota; class Gammaproteobacteria; order Vibrionales; family Vibrionaceae; genus Vibrio; species Vibrio sp. A1-1. Next base: position 1,260 of record NZ_JAKKCL010000048.1, read on the forward strand.
TTACACAAATAGAAGGCATCCCACAGGATGTCGAAACGACAAATTTTGTCATACAGACTATAAAATGCTTGGTCTGGCTCCTGCTTTGAGCGCAGGTAAAGTTTTCGCTGAAATTCTCGAACTTTATTTGAAGTGCTAGCCATTCGGCAATCTCCTGCTGAAATTTCTTTAAAAACGTCATTTATGTTTGGGCCCCTTCCCTAGATGAGGTTATGTTGTCCTCATCATCTTTGGTACTATGGGCTCATCCGACTGCCTATTGTGTATACACTGAGAATTTCGAGGTCCCCTCTTATATCTCTGCGCTGGGGCGCGACTCCCACAGCAATAGGCTCTCCCACGTTTACTCAACATCCTTCAATGCATGCCATCTTGTATTACACCGGGAAACCACACAGTTGCCTTCGCTAGTTGCTTCACTGTATGTGGCAGGGTTCGTATACTCGGAGCGACTCCCCATTTCCACTTGCGTGACGATGCTTAACCAAGTTCGCTTAATGCTACGGCCTACATTGCGTCTCAACGATTTCTCGTCTTTGTCACTGGGCTTCATATCATGCTGTTGCCATCATGTATGCCAGTCAGACTTCTAGGTGAACTAGCAATTTCCTAGGTAGGGACTTTGCACCCTACTGGACTTAACCCATTGTTTAGGTTAACGTTCTGGGCTTATTATGCCATTTAATCGCTTGGCTGCGTCTCTTGCCCAGAGCAGTGTTGAGCACCTCGTGGCGCTCCC
>NZ_JAKKCL010000049.1:0-1756 GCF_021728175.1 Vibrio sp. A1-1
CCGTCATTCCGCAGCCAATTTCAGAATTAAAACAATGTGATCCAGTGATCGTTTACAAATGTTAGTGCGACAGACCTCTTGACCGCGATCCCCAGTTTTGATCTATTACTGTTATTTAACGGTCACTTTATTATGTCTGCTGCTCAACCTGTCATTAAACGCCTAGATCACTTAGGGCTGATCGCTGCTTTCTGCCATGAAATCGGCTTACCTGGTATTATTGATCGCGTCATTCCCAAGTACTCGGATCATAACGTTTCACATGGCTATGCGGTCTTGGCGATGATTCTCAATGGTCTTGGCTTTCACAGCAGAACGCTGCATATGTTTTCTGATTTCTTCGAGACGAAGCCTGTTGCCAAGTTGCTTGCTAAAGATATTGAAGCTCACCATTTAACGGACGATGTACTCGGACGCACGTTAGATGCTTTATATGAAGCAGATGTCTCCGCACTTTATCAAGCGATTGCAGAGCATGTCGTTGATAAGCTAGGACTTAAAACAGACTCTGTACACCTTGATATCACTAGCTTCCATGTCGATGGTGAATACGCCCAGGACGAAGATCTTAATGCCATCAAGCTGGTAAAAGGCTACAGCCGAGACCACCGTCCAGAGCTAAATCAAGTGGTCCTTGAGTTGATTTGCGAAAATCAAGCTGGCCTGCCTGTTTACATGCAAGCGCTTAGTGGTAACACCAATGATGCTAAGGCATTCTCAGAAGTCACTAAACGGCATATTCATTGCCTGAAGGCAGCTCAAAACAGTCGCTACTTCATCGCCGATGCCGCTTTATACACCGAAGAGAGCATTCGTTCACTGGATGAGCAACAACAGAAGTTTATTACGCGTGTTCCAATGACCATTAAATCAGCCAAAGAGGCCTTAATGAACCTTGAGCCAGAGCAGCTGAGCCATATCGGCAATGGCTACTCGGGTTGTTGGGTTGACTCTGATTATGGCTCGGTATCTCAGAAGTGGCTGTTGATTCATAGTGAACAAGCAACCAAGCGAGAACAGGTAACGTTTTATAAGAACTTAGACAAAAATATCACCAAAGAGCTGAAAGCGCTGGGACAACTAAAGAAAAAGCAGTTTGCTTGCGCAGTGGATGCCGAGCAAGCAATGAGCGACTTCGCCAACCAGTGTCATTTGCTTGGCTTCGCGCAATCAACCATCGTTAAAGAGCCAATTTATTCAGGTCGTGGTCGGCCGAAGAAAGATGAAAAGCCGACGGGATACCACTATTTGATAGATGCTACGCCTTATACCGATCTAGAAAAGGTGAAACTGGCCAAGCTTAAAGTAGGTATGTTTATTCTCGCCACCAACGATACTGACAACACCGACCTAACAATGGTTGCATTGCTTGAACATTACAAGTCTCAGCAAAAGGTCGAACGCGGCTTTCGCTTTTTGAAAAGCCCTGAGTTCTTAACATCATCAATTTTCCTGAAGAAACCTCAGCGAATCGAGGCACTACTGATGATCATGACGCTGAGCCTACTCGTCTACGCAAGCTTAGAGCACAAAATCCGAGAGAGTCTCACTAAGACCGAGGAATTCTTTCCTAGCATGGTAAAGAACAAGACGACAACTAAACCGACGGCACGTTGGGTATTCTTAAAATTCGAAGGTATCGACACACTCGAATTTGGCGGCCAAAGCTTCATAACGGGTGTTCAAGAGCATCAGACTCGGCTGCTTAAGCTTCTTGGTGTTCTGTATGAAGCAGTTTATTCCTAAATTGGCTGCG
>NZ_JAKKCL010000005.1:0-252878 GCF_021728175.1 Vibrio sp. A1-1
CATCCTCTACGACTACATGGTCAAGTGCATGCAGGAATTAGCGAAAGCTGAACCTGATATCGATGCGCTCCTGCCTTGGAACTTCAAACATTAGCAAGATCGCCCCGTGGGTTCATGGGGCGTTTACGTTTCAATGTTCATACCATCGTAATCAAAAATCTGCATTTCTTTGTTCATGTATTATTTCTCCTTATTTAATTTCAATAATTTCACAATTGTTTGTTAGGGATGATACGAATGTGTCCACTTCATCTTCGTAAACATCGATCTCTTTTGTTTCCCAAACTTCTTTCTTAAACACCCACCAACCTTTTGAAGATACAAGTTCTTTGTACTTGATAGTCTTTGTTGGTGTTGGTAGGAATTCTACAAGGGGTAAACCAGTCCGTAGAATGAACCAGTTTCACGGGAAGGTAGGAGTTCGGATTTCAGACCGCTTTTACTTCAATACTAATAAGAACCAGTCCGTAAACTGTACCGCTTTTACTCATATAATCCTAAAAAGCAGTCCGTGAACCGTACCGGAACCAGTCCGTAGTTCTGCCCTTATAATAATAATACGTTCACTTCGTTCTCTGTAATAATGACTAAAGCAATCCTTTCAGTCGCCAGCTCCTTACATTGACTGCTTTATATAGTAATAATACTGTGTCGTCTCTTCACTCCGTTACGCTGACCACACAACAACACTACGTTTATGTGTTCACTAACTCACTACGTTCATAAGTGAATATCGCTACGCTCTAACACAAACAGATTTTTATTCTTTATTAGAATATGTATAAGAAGATAACTAACACCATTGCACTACGTTCCATTGTGTTGTGTTCGCCTTGCTCACTAATAATACAACGCTACGCTTATGTGTTTTCTATGTTCACTGTGTTCACTAAGAAAAGAAACCCTGTGTTGTCTTTAAGCTCCGCTTACACATGTTGTGTGTTTATCACTTTGTGATAGTGAATGTGTTTTATAGCTCCGCTATCTATGTGTATGTAAGATTCACGATACAACCCACCTGTAAAGCTCATAGACAAGCTATTTCACTTTCCATGTGTGATGTGTTCATCTAACCCCTAAAGGGGCTGTGTGTTGCTTTCATAAATCTTGTGTTATTCAAAGAGTTCGCAGTGTCGTAATCCAACACATTGCTATACTTAACCTCATGATACTTTTAACTCTGTTCAACGCTGAGACATCACCATGAAACGTTTATTGCTGGCTGCTATGTGCTTACTTACGGCTACTGGACAAGCAGAAACCATCTGTAAAACCGATGCGATAGGAATAACACGTTGTAAGGACTCCAATGGAGTAGAGACAAGGTACAGGACGGACACTCAAGGCACTGTTAGATCATCGGACGGAACAACGTATAAGGTTGACGCTCATGGAGCTATACGAGGCTCTGACGGCTCAATATATAAGACTGATTCAAACGGAATCATTAGGGATAACAAGGGTAATACTTGGCGTGAAGATACGCATGGAAAGTTGAGGGGGTCGGACGGATCAATCTGTAAGAAGGGACCACATGGTGAAATACGCTGTACGGATTAAGAACGAGGCTTATATGATAAAAATAAAATACGTTACTACGTTGTTAGTAATGACAATGTCAGGCTGTGGTGATTACGAATCGGTATCTATACCGAGCTTAGAGCTATCGGAAGAACAAAACCAAGTGCTCTTGGGAGTAACAGCGTCTAACCTGACATGTGCTGCTATCAGCAGATATTCAAATGATATCGGTTCACCGATTGAAGATCGAAGTTATCTAGAAAACGCAGAAACTGCTTTTAGTATTATCGCTAATTCCAATCTAAGTGGTAGAAGTAAAAACTGGGATGAAACTTATAAGCAGATGAAAACCGTAGTTTATAATGGGGTTATTACAGATTTGAATAATGCACCATCTTTGAATGACTTTTACGATCATGTATTTCCACATTATCAAGAAGCCTTAAAAGTAAAATCTATCCGAGATTGTGCCGATGTAAGTGCAGTAACTAGGCGTATTCTTGACCCGTTGTTGGTTCTGTAAAGTAGTCGATAGTGGATGATAAAGAGGTCATTACTAGTGAAATTAAGTAGTACACCTATTAACGATAGGTTTCTTATTACTTGCTAAACAAACTGCGTTATCGATCTCTATCATTCAGACCAAACTTTCATAAATGAAACGATTTTTCATTAAATTGCATAAATTCAGGCTGAATAATAATTCAATAAATGCATATAACCCATTTGTGCAATATAAATGCAAATACTCCGATATTAAGTCGATTTGTGCACTGGATGTGGGAGTGTGGGGGTAGGACTACTCAAGAATGAGCGTATATAGTCCATAGAAAGGTTTTAGCGATGAATTGGTGTGATTGTATTAATGTTGATTGAAACGTTGTGAGAGGCTTTGAGGAGTTATTTCAGACAATAAAAAACCGCCCATGATAGGCGGCTATATGATAGGACAGGGGATAGATTGAACGGTTAGATAGTCTTTGAAATTCTTATGATAGTTTGACGGCTTACCTCGTATTCTCTTGCAAGCTCTGACTTACTCACACCATCAACAAGCTTTTTCTTAACATCATCAATCTGAGTGTCTGTGAGAGCCTTAGAGCGTCCACCTTTATTACCTGTACGTTCTCTACCTGTCTGCAATCTATCTACTATTATGGAGTGCTCAAGCTCTGCAAATACCCCAAGTAGTTGTGTCATAGCCTTTTGCATTGGATTGTTACTGGTAGTATCTACTTGACCATCAAGTGTACGAACTTGAACACCTTTCTGTTGCAAGGTTTGGATAGTGAACAGAATAGCGTTGAGGCTTCTACCCATACGATCAAGCTTTGTTAATACAACAGTGTCACCTTCTCGAACATAATCTACAAGTGCATCTAGTTGCTTCTGGTTATCATCTGATTTACCTGATTGTTTACCATGAAATACCTTATCGCATCCTGCGTTATTCAGTGCTTCAAGCTGTGCTGATAAATCTTGATCATGTGTACTTACTCGTGCATAGCCTACTAATGTCATAAATCCCTCTGTCCAAAACTATGTAGTTACGTACATGACTATAGGGTGGTGTACATTGTTTGTAAAGTTAAGTTTCGGACATGTCCGTAATTGTTATTATACAATCGTACACCACAAGGTTTAAATGAGAGTAATTCTCAAGTATCACCACTATCATTTGTTGCTTAAATGATTCTTAAAATGTCCACAGAAAAGGGCAGTGATTGGTGGGGTAAATAGAGTGTTGTTTGTATGCAGGAGAGGTGCATAAATATTTCTACATTTCTACGATTTTCACATCTGGGCGTGTGTGCCGTGCTCAGTGAGTCGATCTCTCAATTTTGAACTTCAAAACCTTGCCAGCATTACCTTATCTATCCATTTAGATATTTTGCCATATCTACACCAGAGCCAATATTTTAAATGCTTATGTGTCAAATTTAATTTCATAAATATGCGTATTTTTGAGAATAAATATGTTGTTTATGGTATAATTAGACATATAGAAATATTTCTATCCTTCCCGAACTAGTCCAAATACCCCAATTTTAAGCAGTACACCAAAAATTTACATAAGGCACTGAAATATAAGTAAATTGTATTAAATCTTGGCGTATTTACACAAAAGTAAGCAGCACACCTTTTTACACGATATTTCAACACATCAAGGTATCCCAATGACAGCAAAACAACGCCTTGCAGAATTAATTCAATCAGATTTAAGAACTCTTACGTTCTCATTGATAGGTGATACACCACGGATCGCAGAGAGTACGGTAATCACAGTCTGGTTATTAGGTTTGAACCTAACTCCTAAGCAAGTGGTAGAGCTTCAGCCAGCCGTACACAACTCATCCCCGACACTAACAACCGTTTATAAGATTTCTAGTCGATTCAAAGACACAGTGAAGTTACTAAAACTCGAAGCTCATGAACTATACACAAAAGCCAACCTCCTATAAAAATAAGGAAACAACACAATGTCAGCCGTAACAGTGAACATCCCAGTTCAACCAAAAAATACAAACCAGCGAATTCTTGACAATCAACTAGATCAAATCCTAGACCTGATTACGCAGAAAAATAAAAGCCTAGGCGATCTCACGAAAGCATTCCCAAAGCTCACAAAGGTTATCCTCGACGCTGCCACAGGTAAGAACAAGGATATTTCGGGAGTCCAATTGAAAGCCGTTCAGATGGCCTTATCACTGGTTACAGATTTAGAAAAATCTATCAAAGACAGTGAGCAGATTGTCTTAGCTCTTGAAGCTGTCAAAGAAGCAGAGAAGGCAGCACCAAAAGATAGTAAATCTTCTCTTCTCCCTAAACTTTAATCGAGAGGTGTACTATGCAAATTCGACTTATTGGTGAGCACATCTCACTGTTATACAGATACTTAACACACCTTGGTTACAGTGAAGAAGAGATCCAAGAGAAAGGGGTGTACTGTCCATTAATCAGCCTCACCTCTACCGATACTTCAGAAGCTTTGTTTGGATTTATTCTGACTGAGCATGAAACACTGTTTAGCGTTCTAAAAACTGGTGGGTTCAATCATTTGATTTTTGTACTACAGCAATTTGTTGAAAATACAGGCTTACCTTTTTCGCCACCAACACAAGAAGAACTCACACAAGCGTTCAATGATGCTGTGAAGCTCTACAACAAAGAAAAGGTTGTTGGCTGTGAGATCATAATGGGTTTTGGAGACAGTAATTGAAGTCACACTTGGCATAATTAAAAAGGAGCTTAATTGCTCCTTTTTGCGCTGTAAGTAACGTTGTTACCTGATATTTGAGTGTGTACCTATTGCATTAATTCACTTTTTTTTGAATTGAACTCATCTTCAGAGATAACACCTTTTTCTTTCAGTGAATGTAGCTTTTCAATCTCATCAGCGATACTACCCGATATATTGGTTTTCTTCTCAGGGACTATGAAGCACCAGATTAGGGCGACTAGCCACCCAACACCCCAGAATAATCCGCCTAATACGTTAATAAGGATTATGGGAATTTTGTAAGGGTGATTTTTTCTGATAGAAATAATCGTTGGAAGAAAAGCCAGCGGTAGTAAAACTAAAATAATGAGTAATTGCCAAACGCTAACGCCACCCATATCAACACCTAATTAATAAGTTAAACTGAAGACATGATAACATAAGGTTTCATATCATATATTGGTTGAGATCCTGTTTTTAATATCATGCAAAAATTTTAGTGAAGTACCTAAACATGAGAATCATTGAAGTGTCACCACCCAGTTACCGCCTTTATCCTTAATGTGATAGGCGTAGTTGTGGTTGTTACACCACACGGAAAACCCTCTTGTAAATGACATTTCTACAATCCCCGATACGCTGTTGCATTTGTACCCGTACAAACCAATGATTTTAACAAGTTGATTTATTGCTTCAGGGTTTTCTTTAATACCTTCTGGTACTCTAGCTCCTGATTCGAGGAGAGGGTGAGTAAAGGTATTTGCTTGATCAGCGTTTTTTCTTACCCTACTGTTTTCCAGATTACTTATCCCAATGGTCATAGCGACTAATACTATTGAAACTAATACGAATACTGACCTAGCCTTAGCTTCCTTGGTTGGTTCTTCTTCTTCTTCGGTACTTTCAAGGCTGTTCCGGTCTTCCTGATGTGGAAGCGGTGTAAGCTCATAAGAATTACTTGCTAAATTGCTTTCTTCTTCTATTTGTTCAGGTTCTTGTTGAGGTGGTGAAACATTAACTTCCGTTGGACAACCACAGTTTATACATGCGCTTGCCTTATCGCTGTATTCCTTTCCACACTCTGTACACGTTATCAATGCCATCAACACACCCTAGATCATGTTCATCTAGTTACATATTTTAGTACCTTAACCTTAAAGTAAGATTGCACTAGTTCAAAAAGTGTAGAAATTGCACTTATGGAAAAATTCCACAATACTGTATAAATGTACAGTTATAGTGTATTCTTGCATTACTTTAGATGTTAGGGCGTCAATATGAAACTTACTGAGAGCCATTGTACACGACAGTTAAAATCTGCATTGCTCGTAGAGTACCGTTGTGAATGTGGTGAAGGTTTTTATCGTGTATCGCAAGACCACCCGATAACGAGACACAATCAGATACCACACCTTTGTACTAGCTGTAATCAGTTAGTCTATTTTGCTGCGCCTTACCCCTTTGTAAGAGTTAACAACGAACATGACTTTGTACACTGGCAAACGTTGAGAGGTGCGAACTTGAAAGGTAAATAAGGCGGCCACGTTGCCGCCTGTAGTCCTACTTGAATTCAAAATCTAACCTCTCTATTACTTCCTGTAACAACCTAGGCTTGTAGTCCTTACCGTAACGACCATATGTCATTGTTTCATCTGTATGACCCAACAGGTAAGAAGCTGGACTATATTCAACACCCAACTGTTTGAACTCATTGGCTACAGTGTGTCGGAAAGAGTGGAATGTCTTTTTGTAACGTTCATTCTTGTTTAGAACTTTATCACGCTGAATACTGAACCACTTAGAAGGGTACTTACCGTAACCATCTTCTGGTAAGTATTTGAGAGTAGGGAACACTAGCCCTAAAGGTAAGCTTTTAACGTAGTCGATAAACCCTAACTTAATTAGTTTACTGTGTATCGGGATATTCCTAAATGCAGCTTTGGTTTTGAGCTTTTGATCCGGTCTATCTGCATTGATGGAGATACACCAAACTCCATCTATTTGCTTGATGTTGTCGGTATATAATTGACACAACTCATTAATTCTAGCTCCCGTGTACAAACCTAGTAGTGGTATCCAATAGTGCCAAGCTTCTTTGGGGGTCGTTTTGTATGGTTCTATAGTGAATAACTTTTTAATGTCTGAACGTGTGAAAACTTTCCTTTCTTCACTTGCTTTGATTTCTTTACGTACTTGCAACTTAGTAAACGGGTTTTTATCTGATTTTTCATTCAAAACCAACCAGTCAAAGAAACCGCTAACCACCTTCAACGTGTCGTTAATCGTATGAATACCGATAGGTTTATCACCAAAAGCAATAATTTGTTTAATCGGTTTCCCTTTGTAACGTGGGTTGTTGTTGATATTGGGCGGTAGCTGCACAAGTTGGTGTTTAAATGATAAGGCATCATCACGGGTGAATGAGTTAATCCCTTTATCTTTAACAATGCGTAGTAGTAGTTCAAGTCTAGACCGATACCGAGCTAGGGCTTTTGGAGATACCCTATCTACTGTTTTAGCTGTCAGAAATAATTCTATGCATTCTGAGAGTTTCGGCTCTTTCTTCTTTGCTTGCTGCTGAAGCTTAACTTGGGGTCGTTCGGCTATAAATTGATTAGTTACAACAGGAGTCTGTGACAATGTTATGTATTGGAGTTGAAAGAATTCTCTATCGTAATTTGCAGTATGTTTCGTTGCTAGTATTACAGCCTCACGAGGGTTGGTTGTATGAAGAGAAAACCGTACAACTTTAGCATTTTGATAGTGATGTTGAAGGTGGGAGGGGATTCGCCTCTGATAGTAAAAGGTGTTGTTTCGTTTGGTGAGATGTCTCATTTAAATGTACCCCAAAATGTGGGTAACATCTAAGAAAGTTAATAATATCAGATAGGTAACTCTAGAAATTTAAATCTCCAGAGGTTCCTCCAACTACAGTCCCCGCTACCTAGGTAGCACCTGAAATAGTTAATTCTTCGGCGAGTTATGCTAATCAAATGTTAAAATTTGATTAATAACCACTCTCCTGCAGTCTTCATCGGAACAATTACTCAATTAAATGAGTAAAGGTTAGTTAATGATGCTGGTCATCATTAACGTGTGAACTCTATCATGTTTTTGGTCCATTTCAACACCCTATGTCAATTTATTTTCAACGAAATAACCCCACTTAATTTTCACGAAGCTATGTTTACCCAAGTTTTTTGTGTGAGTAACTGCAAAAACAAAACTTATTGGGCTAGGGAATAGAACCAAGAACACACTTCAGAACGATAAATGTGTTTCGATTATTACGGCATAAGTTATTCAATTGAGAACACAAATTTGATTAAAATCGAAGCACTTATTTTAAAATCTACGCTAAGTTGACCTTATGGGGCGTATAAATGAGTTACAATAAATCTTTGTGAAACCGTCTATGGACCTAGGCAGTTTTTCATAAGTGGACAAGGAGGCGGTATGACCAGATTATTAGCCATTGCGGTGTTGATTGCAGTAGCATTTGTGCTGTTTCGTTATCGAACCAATGAAAAAGTCCAAAAAGCGACCGTTATAACATTAATTGGCGCCTTTCTGATTTATACAGCATCGATTATGTTTGCGGAATTGATCCGCTAGCAAAGTAAAAGAGTCCTTGGAGTAGTATACGGTGAGTTCTCAGAACAAGATGGAAGAACAAGACGACGTTGTTGTCATTGAAGAGCGTGACAAACGTACTCATATCTATATCGCGATTGCTGCGGTATTAGGCTTGGCATTTGGTGGCCTTGTTGGTTCGATTGTCACTGCGAACAAGTGGGAATCGACTTATCATGTGCTAGAAGAAAAATACCAAGCGTTGACGCAAGATAAAACGCAGTTGGTGTCTCAAGTAAAAGTGCGCGAAGAAGCGCTCGACCAAGAAATACAAGAGAAAGTCACTGAACTGCTCGCTGCGAAAGATGAAGCGCACGAGAAAGCGCTTAAGAAGTTACAAAAGCAATTGACTGAGGTCGAGAAAGTTAACCTGTCGCTAGAGTCTCAATTGAAACAACAGGCAGATAAGATCAATACGACAAAATCAGAAAATGAGAAGCTGAGTCGTCAAGCGGATATGCAAGCGACTATCTTTGAACGATCGCGCGAGGTGTTTCAAAAAGAGCTGAAAATTTCGCAAGAATTGGAGTCTCTAGAGAAAGAAAGGGCGAAACTATTGCCTAAGATCGAGAAACTCAAAAAAGAGTGTGATGTATTTTTGGAAGGTAAATCTTGGGACGTGAAATCGGACGCGTGTGATAAACACGATGAAGCCAATTCACGACTAAGTCAGGTCGATCAAATGATTGAAGTTTATAAAATGGATCTCAAGCAAATCAAAGCAATAACTGAAGATATCGGCCTCTAGATCTTTTATACCTGATTTTGGAAAGTAAAAGGAGCTCTTTAAGAGCTCCTTTTTCGTTGCTAGCTTTAAACTCGGGAGCTAACGTTTATTCTTAGATACGCGAGGCGTCATAGCCTGAAGCAAGCAGCAATTCTCGCTCATGTTTAATCAGTTGGGCGCGATCTTCAATCAGCTCATTGAGAGCTAGTGAGGGCTTGCCTGCTAAAGCCTTGAACGACTCAAAAGATTCCGCGGTGTCGATTTTATCAATCATCTGACTGATGACATTACGAGCCTCACACGGGTTACTCGTAGTGGTAAAGTATTCCACTTGCTTTGCTGCCGATTTCATTTCTGTCAACAGCTCAAGTGGGCTGCTCTCTTTTGCTACCGCCATGTAGTTATCCAGCACGCGCTTTGCGTAAAGCAGTTCTTTGAGGGGGATATCTCTTCCACTCTCGATTAGAGATTCGCTAAGGATCATACTTGAGCTCATGGGCATTCCTTCTTATATACAACGCAGCTTTTGATGTTTCCCTGAGTCTAATTTATTGAAGTCACATTGGGAATGGGTAAAAAGCATTTTTAACGCATTTTTATTCACTAATGAAAACGCGAATGCGATGTTTATCCGGATCGGTAGCCACAAAATTTAAGCCATACACCGAAGTCATTGGTGGTTGAGCAAACTCAACGCCCATGTTTTTCCAACTGTTGTAAACGTGCTCTAACGTATGGCGGTTGCGCACTGCAAATGATAACTCGGTGCCACCACCTTTGATGTCGCTGGAAGGGGAAAGAACATCACTTTGCTTGAGTGTCAGTTTTAAGCCATTTGCGAGTGGCATAGAAGCAAATGTTGGAGACAAAAACGTGACCTCATAATCAAACAGTTTCGAGTAAAAAGCTTGGCTTACGTGGATGTCCTCAACATAGAGGACGAATGAATTGATAGTTAGCATGGTCTGTTTCTCAATTTACTAGAAGTATGAGGTTGAATCTAACGGAAGGGTAAGACAGGCTTTGTCAGTAGACCAAGTTAAAGTACCTTGTTTGAAATAGTGAGAAGTATCACTTTCAATTTTATTGGCTCAGGATCGAGCATATGAACATATCGTTTGCTTTGTATTTGATTCCATTTATCTTCTCGACATTTCCTTGTCAAAAGCAATTCCGTTCATATGTGTAAAACGATTAGTTCACTGTTAATTATTATTTTTTGTGTTACATGTTCATTAAGTATTTCAGCAAAAAATATAGAAAAGAAAGAAAGTCAAATTTTAACTATCAATGAAATTAATAATAAAGAAAAAATTCGTGATCTTACAGAAATAGAAAGAGTGAGCCTTTCAACTATCTATCTTCTTTACAAAAATGGAGTGATAACGGAGAGTGAAGCAAACCAAGAGTTTGGACACTTTCTCGAAAATGAAGACAGAAAAAATGCCTTATTGAAACTCGCTCACATTGATGACGCTCAAAAAGAGCTGAAGCAAGCCGAAGAAAGCAGTGACTGGGTGAAACTATTTAACTTAGTTAACCTGATGAAACTATGTGGAGTGTTGCTTCTTATCGCTGCTGTTGCTTATTTTATCGCTCAAACCTACGAACTTCTTCAAGATATCGGTAGGGTATTTTGGCGACTTATTTGCACATTACCCGCGATTTGTTACCAGATTCTATTTGTTATCATTGGCTTAACCCTAGCCTTAGTTCCAATGATTATCAGTATCTCAGAAGCGCAATATGTTGTCATTTTTGGTGTGTTGCTCGCTTATGTCGCACTAGTATGGTGGACTATTCATTACGAAGAGCAGTCAGAAATTCTCCTAGAAAAACTCTCCTTGGGTTTACCAATTGGTATGGTTTGGTCTTTTTATCATGCTATTTACTTTGGCTTTTTTGCCATCCGCGAAGAGATCGCATTTTTACAGCTAGTGACATTTGCATGGGTTGTTCTTGGTATTGCAGTGGGAATTTTTAGTTTATTTAACTTTGAAGACAAACCTTACAAAGGAACAAAGTGTTTTTCTTTAGCGTTATCATCGACCATTGTTACTTGCATAATACTATTCTTAAACCAGAGTTCAGATTGGATTACGCCATATTACAAATTTACTTATTATGGGTTGGTGCCATTGCTGTTGTTGTCCTTTTCTATTTCGGGTTTTTATCTACAAAAACCAAGTTGGGTTAAAAAATTTCAAATATTATGATGTTTTCACTCCTATTTATTAGCGCACCCTTACCAAGTTTTGGTCTGGATAATTTGTACGCTATGATTAATAGTGGTGTATTTGCCTATGGTTTTATCACGATAACAACGATGGTATTTCGGGTCAGTTTTCTGTTTGGCTTGATATCAACAAGCCTCGTTGTTTACGTGTTGGCCTTATTTATCGAACACAATCCTGAAAAGTTCATTCTCTACATATGAACTATGATTTTCTAGATACAAAGTGTGCGTTCCTCCATGTACTCTAAGAGTGAAGAGTCTTACAGAATAAAGAAAAGGAGCCAGTTGGCTCCCTTTTAACTGAATCAGCGGATATTAGTTGGTACGTTTCGAAGCGTACCAGTTGTTTTGATACGCCTTAGATGCAAACAATGCGTTTGCTTTTGCGCGTTCAATAACGGATTCATCGACTTCTAGCGGTTTCATGGTTTGGCTTTCAAAGTCGTACGCCAGGGTCGATACTTTTTCACCAGGAGAAAGCACAACTAGGTTGTCACGCGTTAAATAACCAAAGTTTTTGTCGTATTGCATCATTGCGCGTTCATCTTCGCGAGCCAGTGGTTTCGTTAAATCACGACCAATCATCGGCGTTTTGGCGTCTACGCCAATAAGAGACAACAGCGTAGGCGGCATATCTATGTTGTTTGCGATACGGTCATCTTTACGTGGTTGAATGTCTTTACCAATGATCAATGCAGGAATGTGGAAGTGCTTAACTGGAACCAAGTTAGCGCCAGACACGCGGGCATCGTGGTCTGCAATGACAATGAAAATAGTATCATCCCAGTAGGATGAGTTTTTCACCTTTTCAAAGAACGTACCCAAAGCGTAATCTGAATATTTCACCGCGTTGTTACGCGTCATGTATTCGGAATCGTATGGCTCAATTTTACCTTTCGGATACTCATAAGGACTGTGATTACTTGACGTAAAAACTAAGCTGAAAAAAGGTTTGTCGCTTTTTGAAAGGCGTTCAAACTCTTCGTCTGCTTTGTTGTATAAGTCTTCATCACTGACCCCCCAAGAGCCAACAAAGCTTGGGTTATTGTAATTATCTTCTTCGACGATTTGATCAAAACCATTACCGAAGAAGAAGGTTTTCATGTTATCGAAGTTTGCTTCACCGCCATAAATAAATTGCGTGTGATAGCCTTGTGCTTTGAGTAAGTCTGCGATGGTAAAGAAGCCTGTTTGGCTTTTGCTTAGTTTCACCACTGCGCGAGAAGGGGATGGTGGAAAACCCGTGGTTACAGCTTCGATACCACGAACAGAACGAGTACCCGTTGCGTACATTTGCGTGAACTGCCAACCTTCAGCCATGAGTTCATCTAGGTTTGGCGTAAGAGGCAGACCACCCAAAGAACCCACAAATTGTGCTCCTAAGCTCTCTTGTAGCAAGATCACTAAGTTCTTACGTTTACCATGGTAAGTCGCGGGGTTACTGTTCATGGTTGGAAGCAATGTTGGATCAAAGTCGGACTTTTTTGACGAAGCGCGAACTAGCTCCAGCATCTTTTGATTATCCATCTTGCCGTAGAACTGCTCTGCGCTTTTTTCTGACTTCATGCTGTTGACAGCAAACAGCAGTGAGTAAGATGAGTTTAATGCTAAGTCGTTAAGCAGTGGATCGTTAGAAAATGCCACCATGGCAGGGTTTAGTGGGCGGTGGCCTAAAGACGAGCGTGCGCCTGCAACACCAAGAAGTACAACAAAAATGGCTAATAGTGGGCGCCACTTCCATTTGATCTGCTGTGCATTGTCGGTCAGTTTTTTGCTCCACTTCCAACCCAAAACTAGAGTTAATGCCGTGCCTAACGCGCCAATAAACAGCTCTAGCTTATAGCCAGTCCAAAGCATGCTCATGACCTCTTTCGGATAGATAAGGTATTCCACAAACAGACGGTTTGGGCGTAGGTCATATTCTTGAATGAATGGTGCCGTTGCCAGTTCCATATATACGAGAATCCAAAGCCCTAAAACCATCCATATGCGCAATATCCATTTCCAGTATTGCCCAATCTTGCCGTTTAATGGCATTAGGGCTGAAAGCAGTGCAGGGAGGATGAATAACCAGCACAGTGTTGCAATGTCTACGCGTAAGCCTTGGCCTAGGATGTAAATTAAGTCGTTGAAAGAGTCAATTCGATCAAGTTGCCAAAAGGCGAGCAAAACGCGTGAGATAGACAAAAATATAAGTGAAAACAAAGAAAAAGCAGCAATTGGCTGCAAAGGCCCCCACACAGAGCCCTTAGATAAGTTTTTCATATTTATTCGAATAGTTTAATTGTTATGTTGTGTTGTTTTTAACAAAGCAAGCGTGAAATAAACGTGAATTATAATGTGGGTTTATGGTCGAGTAGTGTAAGTGTTGGTATGTCTATGTAAGTGTGGAATGAAGCTCATGTTCGGCTGGAACATAAATTAAACAGGTTATGGTCTGTATCGCTTTTGTTAGCACTTTGGGAAAGTGACGACAAACGTATTCCTACTATTTTCTCTGGGAATGAGCTCAAGTGTTGCACGGTGTAGTGCTGTAATGTCTTTGCAAATTGACATCCCTAAACCCGCACCGTCGCCATGTCCGGAATGACCCCGATAAAACTGTTCGAAGATTCTTTCACGAGTTTCTTTCGGGATTTCTGGACCAGTATCGGAAATTAAGACTTTGATTGTATTATTGTTCTCTGTGACGCTGACTTGTATGTCACTGTGCTCGCCGGAGTAACGAATCGCATTATCGACGAGGTTACGAAATAACACCTCTAACAACATTCGATCACCGGATATAGCGATGTTGGAAGATGATAAACTGATGTCTTGCTTATGCTTCAATGCTAACGGTGCCAAATCAGCAACAACGGTTTGCAACAAAGGGGTTAGCTCAACGGTGTCGAATACACGTTCTGATAAGCAATCTACTTTAGCTAAAGTCAGTAGCTGATGGATAAGGCGGTCAGTGCGTTCAATGCCTTGCAGAATGTTGTGTAAATCTCCTCTCAGTTGCTCCGGCTCATTACTTTCAAGTGCATTTTCTACGTTAAGACGAAGGATTGTTAGTGGGGTTTTTAGTTCATGCGCTGCAGCACGTGTAAAGCGTTTCTCTCTTTGCCAGGCTAACTCTAGTTCAGAGAGGAGAGAGTTGAGCGAATCGACAAGTGGTGCGAGTTCAACGGTGTTGTCTTTTACATGAATGCGATCTAATCGGTGTACGTTTCTTTGTGTGATGGCGGTGCGCAGGTCGTTAATCGGTCGGAAATGTTTATCGATCAACCAAAACAGCAAAAGCAACAAAGTTGGTAGTATCAGCAATTGTTCTATTGATGTGGATAGGGCAATTTCGTGGATGATCTCTTTACGTATCTTGTATTTTTCTGCAACCACGACGTATTCATTATCATGTTTTGTTTGTGGCAGTGAAATCTGAAATGTACGCCATTGTGTACCGTCTTTTACGATATCAGCGTAGCCGTTATTATCAAAGGACGTAGAGAGTGCGTGTAAGGTTTGATCAGAGCTCCAGAGCAGTGTGTTGTCTCGATAGAATTGAAAAACCAAGTTTTGTTCATAAGGGTGGCCGAACGTTGTGACATTGTCATCGTCAGACTTTGATATTGACTCAATGTTTTCCATCCACTCATTAAATAATTCTCGATGGTTAGCGAGAGTCCTCTCTTCCGTTGAAATTGAGAGCGTCAGCAACATTAATTTTGCGGATTGTCCAAGCCTAGCGTCATAAACTTCTTCGACCTCGTGCTTCGCAGATTGGAAACTGAAATAAAGTGAGATGAGTAAGAGAACACTTACCAACACGCCTACTGATAGAGTTAACTGACGTTTGATCGAGTACGATTTCTTATCTTTCAAGAATGTACCCCACACCGCGAATATTTTTAATGACTACTTTGGGCGCTTTTTTACGCAAATTGTGAATATGAACTTCGATAGCGTTGTCGCTTGAACCTTCATCCCAGCCGTGCAGTGATTGTTGCAATTGCTCCTTACTTTGCACGCGTCCGGCGTTCGTCATCAAACTGGTGAGGATTTTAAATTCATTGCGTGTGAGTTTAAGCGGTGCGTCATCGTAGCGAATGCTTTGTTCCGATAAGGATAAAGATAACTGCCCAACTTGAATGATTTCTTCTGCACTACCGGATTGACGGCGAATCAACACACGTAAGCGAGCGAGCAACTCTTCGAGTGCAAACGGTTTTCCGAGGTAATCATCTGCGCCGCCATCAAGGCCTTGAACGCGATCGCGAATGTCGTCTCGGGCGGTAAGTATAATCACTGGGAGCTTAAATCCGCCTTTGCGAATATTACGCAGAACTTCCAATCCATCGATATCGGGGAGAGTGAGATCCAATATTACGGCGGTGAACGCTTCTGTTTTGAGTGCGCTAGTCACGCCAGAGCCTTTTTCAACCCAATCCACGGTGTACCCATGGCGACTTAATGAAGTCACCATGGATTGACCGAGTAGTTTGTCATCTTCTACGAGTAATAAGCGCATGGATTATTTCAAACTCCCAAGAGTCGCTTCAATTTCCAGTTTTCGACCTTTATCAGCCAAAGGTCGGTCAGGGCGAGGTGACGCCTGCATTGCGCGAGTCAAATACACTTTCGCTTCCTTGTCTCGACCTTCTTCTGCAAGGAAGTCTCCATAAAAATAGTTCGGATCGATGCCTTTTGGATTGATCTCTAACGCTTTTTTCAACATTTCTTCGGCTTTATCGTCATCACCAAAGCCAATTGGCCACCCCGGAACTTTGTAATACAGAGAACCTAAACTGGTGTATGCAGATCCATCAAGCGCTTGCGGTGAAGTTGCGATTACCCCTTCGAGTAAAGATTTGGCTTCTTTGGCGAGTGATAGTGCACCTAAGCCACCTTGAGCACCAGCCAGCGATGCTTTGTTGATTGCCAGCCAAACGGTGAGTTCGGGATTACCCGGTTCTCTGTCGAGATAAATACTGGTTTTGGCAATCGCGCGATGGAAGCATTGTTCCTTTTCGTCACCATCGGGCGTACTGTACTGACATTCCGCCCATTTCTTTTGGACCTGTTGCAGTGGAGCATTACCTGCCAACGCGGCGGTCGAAGCTAACGTTGAACAAATCGTCAAAGCGCAAAGTAGTTGTTTGGTCTTCATCGTCTATGTCCTCTTCAGTGACTGACTCGGTTTACGTATTGGTGAATGGTTTCTTGCTGCTTACGAATCGCAGAAGAAACCGTGCTTGGAAGCAGTTGATTGATGCGTGCAAAAAGCTTCTCTGGCCAACCAATCCATTTCGCGGAAATTTCTTTTTCCAACATGGTGACAACGTGATCGGCAACAACTTGCGGCGAGTCCGTTTTGTTACCTAGCTGTCGATTCATTTCATTGACGGCATCGCTATTGAGTGAGGTTTCTGTCGCTCTTGGTGCCAAATACAGCGCACGGATTCCGGTTGCGAACAGTTCTCTGTCGAGCGATTCGGTAAAACGGTGCAACCCCGCTTTTGCCGCGCAATAGGAGGTATAGCCAGGGTAGCCAATTGAGCCGAATGTGGAACCAATATTGAGAATTACCCCAGGCTGTTTTAACCACGTCAACGCCGATTGGCACAGCAGCATCGGCGCAACGAGATTGAGTTGGATATCGTCTGCAATCTGCGTTGGTCGTTTGTGGCTTAACAACGAGAAATCGTTGCTGCCCGCATTGTTAATTAGTGCGTCCACTTTTTGATGTTGGCGCGCTCGATCTTTAATCGCTGTTAATCCTTCTGATGAGGTGATGTCTGCAACGACTAGGTTATGGCGCTCTGGATTCGACAGTTCACGCTGTAGTGTTTGCAAGCTCTCTTCGTTTCGCCCAACAAGAATGAGGCTGGCACCGCGTTTTGCTAACTCTTGCGCGATGGCTTGCCCAATTCCGCCCGTTGCGCCTGTCAGGAGAATGGTGCTGTTGTTAATGATCATGCTTCACCTCACGCCGCTTGTTGGGTTGAGAAAGAAGGCAAAGAACGCAGCATTTGTCCGTACAATGCGAACACCATTTTTGCGGAGTCGATGATGACTTGTTGATCTTCCACTTTGGTGATTTTGTTCATCAGTGATTCAAAAAATTGCAGATGATCTTGGTCTAACACGCTGTGTGAAACTAGGTAAGTCATTGCAGAAGGCGGTAGGCTTAGCGTTGACTGGATTTTTTCAGCCATTTGGCCACCAATGCCGACGCTGGTGCCTTCTAATACCCACACCATGCCAAACAGCGCGAGTGGGTTGTGGCGGTCAATGTTGTGGTAAAGGTAGGAAACCATCAGTTCAATCGGTGCACCTACTTGACCTACATCTTTGTTATTGCGCACTGCTTCGGCATCGCCGCCGCACGCTTTGATGTCATTTAAAATCCATTCTTGATGGCCTTTCTCTTCCTCGATGTACTCGGCAATGGCATCTCGTACCCATTCGTATTCGCCAGATAGTCGGCCTCCACACGCCATCAGCAAGGGAACAGTGTGCTTAACGTGATGGTAAGCTTGGGTTAGAAAGGCGATATACATATCTTTGGAAATGTTGCCTTGTTGAACGTCTGCGATGACTGGCGCAGTTAACATTGCTTGTTGAGCAGCGGTAGTGCTTTGTTTGAGTTGTTCGAAAAATAAAGTCATAACCTTCTCCTTAAGAAGCCGTTAACTAAGATGCAGTTTGGAAAGACGTAATGTGTTGCTGGAAGGGCAAATCGATGCGTTGGATCTTTTGCGCTTGCAGCGTTAATTCAGGCGTTGTGCTCGCTAATAACTGAGCCACATCATGTTCGATTTGATTTCGTTTGAGCTTGCCGTTATCCGTGTACCAACCAGAGATGGTTCGGGGGTTGTCAAACAGCAATAAGGTTCGGATTTGAGCGTAATCGGGTAGGGTTCGGTTTAATGCATGAACCTTTGCTTCGACGTCTTCGCTATTGGCAATGACAGCGCATAATGTTTGTTGGCTATCGCCTGTAACGATCAGTGGCGTCATCGGCAAAAACGCCAACGCTTCTGATTCAATCCATTCCGGTGAGACATTTCTGCCATACGCGGTGACGATAAGGTTCTTCTTGCGCCCCGAGAGAGTGACAAAACCTTGCGCGTCAATTTGGGCTAAGTCGCCAGTCGCTAACCATTCTTGAGTAAACGGCTCATTCAAATAGCCAAGAGCAACGTTGCCTTTGACGAGCAGTTCACCATCTTCCGCGATACGAATCTGAGTGTGCGGAAGCGGTTTGCCACACGTTCCTGCTTTAAATGCGGCTGGTGTATTCAAACAAACGACGGAGCCACATTCAGACAAGCCATAACCTTCAAACGCAGGGATGTTCAGCGCATGCGCGGTGTTAATCAGTTGCGACGACACTCTTGCGCCGCCAACAGCAACAAAATTTAGAGAATCCGCAAGAGAGGGCTGCTGTTTCGCGATATGAATGAGCGCAAGCAATAAAGCAGGTGTTAGTACTAAGCTTTCTGGCTTGATGGTAGCTAATACTTGCGCAAACAAACCCGGTTCGAATTGGCTTGAACCGAGTAAGCCAGTTTGCTCTCCGGGTAAAATAGATGACGTCACGCCCAACATGAGTGGAACATAAACGCCGGTTATGTTCTCGAGAAGCGTCGATAACGGAAGCAGCACTAAGTGTGAGTGCGCCGTGCCGTTTACTGCGTCGGCGAGCGATTTCGCCACCAAACACAAATGATCATTGCTTAAACACACGCCTTTAGGCTGACCAGTCGAGCCCGACGTAAATGTGATTTTTCCGGTTTCTGGTAGATAAGCTACCTGTGTATCTTCATCTCCCAACTGGTTACGATGCAGCAAAGGCAAATTTGCAATGGAAAACGAATGGTCTTGCTGGTTAAAGCTTTGCTTAGGATGAGAAGCCAACCATGCTTGCCAATCGCCGACTAAAGCATCGACGCCTGATTGCTCTAATGTGTGTTCAACTTGTGCATCAGAGAAAAAAGTCGGAATAGGTACGACGACTATGTCTGCCGCCATCGCCGCCAAATCAACAATGGCCCAATTGATGCTGTTTTCTGCGCGTAGCGCGAGTGCTTTGATGTTCTGTGCAATAAGCTCGGCGGCAACGAGTTCGATCTTGTTTAACAATTCAGAGTAAGTCAGTTCAACCGCTTGATTCGCTTCGTAGCCGACAAGTGCTACTCGAACTGGTGTCGTTTTTGCCCATTTTGTAATGGCATCGAGGAGAATATTCATACGTCACCTATATTCTGGCGTGGTTTTTAACCAAGTTGTTCTGGTTGTGTTTGCGGTTTTAACGACGTTTACTTTTCTATCTAGGCTTGTTTACGTTTTTTTTCTTGGACTAATCGAAGGCGTTCGAGTCCTTTTTGCAAATTGCCAGCTAACACACGCGGTTGATGCTCGTAGTACGCCCCCCAAGTGGACTCGGCATCGGGGACTTTATTTTGATCGGCCTGCGCGATGATATGAGGCTCCAATCCTAGGCGCGCCATCATGGCGTGAAGAGGGTCTGTTGCGGTGAAGATGCACCATTCAAAACCGAGATTGACCAGCATTTCTGCGATCAGGTAGAAGTGCAGAGATGACATGCCCTTAGCGAAAGATGCCAAGTGACCAAACTCCACTAAGTTCGAACGTTTTACGTCGCAGTTAAATACGTTAGAAACCAGCTTTTGGGCGTCGTCTTCTAAATACTGTTCAAGGAACAAAGGTTCATCTTCGGCGATGCGAAAGCCGCATACGGAAATAATTTGACCGCCGTCAATGAGGGTTAAATACGCCGGCATAAACTGTTTGAGCTCGGCAAAGAATGCTTCTTGATAACGCTGAGAAACATGCTCGATAACTTGGCTCCAAAGCGGATGCATTGGATAGACGATGTCTAAAGTAAAGCCATCTACAGAAATTTGTGCATGGTGTTTCATGAGCGCTTCCTTTGTTTGATTGGTTATCAACAAAATAAAACGCGAAACTTAAGAAACTCTTAAGGAATGAAATTAAGTAGAAACTTTAAGAAAATACTTAGGATCAGGGCTCAATATTGTTGTAACCCTTTTTACTACGGTGAATAAAATTAGAGCCAACCGATGTGATCGGTTGGCTCTAAAGTTAGGTGTCACGTATTTTAATGGTCGTGTCGGTTACATGGCTGCTTTTTTAGCTTCGTCTACCCATGCGTCGAACTTTTTCTGGTTCGCTTTGATCCAGCCATTTACATGAGACTCGATGTCTGCTGAGCTGTTCTTACCTTGGCTCATCATCATATTCTGCGCACTAACATCATTGATGTTTAGCTTGATGATTTCAAACAGCTTCGCTGCTGCTGGGTTCTTTTCAGTAAACTCTTTGTTCGCAACGATGCGCATAGAGTTCATCTCAAAGCCGTAGTTCTTACCGTTCTCTAGTGTTGTGTCGATGTCCTTACGCTCACCAGGAAGTGAAGAGAATGGCACTTCTAACCAAACAACATCTTTACCCGGAACTAAGACGCCACTTACCCAGTAAGGTGTCCAAGTGTAGTAAAGAATCGGATCGCCTTTTTTGTAACGAGAAATCGTGTCAGCGATAATCGCAGCGTAGTTACCTTGGTTGTGCGTTACTGTGTCACGAAGCTTGAACGCATCCAACTGATGCTCAACGACCATTTCACAACCCCAACCTGGGTTACAACCTGTTAAGTCCGCTTTACCGTCACCGTTGGCATCGAAAAGCTTGGCCAGTTTTGGATCTTTTAATTGACCAATATTTGTGATGCCATATTTTTCAGCGGTTTTTTTATCGATCAAGTAACCTTGAGCAGCACCACTTACATATTGACCTTTGCGGAAAAACTTATCATCACCGCCAGACATTGTGTACTTATCGGCGTGAAGAGGGAACCAACCTACTGCTAAGAAAGTGGCGTCGCCTTTAGCAATAGAGGTATAGCCTACGTTGTAATCCACTTCTTTAGTTGGTTTTACATCGTAACCAAGCTCTTCAAGTGCACGGTTTACGATCAATGTTTGAAACGTTTCCTCTGCAACGGTTGATTGAACTGGCTGAACAGTCACACCTTCACCCGGTAGTTCGCTTGCCACACCATAAGTTGAAAATGCGATAGTACTTAGAGCTCCAACAGAGAGCGCTTTCTTCCATGAATTATTCATTGATGTTTCTCCTAAGTTTTAGATCGTCTTGGTTCGTCTTTGTTTTCAGTTTTAATAGGTATGAAACAGGACCTGTGTGATACCAGCGAAGCTTGGTGTTACCCGCATTAACCCCTAATACTTGGGTAATACGGTCTAATAAAATGGCAAGAATTACGATGCCTAAGCCACCGACAGCAGCAAGACCCATATCAAGTCGGCCGATACCACGAAGTACCATTTGGCCCAAGCCGCCAACCGCAATCATTGAAGCGATCACTACCATAGAAAGTGAAAGCATCAAGGTTTGGTTTACCCCTGCCATAATCGTTGGTAACGCCAATGGCAATTGGATGCGATAAAGCATCTGTTTTTTGTTTGCCCCGAAAGAGTGGCCCGCTTCGATCAGCTCTTCAGGTACTTGCTGAATCCCTAAAATAGTCAGGCGCACAACGGGAGGCAGTGCGAAAATGATGGTTACTACAACGCCTGGAACGTTACCAATACCGAATAGCATAACGATTGGCACTAGATAAACGAACGCGGGGGTTGTTTGCATTGCATCGAGTATTGGTCTAACAAATTTGGCTGCGGTTTGGCTTCTCGCCAACCATATCCCCATCGGTAGCCCGATAAGCAAACAGAAGAAGACGGCGGTTAAAACCAGTGCGAGCGTTGTCATCGCCTGTGACCAAGCACCAATTAGGCCGATAAAAACAAGGGATACAAGCGTTGAAAAACCGAGTTTTACATTGGAAAACTGCCACGCCAGCAAAAATAAAATGAGTACCATGATAGGCGCAGGTGTGGACACCAAAGCAGTTTCAAACGAGGTAAGAATAAAGTCGATTGGAACTCGAATTGCTTGGAAAACAGGGCGACCATGTTCCACCAACCAGTTCAATCCCGATTCCACCCAGCTATCAAGTGGTAGAACCGCATCTTGGAATGGGTTCATAATATCGAATGGCGCTTGCTCTACAGTTTCTGAGCT
Organism: Vibrio sp. A1-1; assembly: GCF_021728175.1. Lineage (NCBI taxonomy): Bacteria > Pseudomonadati > Pseudomonadota > Gammaproteobacteria > Vibrionales > Vibrionaceae > Vibrio > Vibrio sp. A1-1. The sequence continues at coordinate 22,462 of NZ_JAKKCL010000005.1, forward strand.
CAACCAGTCATTACTTGGGGCAGCGTCAGCACCTGCACCTTGTGACCAAGGATCATCTTGTGCAGGAGCGGTATTCGACCAGGGATCATTGTTAGTTTGCTCTGAAGACATCGTGTTAATCCTTATCTAGTGTTTGTAGAAGACGTGATTTAGTCACGACACCAAAGTAAGTACCTTGCTCATCAACGACAGGTACGGCATAAGGAACGCCTGCAACTAGCCCCAAAATGTCATTGATTGACTGCTCTGGCTGAAGAGTGACTTCATCCGTCAATTGAGCACTGGCTAGAGAGCGGTTTTCTTTGTGAGCCAAACGTAGTGAGTCAAGAGACACGATGCCGGAATATCGGCTAGATTTATCGACGACAATGCCGTAATCACGGTCATGATCCATCAGAATCTGCATCGCAGAGCCTGGGCCATCATTTTCCGATTTCTTAAAGACGGCGGCTGGCTTCTTGCGAGCGATATCTTTTGCTGTCAAGACACTTGCGATGTTTACGCCGCGGAAAAACGCTTCGACATAATCATTTGCTGGGCTGTGCAATATTTCATCAGGTGTGCCAACCTGAACAACCTCACCGTTTTGCATGATGGCGATACGATCACCAATACGCATTGCTTCGTCCAAATCATGAGATATGAAGACAATTGTGCGTTTGTCATCGTTTTGTAGACGAATAAGCTCATCCTGCATCTCAGAACGGATTAATGGGTCTAAAGCGGAAAACGCCTCGTCCATTAATAGAATGTCTGGGTCACAAGCCAATGCCCTTGCTAGACCCACGCGCTGTTTCATACCACCGGATAACTCGTCAGGGAAAGATTCTGCATAAGGGTCTAAGCCAACTCTTTCCAAGGCGGAAAGGGCACTTTTCTGACGTTCATTAACATCAATGCCAGCAAGTTCTAAACCGAATGCAGCGTTTTCGATCACCGTCATGTGAGGCATAAGTGCGAAACTTTGAAACACCATTGAGATATTGTTGCGACGAACTTCTCGAAGTTCGTCTTCAGAGATATGGGCAATATCTTTCCCTTTTAGATAAACACTGCCTTTCGTTGGCTCAATGAGTCGGTTTAGGAGTCGAACGAGAGTAGATTTTCCCGAACCAGAAAGCCCCATGATCACGAAAATTTCACCTTCGTTAATGGTTAGAGATACATCGTTTACGCCGACTGTTAAACCTGTCTGTTCAAAAATACCGTCCTTATCGATACCTTTTTCGATAAGCGAGAAGGCTCTTTCTGGGTCTTCTCCAAACACTTTATACAGTCCCTTAACTTCCAGTATGGGATCCATGTTATCTGTCCTTTTTTGTGTGTTTATAACTGTTTAACGATTTGTACTCTAATTAATTTTAGTTCAACTTTCAACGAATGGGGTTCGGTTAACAGGATTTTATGTGCATACAATAAACAATGAAGGTGGTGTGGTTAAATAGTGTTTTTATTAACAAAAATAGATAGTTACGATTGGTTTTGTCTTCGCTTAACTTTTCCATGACATTGGTTTGAATTTATTTTGAAGTTTTTAGTACATTTCAACTCAGCCCATCTGCATAGCTATAAGGAGAAATAGATTAGAGGTCTATATTTAAAAACATTAGAGCTCTAATTTTTGGTTGGAGTTTTATTCTGCGAACTAGGTTAGGTGTTGTTATTCTTAGATTTATTCATTGATTGATTTCAATCTTGGTGATATTTATCGCTGTAGTTTAGGCAACGTATGGAATAAAAGATGGAAGCCGAACAGTTAGAAGTGCTCAACTTCATTAGCCAGTACCCACCTTTCGATGATCTACCCGAAGAGCAGTTAAAAAAGATCGCTCTAAATGCCGAGGTTGCATACTTTCGGCAAGGCACCGAGATACTCAATTTTGGAGACACGATCCGCGACTTATATATGGTGAGAAGCGGCGCTGTGGAGATCTACCGACGTAAAGGCGAACTCTATAACAGGATTGACGCTGGTGGACTGTTTGGACAGATGGGGTTGTTAATGAACAACCGTGTGCGTATGCCTGCCAAAGCGATAGAAGACACCTTGGTTTACTGTATTCCGGAGGATATTTTCAACGAGCTTTGTGACGAGTTTGAAAACTTTGCTGACTACATGGAACTGGAAGACAGCGCGCGTTTGCGAAGCGCAATATCCAGCCGCTCAGAAAGCAATGACTTTACCACTGCCAAGGCACGTAAAATCTTAGCGAGAGATCCGGTAACGTTGGAGGCGACGGCATCGATTCAAGAAGCCGCGATACTGATGGCGGAGGAAAATGTCACCTCTTTGCTTATTGTTCGCCCAGCAGAAGAACTCACAGAAGAAGATGATGAACAACTACTTGGAATATTGACTGATCGCGATCTATGTATTCGCGTATTAGCTCAGGGCATTGATACCAATATCCCAGTGAGTGAGGTCATGAGTTATGACGTGGTGTCTCTGGATTACAACGCTTATGTCTTTGAAGCCATGTTAACCATGTTGCGCTACAACGTGCACCATCTCCCAATTTTAAAAGATAAAAAGCCGATAGGAATTATTGGCATGACGGATATTGTCCGTTATGAATCTCAAAACAGCTTGTTGCTCGTTAGCTCTATCTTCCAACAAACCAGCGTTGAAGATCTCAAGCAAGTTTCTGAACAAGTGAAAGACTGCTTTGTACGAATGGTGAATGAAGATGCCAACGCTCATATGATTGGTCGAGCCATGTCGGTCATTGGTAGTAGCTTTAAACAGCGTTTGGCTGAATTAGCAGAGCAAGAGCTTGGCCCTGCGCCAATTCCGTATTGTTTGGTCGCTATGGGATCGATGGCCAGGGATGAGCAGTTAATTGTAACGGACCAAGACAACGCCCTTATTCTCGACAACAGTTATGATGTTGAGATGCACGGGGAGTACTTTGAAAAGTTTGCCAAATTTGTTTGTGATGGTTTAGCAGCATGCGGCTATGCTTACTGTACTGGCGACATTATGGCAACCAATCCAGAGTGGCGAAAAACCCGAGCGGAGTGGGAGGAGTGCTTTGGCAACTGGATAGATAACCCAACTCCTGAAAGGTTGTTAAACAGTAATATCTTTTTTGATTTATTAGGTGTTCATGGGCGAGTGAAGTGGGCGGAACAATTAAGCAGCTTTATTGTTAGGCGCGCGAAAAGAAACAACCGCTTCCTTGCATGTATGGCTTACAACGCGATACGTCGTACACCGCCATTGGGCTTCTTCAAAGATTTTGTTATGGAAAAAGATGGTCGTCATCGCAATTCTATTAACTTGAAAAGAAGAGGTACTGCGCCATTGGCAGATTTGATTCGAGTACATTCATTGGCAATTGGTTCCCGTTCGCAAAACTCGTTTGACCGATTAGACGATATCAATGATGCGGGCATTTTACCTAAAGGTCGAGGAATGGACTTGAGGGATGCAATGGAATTGATCTACATGGTTCGAATTCGTCATCAAGCACTCGATATCGAAAATGGAGATGAACCAGATAACAACATTGAGCCAGAGAACATGTCAGAGTTTGAGCGCCGAAACTTAAAAGCTGCTTTCCAAATCCTTAGTAATGCACAGAACTTCATCAAGTTCCGATACCAGAGAAGTAGCAAATAATGTGGTTCTCAAAAAATGCAGCAAAAGATCAGCCGTTGTTGGATACGTCTCGGACGCCAGAGTGGTCAACGTTATTCAAACAGCTCGCGAAAGAAGCAAGAGACGAGAGGCTCAAACGTTATTACTCGACACCGATGGTTAATGGGGAAACACCAATTGAGGAAGTGCCATTTGTCTCGGTAGATTTTGAAACGACAGGTTTGAATGCGGAAGAGGATGCAATTCTCACGATTGGACTTGTGCCGTTTACCATTGATCGTGTTCAATGTAGTGGCTCTGCGCATTGGGTTGTTAACCCTAATCGTGAGTTAAACGAAGAGTCAGTTGTGATTCATGGCATCACTGATTCTGAAGTCAAAAACGCGCCCCAACTAACCCACATTTTAGGGGAGATATTGGATGCGCTGTCAGGCAAAGTTGTGCTTGTTCATTATAAAAATATCGAAAGGCAGTTTTTTAATAACGCGTTGCTAAATAGCATTGGGGAGGGGATACAGTTTCCCGTTGTCGATACGCTAGACATTGAACACGCGATACAGCGCCGTGAATGCAGTGGCCTATTCAATAAGTTAAAAGGTAAGAAGCCAGGCTCTGTCAGGCTGGGGCATGCTCGTGAAAGGTATCGCCTTCCTGCTTATCAACCTCATCACGCTTTGACCGATGCGCTGGCAACTGCTGAACTGTTTCAAGCACAGTTGCAATATCATTTTAATCGAAGCATGCCAATCTCTTCGATTTGGCAATAAGCGTTGTTTATGATGAAGACAATAAAATGCAATGAAAGGTAGGGGGCTTTGCGATTATGATGGCGGACTGAGTAACCGCTTATAAGAACTATGTTTTTTGAACATGTGCTTGGTAGTGATGGGAGGCTTCATCACTCAAACTCCGACGAAAGTAATTTAAATTTGGTCACGTATTTTTAAGGAGATTATCCGTGAGCACCGATAATAACGGTGGCATTCAACGCCCCGATGGAAAGGTAAACGCGATAGACACTGACTATCAAATTGGTCAGGATAACGTCGCGTTAAAAGTAGGCCCGTTTGGCCTTGATATTCATAACCGTGTTTTTGCAATTTCTGGTTTAGCAATCATCCTATTTGTTGTAGTAACACTATTATTTCGAGAACAGGTAGAGCCGTTTTTCGCAGATCTAAGAGCGGGTTTGTTACACCATTTGGATTGGTTCTTTCTCGCATCTGGTAATATTTTTGTCATTGTCTGTGTTGGGTTGATTTTTACACCGCTAGGTCGGGTACGAATCGGCGGTACAGAAGCGACGCCAGATTATTCCTATGCGGGTTGGCTGGCAATGCTCTTTGCAGCAGGTATGGGTATCGGTCTGGTGTTCTTTGGTGTATCAGAACCTATGTCTCATTTTAGTTCTGCTATTGGTGGCGTGAACGTTGAGAACGGTGTTCGTACTGACTGGGCCCCTCTAGGTGGTGCAGAAGGCGATGCAAGTGCTGCATCTGCACTAGGTATGGCGGCGACGATTTACCACTGGGCGCTTCATCCGTGGTCAATCTATGCGCTATTGGCTCTTGGTTTGGCGATTTTCTCGTTTAATAAAGGCTTGCCACTTACCATGCGATCCATTTTTTACCCACTGTTTGGTGAGCGTGTATGGGGTTGGACTGGTCACATTATCGACATTCTTGCCGTTGTAGCGACAGTTTTTGGTCTGGCAACGTCTCTAGGTTACGGTGCGTCTCAAGCCGCAACGGGTCTGAACTTCCTATTTGATGTTCCAATGACGAATACTACGCAGGTACTATTGATTATTGGCATCACCGCACTCGCTTTAATCTCAGTTGTTGCGGGACTAGACAAAGGCGTGAAAATCTTATCTGAGATCAACATGGGTCTCGCTGCGCTTTTACTGCTTTTCGTTATTGTTGTCGGCCCGACGATCGCGATTTTAACGGGCTTCTTCGAAAATATAGTGTCATATGTGGCTAATATTCCTGCCCTATCAATGCCATTTGGACGAGAAGACGTAAACTATTCTCAAGGTTGGACAGCATTCTACTGGGCTTGGTGGATTTCTTGGTCACCATTTGTCGGTATGTTCATTGCGCGTGTATCTCGTGGTCGTTCAGTTCGTGAGTTCATTATTTGCGTTATCCTTATCCCTTCTTCTGTTTGTGTGTTATGGATGACCGCTTTTGGTGGTAACGCTATAAGCCAATACGTGAGCGATGGTTATGAAGCCGTGTTCAACGCGGAATTACCGTTAAAACTATTTGCCATGTTAGATGTGATGCCGCTAGCTGAAATTACATCTTTCGTCGGTATTATTTTGGTGGTGGTATTCTTCATTACCTCTTCAGACTCTGGTTCACTGGTTATTGATACTATTGCTGCGGGCGGTAAGGTCGATGCGCCAACGCCTCAACGCGTGTTCTGGTGTACGTTTGAAGGCTTAGTTGCGATTGCATTGATGCTTGGTGGTGGCCTAGCGGCAGCTCAAGCAATGGCCGTGACCACAGGCCTACCATTTACGATTGTTCTGCTTGTTGCAACGGTTTCTCTAGTAAAAGGCTTGATGGATGAACCTCGTCCAAAAGCGGTTTCTAAGAAGAAATCGAAATAACCAACATCAGCAGTTAAATATTTGAATAAAGCGGCATGCGAAAGCATGCCGTTTTTTTTGATTTTTGAATTTTTTGCTGAGAAATGAAGACCATGGAGGACTGTTTTTTCTGTTCATTTTTTATACTTATTCTTTAAGTGATTTTTTAATAAATTAGACCTCGAACTATTTTAAGATTTGGTTAAATGGCGTATTTTTGTGACGCTTGTCACAAAAGTGCCGATAAAAAGGCGGATTATTTGATTTTTAGTCGCGAGGGATGCCCATAATAAAAAGGAAATTTAATTAGACCTCAAAGGATATGTATTTCCACATGATCACATCAGCACCTTGGGTTCTTTATCCAGAGATTGGAGAAGACTCAAGTAAAAAATGGATTTTTCGTGAGCCTAAAATCTCTGATGGTGACGACATTTACAGCTTAATTGCAGACTGTCCTCCATTGGACATGAACTCATCTTATTGCAATTTCCTACAGTCTACGCATTTCAGCAAAACCAGTATTTTGGTTGAGCAAAAAGGCGAAATCGCAGGTTTCATTTCCGGTTATCAGAAACCAGACGAGCAAGACGTTTTATTTGTCTGGCAAGTTGCAGTCTCACCTCGCTTTAGAGGTCACGGTTTAGCATTCCGCATGTTGAAAGAACTTCTCACCCGAGAGGAATTGGGCGGTGTTAAATCGGTAGAAACTACCATCACGGAAGATAATAAAGCCTCTTGGGCATTGTTCAAAAAGTTAGATGCGATGAACGGCAACTCTGGCCAAGTAAGCACATTTTTGGATGAAGAAGCCCACTTTAAAGGCAAACACGATACAGAATATTTGTATCGCATTCCTCTCAAATAATCCTCAAACAATAGGAATTAAAAACGGTCTCATCATGGATATTTTCAAAAAGCAGGAATCCAACGTACGCTCATATTCAAACAATTTCCCAGTCGTTTTTCGTAAAGCGAAAGGCTGCTGGCTGGAAACAGAACAAGGTGAACGATACTTAGACTTCCTTGCTGGAGCGGGATCTCTAAATTACGGCCATAACAACCCAGTACTTAAGCAAGCACTGCTTGAGTACATTGAGATGGACGGTATTACTCACGGTTTGGATATGCACTCAGAAGCGAAAGCATCGTTTCTTGAAGCGTTGGATACGTACATCCTTAAACCAAGAAACTTGGACTACAAAGTTCAGTTTACTGGCCCAACCGGTACTAACGCCGTTGAGGCAGCACTTAAGTTAGCGAAAAAAGTAAAAGGTCGCGACAGCGTTGTTGCATTTACCAACGGTTTCCACGGTTGTACAGCTGGCGCACTGGCTACAACGGGTAACCAGCATCACAGACAAGGTAACGGTTCTAGCTTAAGTAACGTCACTCGTATTCCATTTGAAGGTTACGCTGGCGTTGATGGTCTAGCATTGTTCGAAACCATGCTAAACGACAACTCTGCAGGTATGGATAAACCAGCCGCTGTACTTCTTGAAACTGTGCAGGGCGAGGGTGGCTTAAATGCTGCTTCAAACGAGTGGTTACAACGTTTGAGCAAAATCTGTAAAGCCAATGACATTCTTGTGATTGTCGATGACATTCAAGCTGGTTGTGGACGCACAGGTACTTTCTTTAGCTTTGAGCCGTCAGGTATTCAACCAGATATCGTGACGCTATCGAAATCGATCGGTGGTTACGGTTTGCCAATGGCCGTCGTTCTACTTAAACCAGAGCTAGACCAGTGGAAGCCAGGTGAGCATAACGGCACGTTCCGTGGCAACAACCATGCATTTATTACCGCGGCGAAAGCATTAGAAATTTATTGGGCAAATGATGACTTTGAAACACACATCAAGCAGTGTTCAGACAAAGTAAGTGCTGTTATTGATCGCTGCGTTCGTCGCTTCCCACAAATGTTTGTGCAGAAAAAAGGTCGCGGCATGATGGTTGGTATTGAGTGTATCAACGGTGATATGGCATCTGAAATCGCGAAAAACTGTTTCGAAAACGGAATGGTAATTGAGACAGCTGGCCCTGACGACGAAGTCGTTAAGTTCTTCTGCCCACTTACGATTAGCGAGTCAGAATTAGACCAAGGACTAAGCATCTTTGAAAGTGCAGTGGAAACCATCGCTGCGAAACATTTCAAACAAGCATCTTAATAAGGATTATTAATTATGATCGTCAGAACACTCGATGAGTGTCGCAACAGTGAGCGACGTGTGGTTTCAGATAACTGGGAAAGTGTCCGTATGTTGTTGAAAGATGACAACATGGGTTTTTCTTTCCACATTACTACGATTTATGAAGGTACTGAAACACACATTCACTATCAAAATCACCTAGAATCGGTTTTTTGTATGAGCGGTGAAGGTGAAATTGAAGTCGTTGGTGGAGAAACTTACCCGATTAAACCGGGTACGTTATACATCCTTGATAAACACGATGAGCACTACTTGAGAGCTTATAAGAATAAAGAAATGGTAATGGCGTGCGTATTCAACCCACCAATTACCGGCGCTGAAGTGCACGATGAAAACGGTGTTTATCCTCTCGTTGACTAAAAGATAGAGGTGGGGTGCTTGTCACCCCACGATCAACTATCTCTTCTTTTTTCTTTTAAAGTTACCAATCAAAAAAGGCTTATCATGACATTTACCGTAGAAAAAATCGGCGGTACATCAATGACAGCATTTGATGCTGTTCTCGACAACATTATTCTTCGTCCTAAATCGCCATACAATCGTATCTTTGTCGTCTCTGCATACGGCGGTATGACCGACGCGCTACTCGAATGTAAAAAAACCAGTAAGCCAGGTGTTTATCAGCTTATCGCGAAACGTGATGACAAATGGGAAGAAGCGTTAGCATACGTTGAAAGCCGTATGCTGCTCACAAATGAAAATATTTTCGCGGACCCAATGAATCGTATCCGTGCAGATAAATTCATTCGCTCACGTATTGCTGAAGCGAAAAATTGTATTGCGAACATTTTAGAAACTTGTCAGTACGGTCAGTTTTCGCTACGTCAGTATTTGCCTCAAATTCGAGAGTTTCTGTCGTCTATTGGTGAGGCGCACAGTGCTTACAACACGGCACTGAAACTAAAGAATATGGGTATTAACGCTAAGTTCGTTGACCTGTCCGGTTGGGACAATCAAGCGCCAAGAAGCCTTGATGAATCGATCAGTGATGCGTTTGCTGATATCGATGTGTCAAAAGAACTGCCAATCGTTACAGGTTATGCTTACTGTAAGGAAGGCCTAATGCACACTTATGACCGAGGTTATAGTGAGATGACATTTAGCCGAATTGCAGCGATAACAAAAGCGGATTTAGCGGTAATTCACAAAGAATATCACTTGAGCTCTGCAGACCCGCGTGTTGTTGGTCCTGAAAAAGTTTTGCCAATTGGTAGTACAAACTATGATGTAGCAGACCAACTTGCTAACCTTGGCATGGAAGCGATTCACCCAAATGCAGCCGCAGGTTTACGTGAGAGTTGTATAGAGCTACAGATTAAAAATACATTTGAACCTGAACACGAAGGCACTTTGATCTCTTCAAGCTACCGCCCAGAAGAAGACAAAGTCGAAATTATCGCAGGTAAAGAAAAGGTGTTCGCACTGCATTTGTTTGACCAAGCGATGGTGGGAAAAGCCGATAACGTTAGCTACGAATTAATGGAAATTATCTCTGATGCTCGCGTAAGTTTAGTTGGTAAAGAGATGAACGCGAACTCTATTACTTACTATCTAGGTGGCAGTACTGATAGCTTGAACAAAGTATTGTATAAAGCTGAAAAACGCTATCCGAATGCGTCGATTAAAGGCCGTATGGTCGCGCTGATTTCAGCCATCGGTTCTCAAATTGACACTAACAAGACACTAGCGAAAGGTGTACTTTCTTTGATGAACAATGGCGTAACGCCAGTTGCACTTCACTCATCAATGAGAAATGTAAACGTCCAGTTCGTCGTGGGTGATAAAGAATATCAGCGTGCGATTTGCGCGTTGCATGATGAATTCTTTCAGAGCAATAGTTTAACTAAATCGGTTAACGTAGCTTAGTTTATTCACGGTTAAAATACAAAGGAGAGCAGGTTTGCTCTCCTTTTTTGTTTTTCTGTGTTCTCAATATGGGCCCGCTTTGCATGGAGTAAACTACCGAGCTAAGTGTGTTCCCATCCCGAGATACAGATAAGCCAGCAGAACTCTGCTGGCTCAGTAACGCAATCTAGAGTGATTAATTAAATTACTTAACTTTATTCACTTCTTGTTTAAGCATTTCTAACTGCTGCATCTTTTCTTGCATCTGCAAAGAGTCGTAATTTAAAGAAGCAGGGTTCATAGTTGTACCGCGTTGCATTGGGTATTCAGGTAACGTTTTAAAGAAGTCGCCAACAACGTCTTGAATTGGTACAAACAACCACATGTTGTCTGCCATCCAACGTAGATACATTTGTGACTCGCTAGGACCTTTTTCAAATGGATCAGCGCGTAAGTGAATGATCTTAGGCCAGTTTGGTACAGATCGCACGGCGTCGCTTAGGTTTCCTTCCAGAGTTGCAAAGTGAAGTTTCCAGTCATTCCAGCGTACTGCGTTTAGTTCACCATTTGAGGTGAAGTAGAGCAGAGACTCACGTGGTCCTTTCTCTTCTTTTCCCTCGAAGTATGGCATGAAGTTGTAGCCGTCTATATGGACACGCCAGTCTTTACCATTTGCTTTGTAACCTTCAGCAAGCTTTTCTTTCACGTCAGGAACGCCAGCTGCCGCCAACAATGTTGGCAACCAGTCTTGATGAGCCATCATTTCGTTGATTTTCGTTCCTGGCTTAATGACACCTGGCCAACGCACAAGTTGAGGCACACGCATACCGCCTTCCCAAGTCGTGCCTTTCTCACCGTGGAATGGGGTTGCGCCCCCATCAGGCCAAGTCATGGTCTCTGCGCCGTTATCTGTTGTATAAATAACAATGGTGTTGTCAGCAACGCCTAACTCATCGAGTTTGTCGAGCAATACGCCGACTTGATCGTCATGCTCTAACATGCCATCAGCGTAAATGCTAACACCGGATTTGCCTCGGTACTTCTCTTGTAATCGGGTCCACACGTGCATGCGCGTAGAGTTATGCCAGATGAAGAAAGGCTTATCTGCTTTAACAGCTTTCTCCATAAACGATAAAGTGCTTTCGAGGAACTCTTCGTCCGCGTGTTCCATGCGTTTACGCGTCATTGGGCCAGTATCTTCAATCTTACCGTCGGCATAAGATTTAATTACACCACGAGGACCATAGTTTTTACGGAACTCTGGGTCTTTAGGGTAATAGTAGGTTTCGGGCTCTTCTTCTGCATTAAGGTGGTACAAGTTACCAAAGAATTCATCAAAACCATGATTGGTAGGTAGGTGCTTATCTTGATCGCCCAAGTGGTTTTTACCGAACTGAGCTGTCATATAACCTTGGTCTTTTAGTAAGTCAGCAATAGTTGGTGCCCAATCTGGAATCCCATGGTCGGAACCCGGCATACCAATCGTCAGCAAGCCAGTGCGAAATGGTTCTTCGCCAGTAATGAATGCTGCTCGACCCGCAGTACAAGATTGTTGGCCGTAATGGTCTGTAAACAAAGCACCTTCGTTCGCGATACGATCGATGTTAGGGGTTTTGTAACGCATCATACCTTGGTTATATGCGCTGATGTTCCAGTAACCGACATCGTCACCGAAAATTGCAAGTATGTTGGGTTTGTCTGCCGCCATCGCTGCGCTGGACGTTGCTAACAGTCCGACGCCTACTGCGATTTTTCTCAATTGGTTTGCCATAAAAAACTCCAGGTGGTTGAGAGTAACGAGAAGCACAAGTAAACCTTGTGCTTAGGTGCTGCATAAGTTAATGATGTGTATAGAAAAATCCTCTTATACTCTTTATAACCATAAGTTATTGAGGGTATTTAACTATTTGTTTCTAAATAAAAATACTTGTCATTGTGATGATTTGGGGAGGTTTTAAAAATAGAGATGGGTCACTAATGAACACCAGAGCAGGTTGCTGGTGAGACGAATAAAGTTTCAGCAAAAACACCGAGATACTCCCTAATCGGGGGACGAAGAATGGAGCACTCATTTTGAAGGCCTTTCACTTCTAATTATTTGTATAACCAAGAGGTTAGCGACTATATTGATTCAAGTTGCACCATCTAAATACTAAGGATAGTTATGAGTCAGTGGGCAGGTCGGTTTCGGTGTCTATTTCTGGGTATCGTCATGGTGAGTGGTTCGTTTTTTCCCCAGGCATCAGTGATAGAGAGTCCCCAAAATACCACGAAGCTTGGGTTGGAATATGTCGGCACGCAAACGTGCGCGGAATGTCACCAACAAGAGGTGGAGGCTTGGAAGGGCTCTCATCACGATATGGCAATGAAACATGCAAACTCAGAATCTGTTCAAGGTGATTTTGATAACCGCACAGTGACGCATGATGGTCAACCCAACCGTTTTTTTAGACAAGGCGAGGAATATTGGGTCAATATTCAAGGCCCTGATGGTCAATGGCACGATTATAAAATTAGCTACACATTTGGCTGGGAACCGTTACAGCAATATATGGTGGAGTTTGAAGATGGTCGTGTACAGCTCATTCCTTTTGCGTGGGATTCAAGGACGAAATCGGAAGGTGGTCAGCGCTGGTTTCACCTTTATCCAGAGACAACAACGACAGATGAGTTTTACTGGACTAACACTGGGCAAAATTGGAATTTCATGTGTGCAGACTGTCATTCGACCAATGTAAAGAAGAACTATGACGCAATCAAAAATACCTACAACACGTCTTGGTCCGAGATCAATGTTGGTTGTGAAGCGTGTCATGGCCCTGCAAGTGGACACATCGAGTTGGCGAAAAAGTCCGCATCTACAGGAGGCTCTTTCGATACAGATAGTCACTATGGTTTTGACCGAAATTTATCTAAAGCGGTAACCGAGTGGGTATTTGAGAAGGGCCACAGAACATTACAACCAAAAGCAATCGCAGAAACAAATCAAGTTCAGACGTGCGCACAATGTCACAGCCGTCGAACGCAGTTAAATGAGACAGGTGATCACATTCAAGGCTCATTTTTCGATAAATATCGGTTAAGCCTGATCACTCAAGAACTCTACTACCACGATGGCAAAATTTACGATGAAGACTATGTTTACGGTTCATTTCTTCAGTCTGAAATGGCTGAAAAAGGCGTAACATGCACCAATTGCCACGATCCTCATTCGGCAAAGCTAAACATCCCAGAAGAGGCGGTATGTTCACAATGTCATATTGCGTCAGAATATACCCCAGAAAATCACACCTTCCATGAAGCGGGATCCAAAGCGTCACAATGTACGACTTGTCACATGCCAGAAACGACTTATATGCAAGTCGATCCTCGTAGAGACCACAGTTGGCACGTACCTAGACCTGACTTGAGTAAACACATCGACACGCCCAATGTATGTACGTCTTGTCATGAGGATAAGAGTAACCAGTGGGCGGATGCGCAGATAGCCGAATGGTTTCCTCACTCTCAATACCGCAATCAACAACACTTTGCTGTCGCGTTTTATGCCGATGTAATTGGGCACAAAGGGGCGGCGAATGCTCTGGCTTACTCTGCTCAGGATTCATCATTAAAAGACATCATACGAGCTTCTGCATTAGAGCGAATGGGCGGCAATACTGACCAAAATACGACTGTTTCGCTCGCAAGGGCCGTTAAAAATGAGAATGAAATGATTAGACTCGGCGCAGTTGCGGGCTCGTCTGGTTATGAGTTTCATGATCGATGGCGAATTTTAGAACCACTGCTAGATGATCCCGTACTTTCAGTGAGGGCGGAGGCGGCTTCGGTATTAGTGACCAGCTATGCGCAAATGACGCCGTTACAAAAAGATAGGATTCAACCACCGCTTGAAGAGTACATGGACATTCAAAAGTTTAACGCCGATCGTGGTTTCGGCAGAACCAATTTGGCAAATGTATACCGCAGCTTAGGCGAAATCGATAAGGCAATTGCGTTATACCAAGAAGCGATAAGTATCGAGCCTTATTTCGAAAATAGTTACGTGAATTTATCGGACCTGTATAGACGCCTTGGGAAAGAAAAAGCTGCGCTCTCGGTGTTACAACAAGGAATGAAAGCTCAGCCTAAATCCAGCTCATTACCTTACAGTGCTGGTCTTTCTTTGTTACGCCAAGGCAAGGAAGATGAGGCCAAAGCTCTACTTAAACATGCCGCAGAACTAGGAAAGACTCACGCTCACTACTGGTATGTTTATGGTCTAGCTTTGGAAAAAAGTGACGTTCTGGAAGCCAGTAAGGCATTGCAGACTGCGTTTAAAGTCGGTGGGAACCCTCAACATTTATATGCTCAATGCGAAGTTCTAGCGAGAAATCATAAAAAAGGCGCTGTCGCTTTTGCTTTCGATAGGTGTCTAAAAGAGCTGAGTAATTATGCTCCTAAGCAGGCTATTGATCAGCTGAAAGCACCTATTACGAATCTGTAGAGATTAAACACCAATAGTAAAAAGTGGAGCCTTTATCGCGCCACTTTCTCTACTTAGTTTAGTCTACGTCTTTCGCTAGTCTAAGGCCCATGTCAGACATAATGACGGATTGGCTGGCAAAATCGCGGCGATAGTTTTCAGATTCGTCTGCGTCATAAGCAAAGCTGCCGCCACGTACAGACTTGTGTGCAAGGCTTTCTTTTTCCTCTTTTGCGTTTACCGGATTATCACTGGGCGCTGTTTTGTAATAACCTTCGTCAAAAGCATCAATCACAAACTCGCCTACGTTACCTGTCATGTCGTACAACCCGAGCTCGTTTGGTTGCTTTTGACCTACCTTATGAGCCTTATTGTGCGAGTTATTCGCATACCAAGCCACATCGTCAATATTGTTTGATCCAGAAAAAGTGAAGCCTTTGCTTAAAATTCCGCCTTTAGCGGCAAACTCCCATTCAGCTTCTGTTGGTAGACGGTAATGCTCTCCCGTTTTTTCATTCAATTTCTTAATGAAATAATTGGCTTGTTGCCAACTAATATTATTGACGGGTGTATTTGGATCTCGAAAGTAGCTCAGAGAGGAGCCAGTGACAGCTTCAAAGACCGATTGAGTTACCTCGAATTTTGACAAATAGAATCCATCAACCTTAACAGTGCGAGCTGGGCGCTCTGACTTTTTGGCTGATGGATTATCTGCGCCCATCATAAACTGCCCACCTTCGACAAGAACCATATCTTGATCGATTTTCTGAGCGAGAGAGTTTGGTGGGGTTGTTGCACACCCACTAATTATCAGCGTGACCGATATGGCTGAGACAAAGGAAATAATCTTACTTTTGGGATGCTTCATTCGGCAACTCCGTCAACGACTTTGGTCAAAAAGTCTAGCAAGCAAAACCATAACAAACGGTTATACACACTATAACAAGCGCCGAGAATACTTGAACATTATCATCACCCTAGGCGATTAACTCGATGATTAGGTTTGACATCATTGGGGACAGGTTAGCAACTAAGAAGGTGATGAATGCACATAACTCAAGGGCCGCAGTTCAACGGAAAAGCATCTAAGCGTTTACATGTGATGGCAAAGCCCATTGGTGCTGCCTGCAACATCGATTGCACTTATTGTTATTACTTAAGCAAACAAGATTTGTTGGAATATAAGCAAGGGTGCTCGCCAATAATGGATGACGAAACCTTAGAGAGCTATATCCGCCAATACATAGAAGGGCAGAACACACCTGAAATTATCTTCTCTTGGCAAGGTGGAGAGCCGACCATGCTGGGGTTGGATTACTTCAAAAGAATTGTTGAACTACAAGATCAATACCGCCCTCATGGTATTACGATCTCTAATGATCTTCAGACTAATGGCACGCTTCTTAATGATGAGTGGTGCGAGTTTCTAAAAGCGAACCACTTTCTTGTCGGTTTAAGCATCGATGGCCCTGAGATGATGCACAACGCTTACCGAACAAATCGAGCGGGAAGAGGCACATTTAAACAAGTGATGAACGCCGTTGATCTATTACATAAGCATGAAGTGAAGTTTGCAACGCTTACGTGCGTGAACAACTTGACCAGCCGAAACCCATTGGAAGTGTATCGCTTCTTACGAGATGAAGTACGTTCCCCTCAAATGCAGTTTATTCCGATTGTTGAGCAGAAAACTTTCAGAACAACAGCGCCACAAACTTGGAAGCCCAATGAGCAACTAATGCAAGGTGATAAACGTCTGATTCCCGGCCACAAGGATTCAGTTGTCGAGCCATTTTGTGTGGCGGATGAAGCATGGGGTAACTTCCTTATCGCGATATTCAATGAGTGGGTCGTGCATGATATTGGTAACGTTTTTGTACAGTATTTTGAAGCAAGTTTGGAAACATGGATGGGAAGCAAAAACCCACTATGCACGCTAGGTGAAATCTGTGGCAAAGGTTTAGCAATGGAACCAAACGGTGATGTCTTTGCGTGTGACCACTATGTTTACCCGGAATACAAGATCGGAAATATTCACCGCGAAAAACTCGATACTCTCGCTTATAGCCCTGACCAGCAGAAATTCGGGTTTGCTAAAAGTCGTACACTGCCTCAGCAGTGTGTTAATTGCGATTATCAGTTTGCATGCTTTGGAGAATGCCCTAAAAACCGCTTTATTCGCACCAGAGAAGGTGAGCCCGGCCTTAACTATCTATGTGCAGGTTGGAAGAAGTTTTTTGCGCATGCCGATAAATCAATGGCGTACATTTTACGAGCGATGGGCAACCCTGTGGTACACGGCAAATACAGTGATAAGGCTTTGCACCTGAAAGCGTCTAATCAACCTGTTTTTGACACTAAGTTCTAAGATTCAACTGGTCCAGTTTTATAAAAGTAAGGTCTAATCAATGCAAAAGATAACGCATTTTACGAAGTCACTCTTAACTTTCGCGATGAGTGTAGCGTTAAGCCAAGGCGTTTGGGCTCAAGATAAACCTCTGCTCAATTCAGATAAAGTTTCACCCGTTGAGATAGCATCTCAAGAAGCTCCAATTACACCAACACAGCAAATCGAAAAGCTGTCTTATGATGCACAAAACAAAAAGTTGTCTTCAGAAAAGCGTATTGATGCTTTACGTGAACTGGCCAACTACCCCAGCCAAAACGCTTTGGTTGCCGTCGCTCGTGGTTTGAAAGATGCAGATGCTGGAATTCGTGAAGCAGCAATTGTAGGAGCTCAACCCTATATGATAGAGCATCGCTGGCGTCTGGTTTCCCCGTTGCTAAGTGATGACGATGCAATGGTTCGAATTACCGCAGCGATAAACTTGGTTCGAGATTACGCCAGTTTAAGTTCGGAGCAGCAACAGTTACTTGAAGGCGCGGTGACTGATTTAACATCCTACTTGTCGCAGAAAACTGACAACGTTTCTAGATTACTCCTTGCCGATGTATATCGTTGGCATCGAGAGTGGGACAAAGCGGCATTGATTTATCCAGAGCTAACCAAGCTGATGCCAAGTAACCCGCAAGTCTGGTTAAGCTATGCGGACAATTTTCGAGCGCAACAAAAAGATCGACAAGCTATCCAAGTACTTGATGAAGCAATCACACTTTTTCCTGATAACGCTGCTTTGCATTACTCGAAGTCATTGGCGCTAGTAAGACTCGGTGAGAAGCATGATGCCGCTAGCGAAATTGAAAAGGCCGCTAACATGGCAAAGAACAACAGTTATTTTTGGTACTTAAATGGTGTTCTGCAAGAAGAGTTAGATCTTAAAAAATCTGTGGACGCTTTTGAAAAAGCTTATTTGATCTCTGGCGCGCCGGAGCAGCTTTATGCAGTGTGTGATATCTACATTCGTTACGACAACCCCAAGTCTGAACAGTGTTTAGCGGAACTTAAGAAAGTGGCTCCGGATTACGTGATTGATGAGCTTAATCAGAAAAAGGGACGTCAAAGTACTTCAGAGCAGGTTGACGCCAGCTAACTCAACACTTTATCAGTAAGCTTCTTTAATTAAAGCGTGTTTCTAGTTACAAGGTCACTTTCTGGTGTCGTTGCATATGTTGCTCTGAATTGCGCTTGTTAATCGTGAACTATACTTTCATTTGGATTTGCATCCCGTACCTCAATATAAGGAATTAAAATGGCTATAAAGTTAAAGGTGATTGTCCTTGCGACAAGTTTTGCTCTGTCTAGCTATAGCATTGCTGCTGATGTGCAAGATCCTCTGCCGTCATGGAACAACACCGGTGCGAAGCAAGCTATTATGGCGTTTGTTACTAAAACGACGACTCAAGGATCGGACGCTTATATTCCTGAAAGCCAAAGGATCGCTACGTTTGATAATGACGGGACGCTGTGGGCAGAAAAACCCGTTTATCTACAGCTGTTTTTTGCGATCGATAAAGTGAAAGAGATGGCCTCTGAGCATCCTGATTGGAAAACAACAGAACCTTTTGCTTCGGCAATAAAAGGTGACTTGGAGGGGGTTGGCAAGCAAGGCCTTGAAGGTGTGATGCAGCTTGTTATGGCGACTCACTCTGGAATGTCGACTGATCAGTTCCATCAAGAAGTGAAGGAGTGGATGAAAACGGCCGTTCATCCTACGACGGGAAAGCCATACACTGAAATGGTTTATCAACCGATGCTTGAGTTACTCGACTACTTGAGAGCAAATGACTACCAGACCTATATAATTTCTGGAGGTGGCATTGATTTCATGCGTGTTTGGGCACCAGAAGTGTACGGGATCCCAACGCAAAATATCGTTGGGACGACATTAAAAGCGGAGTATCAGGTCGTTGATGGAAAGCCAACGATTCAACGCTTGCCAGAAATTGATTTTGTGAATGATAAAGCGGTGAAGCCTGTCACGATCCAGAACTTCATTGGTAAGCGCCCGGTGATGGCATTTGGTAATTCTGACGGTGACTTACAAATGCTAGAGTGGACTAAAGCGGGGTCTGGCCCACGATTTTCAGCGGTTATCCATCACACGGATGACAAGCGTGAATGCGCGTATGATAAAGACTCTCACGTGGGGAAATTAGACAAATCATTTAAAGTGGGTGAAGAGCAAGGTTGGCTGTTTGTCGATATGAAACAAGATTGGAATCAAGTTTTTAAAGAAGCGATGAAAAAATAGCGACCCAGCCAACGCAAACATTACACCAAAAATTTTTTGATAGGGGGTGATGAGCAAAACGCTCTTCATCTCCTCAACTTAACAATTCTGTTTGGTATCAGCATAAGCAAATATTGCGTGCGTCCGTATTGGTTATTTGATTGCTGTGTGGCATCATTGCTTAAAACCACTTAAGTGAATTTAAGTAATGACGCAAGAAGAGCGATTGATAGAGCTCAGAGCCAAGCTAGAGCTACAAAACAAAATAACGTTATCGGAAGTTTGCGAGTATTTTGGCATCTCTCGAGATTCAGCGCGTCGAGACTTAGTCAAGTTGAGCCAACTACCGGGATTACAAAGAATCCGAGGTGGCGTCATGCTTGCCCCGATATCTTCCTCTACAGAGGCGTACTCTAATCGACCAATTAGTGACACTAAGCATCGCCTCGCTCAAGCGGCCGCTAAGCTTTTGGATGAGCGTGACCACCTTGTTATTGATACCAGCACTATCTTATCTCTGCTCCCACTTTACGTAGAAAAAGCACGCTGTGAAGAAGATAAGCTCAACGTGGTCACCAACAGTATTGACGTACTAATCGCTGCTGAAAAAAGTGAATCAATGGACGTCCATTTCTTAGGTGGACACTTTGACCCCTACGCCAGAGCGATCTTGGGTGCACAAGCAGAACAGCAAATGAAGCAATATCATGTGAATAAGGCGTTTATTGGTGTGTGCGCGTTGTCATCCCGAGGGTTGACGACAAATAATGAGCTAGAAGCAACCATGAAACAAACCATGATAGAGCAAGCTCAACAAGTCATTGTCGTTTGTGAATCCCGCAAAATTGGAAGCGACAATTTTCACCATGTATGTGATTTGTCAAAGATCGACATCGTTATTACCGATCATGCTCCTCAATCAGATTTTCAACAACTTCTCGACCACAATGATATTGAATGTATTGTTGTTTCACCGAAATAAGGAATCTTAGTATGGCTTACGATCCCGTAAAGACCGCCGTGATTGGTTACGGATATTCAGCAAAAACTTTCCACTTACCCTTCATTAAAGCACTGCCAAACTTGACGTTGAGCGCAATAAGTTCTCGTCAACAGGAAGCGGTCCAAAATGATTGGCCAGATGCTCAGTGGTTTGCTGATGCCAATACTTTACTCGATGACAGTGACGCTGAGCTTGTGATCATCACTGCGCCAAATGACGTGCACTACGAGCTCGCAAAGCGCGCGTTGAACAATGGCAAACATGTTATTGTCGAAAAGCCGTTTGTAACGCGCATAGAAGATGGGAATGAGTTGATCGCCTTAGCAGAAGAAAAAGGATTGGTTCTGAGCGTTTTTCATAATAGGCGTTGGGATGGCGATTTTCTCACTGTTAAATCGCTTATCGAACAAGGTAAGTTAGGTGATGTGAGGCTGTTTGAGTCGCACTTTGATCGCTACCGTCCTGAAGTTCGTCAACGCTGGCGAGAGCAGGCTCAAGATGGCGGTGGTATTTTATTCGATCTTGCTCCCCATCTTCTCGATCAGGCCTTGGTGTTATTTGGTTTGCCAGATGCAATAGACGCACAGTGTCGAATGATGCGCCCGGGCGCGACGACGATTGATTACTACAACTTAGTGCTTCATTATCCAGATCATATTGTGCATTTACATTCAAACTTATACAGCCCAGAACCAAACCTGCGTTATAAAGTATTGGGTACCGAAGCTAAATATGAAAAGTTCGGATTAGATCCTCAAGAAGGTTACTTAAAAGAAGGCCGATTACCGGAGAACGATGCTTGGTCAGAAGAGGACGAGGCGTTATACGGTGTCCGCTACGACGAAGACGGTGCGCAAACTATCAAAACGGAGAGAGGTGCGTATCAAGCTTATTTTGTTGGTGTAGCAGATGCCATTCGTTTGGGTACTGATAACCCGGTTCCTGCCGTTCAAGCAGTACAGAATATCGCTCTGATTGAGATGGCATTGGAAAGCAGTAAAACGGGTAAAACGATTCAGGTGAAATCATGAGCTTAACGCTTGAGCTCGTCGCTCAACAAGAGCATGAGCTTCAATTGAAAGAGTTTAACCACCAAGTAGCGTGGTCTATTGGTTTAGCTTTAAAAGAAGCGGCGGAAGCCTGTGACGCGGCTGTGGCTATTGAGGTCTACGGTTTTGGACAAACGCTATTTCAATACGCGATGACAGGAACGTGCGCTGACCATTTGGATTGGGTTCGTAGAAAGCGAAATTCAGTATTGAGATATGGTCACAGCTCTTACTACCTCTCGCTGTACAATAAGCAAAAGCAGCGTGATTTTGAAAATCAGCCACATCTCGATGCGCGTGAGTATTGTGCTCATGGCGGCGCGTTCCCAATTCGAATCATGGGTTCTGGTTTAATTGGGGTTGTGACGGTATCGGGTTTACCGCAGTTAGATGATCATCAGCTTGTTGTCGATGTATTAAAGACAATGGTAATGACCAGCACAGAGCTTGCTTAAAGTTGTGCGATATTACAGTGGCACGGCATTTATTTTGTGTCACTGAATTCTCTTATTAGCTCATTTTGCGTTCTATTATGTGAGAAAATATTTAACACTGCTCCCAACTTCCTACCTGAAAATTAAATCAATTTCATATAACCTATACGCTCATTCATACAAAAAGCCATCGAAGCTGGCAGTTGGCAAATGTCCTTTAGAAGAAAAGAAAAACTTAATCTTAGAAACCTTATTGTAATCCTGTGTGTTTTCAGCGTGCTTGTCACTTTGATCAATGCGTTTTATTCGATCTATCGAGTGCAACGAGATCTCATCATCAATAACACGTTAGAGTCCAACCGCGTTTATGCGCAAAAAATGTCAGAAATGACGGACTCTTTCATAGAAAGCTCAATGTCGCAGTTAAAATACAGTGCGAACTTGCTAAAAGATAAGATGCACGATGCTCAGTTTCTTGACGAAGAGGCGGAGAGGCTGAGAAAGCAAACCAAATCATTCAACTCTGTGGTTGTCGTTAATGCGAAAGGCGTCATTATTTCTGTATCACCAGAGACACTTCAGGTGAAAGGTGTAAAGCTCGTTGGTGAAAGAAAACGTCAATCTTTAAATGCTCAAGCGCCCGTTGTCACTGAGCCATTCATCTCACCCGCAGGAAATTATCTGTTAACGATCTCATACCCTATATTTTCTCAGTCCAATGAATATTTAGGCTATATCGGCGGTACTATCTACTTAGAGAAGGATAATATTCTTGCGGAATTACTTAGCCAGCATGCTTACAAAGATGGCTCTTTCCTTTACGTTGTGGACGAAAGCAATACGCTGATCTACCACCCAGATAAATCGCGGGTTGGTGAAGTGATCAACGATAATATGGCAATTAACGCCGTGACAATGGGTCAGCGTGGTAACAAAGAAATTGTGAACTCTCGCGGTGTTGAAATGCTAGCAGGGTATGCACCAGTTGAATCATCAGGGTGGGGAATTGTCGCTCAGCGCCCGAAATCAATGACGTTAATGGTGCTAGATGAGCAGATGTGGAGTGTATTTTTCAAATCGATTCCAATTGGTTTATTAACTCTGCTGTTGATCTGGTTCTTCTCTCTACTTATTTCAAGACCATTATGGCAACTGGCTGGCGCTGTTCGAGGAGTGGAAGAACACTCTTCATCCATCGATGATTTGAAGCTGGTTAAGTCTTGGTATTTTGAGGCTTCACATTTGAAGCTCAGTTTCCTCAAAGCGTTTGGTATCGTTTCAAAAACCATTGATAAGCTGCAACTGGATACGCTAACAGACGCGATGACTGGGTTGTTAAATCGACGCGGCTTAGACAAAGTTCTAGGCTTGTTTAAGCAAGAAAACACCGCTTTTTCTATTTTAGCTTTGGATATTGATCACTTTAAGAGCGTGAATGATAACTATGGTCATGATGTGGGTGACAATCTACTCAAAGAATTCGCTCAGTTGATGAAAGAGCAGGCCCGAGCGAATGATCATCTTTGCCGTTCCGGTGGGGAAGAGTTCATGATGTTCCTTGAAGAGACGGATGTTCATCACGCGGTTGATGTCGCTGAGCGGATTAGGCATAACGTAGAAAAACACGATTTCCTGGTCGTTGGTAAGGTAACGGTATCACTTGGTGTTTCTCACTGGAAAGGCAACGATATGCCAATTGAAGCGGTAATGAAAGACGCTGACAACGCTCTGTATAAAGCAAAGCACAACGGAAGAAACAGAACCGAGTTAGGTGAAGACGCACAATAGGTATAGTGCTATGCGCTGAACGTAAAACGCGCCAGTTACCAAGCTTTTGTTCTATTCGTTGGCGTAGCCGCTACCAATTGCTCTAAATGGCAAGTCGAGTTCTAACTCTGGAATTTGCTTGCCCACCCAAGCCGGGAATGTGTTGCTATTTGGTCCTGGAAACAACGTGTATTCTTCAGCCCAAGGGTATTGGTTGATAACACTTTGTATTTTCGGGATAAGTTTATCGGCTTTTTCACCTTGTATTGAGAGTATTTTTTCTGGCTTCGCACCATACCAGTAGCGATCTGGTGTGCCCGTTTGGTATTGATACAGAGCGGGTTGTCCACGATTCACGCGCCACCCAACCACTTCATACACGGTATATTCGTTCGCATTTTCAGGCTTTACTGCAAACCAAGTGTGCACCGCAAACCAGCCTCGCCAACCAAATGCATCTGCGGCATAAAACTCAATTACGGCATGTTTTACATTGGAAGGGTCAGGCGCGATACCGGCAGGTTCTCTGCTTGCGGTACGCCAATCTCCTTGAGTGCATCCACCCATCAAAGCTGCGATTGATATCAAGCCAACTTTTAATAGATGAGTAAAACTGAGAGAGTTTTTCATTGATCGCTCCTAGACCAACCGATGTTGGAAATGCTTTATTGATTTTAGCTATAAAATAGGTGCAAGCCTTATTGTTAAATCTTCCCTTCGTTAAAAAGAAGGAAAGGCTAGCGCTACAATATCGGATCATACGTGATAATGAGATGAGTAGATTTGTAACATGTGGCATAGAAAATATTGTCTTTCTCTATTAACTCGCTTAGTTGCGTATGAAAAAGTAAGAGCTTGTACGTATATTGCTTACACTATTTAGTAATTTAAAATTAAATAAAAACAATTGCTTGGGTGTTATTGGGAGCGATTAAGTAGGCTGATTTATCCTCAGCTGCATTGTGATTTCCCCATTTTTAGCGGAATTTCATCGTACATCCTTTTACTGTATTTAGAGACTTGCGTACACCTGTGGCACAATGGGCGATTACGGAAGGAGTGCTATTTGGTAATGCAAATGGCAGAAAAATAACTAGAAATTGAATAACCAATGTTTAAATCAAAAAGTATACTTGCATTATGCATGTTCGCATTTGGCTGTTTTGCCAATCAAGATAGTGAACCAACGTCCGTTGTACTGAACTACGGTGACTCTTCACTCAGTGCGGATATTCAAGCAAATCGAAAATTTCATGTGGTCCAAGATAATGAAAGTGAGCATGTGGAGTTTTCTGGAGGAGTCACGAAGGAATATTCCGATTACATTGTTAATATACATATCATCAGAAAAAGCAAAATACGCAGATCAAGTCGAGAGCTGAATACCACCGTATTGATGAACAGCGATCAGCTTGAAAAGCCTTTAGTGGTTGGTATTGAAAATGATGAGTTCACCAGTATTACTTTGCGTTAATACTTGGTATTTATCGAATAGGAATGGTTGAACCGATGCTCTCAATACGTCGCTATCGCACAGAGGATGCTCCAATATTGTGGACACTTTTTTACCACACTGTACGAGTCATTAATCGTCGCGATTATACCGAATCACAAGTTTCAGCTTGGGCCCCATCAGATTTTGATCTCAATTCATGGCAACGCACAATGGATGCTATTCAACCCTATATCGCGGAAATAGAAGGGCAGATC
The DNA here is from genome assembly GCF_021728175.1 of Vibrio sp. A1-1. Classification (NCBI taxonomy): domain Bacteria; kingdom Pseudomonadati; phylum Pseudomonadota; class Gammaproteobacteria; order Vibrionales; family Vibrionaceae; genus Vibrio; species Vibrio sp. A1-1. Next base: position 47,776 of record NZ_JAKKCL010000005.1, read on the forward strand.
GTTGGCTATTGTGATTTGCAAAGTGACGGCTTGATTGACCATTTCTTTTGTCACCATGAATATCAAGGCCAAGGTATTGGTCGTGATTTGATGTCTTTTCTATTTTCACAGGCGAAAGTAAAGGGGATAGAGCGACTGTACTCTGAAGTGAGTATCACTGTCCGACCTTTCTACGAGAAAATGGGGTTCACAGTTAAGGTTCAGCAACGTGCTGAAGTTAGGGGAGAAACCTTAACTAACTTTATGATGGAAAAGTATATTTCACTGAAATCGTGAGCATTTAGTGAGCTTGAACACAGATATAAAATGTTTTCCAATGTGAAAACAAGTTCATTGATCTCGCACCAAAGTTTTGTTTGAAAACAGTGTGCATAATCTTCTCTGGAACAAGCCATTACTGCATTTTTCGTCTCTGAAGGCTTAGTCAGAGCCTAAAAGCTTCGGTATTGCGGTGGGTAATGGCGTTCCAAACGCCAAACGTGTCTGGCTAACCATCTCAGGAAGAGAAGTAGTACTATGCGCCCTTATCTCAAATACATTATTCCAACATTGATACCATTGCTTATTTGGTTAATGCCCCTCTCTGCATTCCCATTTGATGGCATTACTATCGTCCAGCAGAGAGTGATCGCAATCTTCTTGCTTGCTGCACTCTGCTGGGTGTTTGAACCTATTCCAATCTACGCCACTTCGGTCGTTATCATTGTGCTCGAATTATTGCTTGTTTCGAATAAAAGCATCGTGCTTTTTCGCTTGCAAGAAGGGCAGCCACATTTTGGTGAGCTGTTGCAATATAACGAGATAATGGCGACTTTCGCTAGCCCGATTATAATGCTGTTCCTCGGTGGGTTCTTCTTAGCTATGGCGGCGACAAAGTACAGGCTGGATGTCAACTTAGCGCGCGTGTTGCTAAAACCATTTGGGCAAAACCCAAAGTTCGTTATGTTGGGTTTGATGTTGATCACCGCTGTCTTTTCCATGTTTATGTCAAACACCGCAACAACAGCGATGATGTTGTCGATTCTAACCCCTGTGATTGCGGTATTTGGGCCTAAAGATCCCGGTCGAATTGCGTTTGCCTTGTGTATTCCTGTTGCCGCCAACATTGGTGGTATTGGTACACCAATCGGCACGCCCCCGAATGCTATCGCGCTGAAATATTTGGTTGGTGACAACTTAATTACCTTTGGTGAATGGATGGTCTTTGGCGTGCCATTCGTCATTGTGATGATGGCGCTAGCGTGGTTTCTGATTGGCTTTTTGTATAAAGCCGAGCAAACCACCATTGATCTGAATATTAAGAGCAAGTTTTTGAAAACACCAAAAGCGATGATTGTCTATGTCACCTTCGCAGGTACGATTATTCTCTGGTTGATGGGGTCAGCACATGGGATGAACTCTTACACAGTGGCATTAATTCCGGTCGCGGTATTCTCATTGACGGGCATTATCAACAAGGAAGATTTGAAGAAAATTTCTTGGGACGTGCTTTGGTTGGTGTCAGGTGGTATCGCTCTGGGTCTTGCTCTGGATAAAACAGGGCTTGCGAAGCTGGTGGTACACAGTATTCCGTTTGATCAGTTCTCGCCATATGTGGTCTTGTTTGGTGCGGCTTTCTTGTGCTTGTTAATGGCAAACTTTATGTCGCATACGGCTACTGCAAACTTACTTATGCCGATTATGGCTGCGCTAGGTACCTCGATGACTTCGTTAACGCCATTGGGTGGAGAAGTGACGCTGATCTTAGTCGTGACATTTGCCGCGTCACTCGGTATGTCGTTACCAATCAGTACGCCACCAAACGCGTTAGCTCATGCTACTGGGCATGTCGAAAGCAGCCAAATGGCTCGTATCGGTGCAGTGCTGGGCGTGATTGGTGTATTACTTAGTTTTGTTATGGTTTGGATTTTACATACCGTTGGGCATATTGGGTAACCCATGTACGAAACGAAACTAGATGCGTTAGTACAACGCTATTTTAACCATCTTGAACGCCGATTAACGGTTTTATCCGGATCGGTGCTGATCGAGCAAGCTGGCTACAACGATCGGTTGTACTACGTGCTTTCAGGAGAGTTGGCTGGCTATTATGCGGAAGACGACAAGAAGCCAATTCAGGCATTTTCTGCGTCTCAAGGTGCGTTTATTGGCGTACATAGTTTCTTTTCTGGTACATGGACGGCCTCTTCGACAGTTATTGCTCAAACCGACGTTGAACTGGCTTGGATACAGCGTGATACGCCCGCGGTGGAAGAGGTGACATACGGACCATTGACGACACAATTTATGCCTGTGATGGTGAACGAGTTATCTCGGCGTCAACGGCGTGCAATGCAAGAGGCCTTGGCTAAAGAAAAAGCGTTACAAAAGCTGCATACCGCAGAGCAAATGACAACGTTAGGACAGCTTGCTGCGGGTATTGCTCATGAGTTGAACAATGCTATTGGTGTGGTAAGCAGTAAATCAGAGCGACTCGAGTCGGTCATCATGGAATTGCTTGAAGAAGTTCATCCGGAAGCGAGTCAGTTTTTTGATTTTGGTTTGATGCAAGGACAGAAAGTCTCTTCCAGCGAAGCGAGAAAGCGGGGGCGTCACTTCGAAAAATATTACGGCTTACCTAAGGATCTCGCGCGTGATCTCGCTCGTGCCGTTCCAAATAATTTCCTGTCGGAGCATTGGTTAAAAAGACCCGAAGAAGCGATACGTTTCTGGCAAATGGGGCGAGACCTTCATGATTTGCGTATTGCCTCTAAACATACTGTTGGCATTGTACGTTCAGTGAAACAATTGGGGCGTACGGATATCGACTTGGATGAAGCGTTTAATATTAATGACTCAATCAATCGAGCGCTGGCCCTATTGCAAAGTGACTTAAGACGCGTGAGCGTACGTTTTAGCCCAGCGGAGTTGCCGGACTTTGTCGGCTCTCAAACCGAACTCGTCCAAGTTTGGGTCAATATTTTAAAGAATGCGTGTGATGCACTTGGTCAAACCGAAGATCCGGGGATCGAAATACATACTCGAGAGAGTAAGGGGAAAATTTTGGTCACGATTGCTAACAACGGACCAGAAATCGATGAAGCGACACGCAGAAAAATTTTCCGGCCAAACTTCACCACTAAAAAGGGTGGGTTGTCGTTTGGTTTAGGATTAGGGCTGTCGATTGTGAAACGCATTATCGCCGGATATAACGGCTCTATTGTGGTAAAGAGCGACAGTGAAAAAACAATTTTTAGAATCAAGTTACCAGTAGAGGGTGAACATGGAGAAGCTTAATGTAATTTGCGTTGATGACCAACGAGAGGTATTAAGCGCGGTTCTACAAGATTTAGAGCCGTTACATCAGTGGTTGAATATCGAAGACTGCGAATCCGCAGGTGAGGTTCTAGAACTGATGGATGAGCTTGATGCAGAAGGCGAGATGATCGCATTAATAATTTCCGATCATGTCATGCCAGGTAAAACAGGAGTGGAACTACTGACAGAGGTATCACAAGACAGTCGTTTTGTTCGCACACGTAAAGTGCTTCTGACGGGGCAGGCGACGCACACGGATACCATTAATGCGATTAACTCCGCAGGTATTGATCGCTACTTTGAGAAGCCATGGCAAGCGAGCCAATTGATTGAGTGCGTTAGAAACTTGGTGACTCAATATATCTTTGATATGGGCTTAGATTACACTCAATATCACGAACACTTAGATCAGAGTGTTGTTTTTGAGCGCCTACGTTAATCAAGGCTCTCTAAGGTTGTTTTCGTCACGGCCAGTTAGTGTCTGAAATTTACTGTGAGTAGTTCAGCATGCTTAACGTGGCCGTGCGGAATAGCGTTAATTCTGGGATTATTTCGCCGAAGAACGGTTTAGCTCAATGAATAGCGACTGGCACTGGCAACAGAGAGTGGTTTAGAGAACCAATAACCTTGCAAATAATCGACGCCCATCTCGGAAAAGAAGTCACACATTTTTGCGTCTTCGATGCCTTCTATCACCACTTCAATATTATTTTCCTGACACATAGTGATAAGAAACTTCAAATACTCTTGAGAAGAGCGATTGGTCAGTGTCTTCCATGCCATCGACTTATCAATTTTGATTTGTGTCATCGGCAAGTCGAAGAAGCTATTTAATGAACTGTAACCAGAGCCAAAGTCATCGAGCGAGAGTGCAAAACCTAACTCCCTGAGCGTGCTTAGGGGAGCAATGGCCGTCTGGTTATTATCCAAAATAAACGTTTCTGTCAGTTCCAAAACAATAGACTCGGGGTCAACGCCAGCTTCATCCGCCATGGCTTTAATTCGCGTAGGGAATTCGCTGTTCATCAACTGAAGTACAGAAACGTTCACGTTAACACGAACTTGGTTTTGGTAACGTTCACGGTAGTTTTTGATGAATTCATACGCTTTGGCAAATACTTGATATCCCAGTTCGACGATCAATCCTTTGTTCTCTGCTACAGGGATAAACTCGTCGGGATAAATTTCGCCAAACTCTTTGCTACGCCAGCGAACTAGCGATTCGAAGCTCACCACTTTTGAGCTTTTGGCGTCAATAATTGGCTGAAACTTAACACTTAATGTCTGTTTTTCTAGCGCACTTTTAAGACCTTGCTCAATAAAGAAGTAGCGATCAACGGCATGCTGCGTCTTCTCACTGTAGACCGCGACGCGGTCTCTATTTTGTTCGCTCGCGTACTGACAAGTTCTTGCCGCTTTACGTAAAATTTCCTCTGCGGAGTGACTAGGGTCAATACAAGGATACAAACCAATGCTAATGTTGCTACCTAGGTATTGGCCTTCTTCAATCACCGCTTCATGGTAGGTTTGTTTTAAACTTTCAGCGTAACTCTGTAGCGCTTCTATTGAGCACTCATCGTGAATCAAAATCGCAAAGTCATCATCATGCACGCGATACACCGAGCTGTTTGGAGAGGGCAAGTGACTGAGAGTTTGTAGCAACTTCTCTACTAACCCATCGACCAGTTCACTGCCATATTGATTCAAGTAAGATTTGATGTCTTCGATCTGAATATAACAAATAGACGCGCAAGAATCGGTGGTACGTACACTGTCCTCGATATCCAGCAAGAGATGGGCGCGGTTAGCCATGCCTGACGCGTTGTCATGAAATGCAACTTGATGGATGTAACTTTCCATCAGCTTACGCTCAGAAATATCGCGATGGCTGCCAACCATGTAATGGCCATGTTCTGTTTCTTTGGTCATGGCTACGCCTTCTATCCAGACGTATTGTCCATTGGGTTTACGCACTCGGTAAGTGGTTGTAACCCTCGTATTGTTGGTCGTGATGTGCGCATCGACCCTTGTGGACAGCCTTTCTCGATCAAGAGGATGAACAAGTTCTAACCACTGCTCTAAACTGATTCGGCCAGCGTTAATACCGAGCTGTTCATAGAAGCCTTTGTTGTAAAATACCATGGTACCAAACTCATCCATGTAGAAGAGGCCTTCGTTAAATACGTCGAAGATATGAATGAATCGTTCTTCAACGATTTTCAGGAACTCTCGGTCACTATCTGAGGCTTGTTGGTCAAATATGGTGGTCAAGATATTTCCTCCTCGAGCGTGTTAGCATCAGAGATGAGTGTGGGGGTTTGATAACATAGAGTTGATCTGTTGGCGTACATTACAATCACAAAAGTATCAGTTCAAATTGTTTGGCTATCATTTTATGCGCTACTAGGTTAATAACATACTAAGATTAGGCGGCTAATCATCGACATTTATAAAAAATAGTCAACAGTAAAAATCATTTATAAAATACAGTTATTGATGCTGTCCGCAATCTATAAATATTTATGAATAATTATCCTCAAGTTATTTTAAGACGTGTCGGTTAGAGGTTCTGCTCTTGAGTGTCATATCTGTATATTTGCTAGGCTAAAGACCATATTAAAAAAAAGGGCTTAGTGATAGCGATAGGTTATTAATTGACAGGATGCTCATTAATAGTAATCAATTCTAATTTATTATCACGCCAATTAATCAAATCTCTTATAATACTGCCGTTAATATCGAGTAAGCTTTCTTTTTATGCAGTACGATCCAAAAAATTCAATCAAAATTGCGCTCGCTGATGTCGGCGTTGGTATGTTTGTTACCGCGATAGAGCACAACAAGCGCGTAAATTTAGCCAATGCAGGGCGGATATCTAGCCCAGAGGGCATTAAGAAGCTTACCGCGAGCGGCGTGAAGTATGTTTGGGTAGATCAAACATTATCTTCTCAGAAGTGTGTCTTTAAGCCTGTGGATGAATCCATTGTTGCCGTAGAAGAGGAGCGAGAGCCCAAGTCCTCTGACTTTTCGAAGGTTCAACGCGCTTATCGCTCGAGAGATGTTCAACATAAACGAGCCAAAAAGCTAATTGCGGAAGCAAAAGATCTGGCGCAGAAACTATTGAATCAAACTTTTGAAGGCAAAATCATTGAAGTTGATGAGGTAGAAGCTTGGGCCGATGATGTCATTGAAAGCGTTTTTATCGACTCAGATGCGTTGCAATGTGTTTCTGCACTCCGAAAAAAAGACTCCTACTTGTTGGAACACTCCGTCAATGTGGCTTGTCTTTTAGTGTCATTTGGTAAGTACTTGGGGTTAGATAAGCAGACACTAAAGCAGCTCGCTATTGGTGGCATCATTCATGATGTAGGTAAAATTAAAGTTGATGACAAGATTTTGCATAAACCAGCAAAGCTAACACCTGAAGAGTTTGAACACATGAAGCTACATCAAGTGTTCGCTGGTGAGATTATTCTCCATGTAAAGGGCCTTAGTGATGTGAGTCGCGATGTCTGTTTGATGCATCATGAGAAGTTAGATGGCAATGGTTACCCTAGAGGCTTGAAAGGCGATGAGATTCCGATTCACGGCCGCATGAGTTGTATTGTTGATATTTACGATGCATTGACGGCCGATCGTTGCTACAAAAAAGGCATGAGCTCAGCAGAAGCGTTTAAAATCTTGTTGAGTTTAACGCCATTTCATTTAGATGCAGACCTAGTCTACAAGTTCATCAATTGCGTTGGGATGTACCCAGTGGGCTCTATTGTTGAGTTGAGTGATGGGCGTGTTGGTATTGTTTGGTCCTCAAATGACTCTCAAGCTTTAAAGCCAGAAGTGAAGTGTTTTTACTCACGCAAATATCAGCGTTATATCGATGTGGCGATGGTCGATTTGAAAAATAGCTTACACAAAATAGAAAGAGCAGTCGCTCCGTCATCGTTAGAAATCGATCCCAAGCCTTTTTATGATTAAGAAAAATAAACATGCTTTACAACCTTGCATGCAGAGCGTATTTTGATTGCATAACTATCTATTAATGGTTTCTAAATTATGTAGGGACTAGGTGGTTATTAAAGAATCGAGTTTCATGGATGGAAACTGAGCTAGGAATATCTCAATAAAGATTGAGATATAACCCTTAACTTTTTGCGGGAAGGGATGCCAATGCAAATTGATACATGGATTTTTTACACCCTGGCCATTTTGGTGCTCACTGCATCGCCTGGGCCAAGCTCATTGCTGTGTTTAAGTAAAGGTGTGAGCAGTGGGTTTCGTATTGCCCTCATGACTGCGCTAGGCAGTTTATCAGCGATCACTATTATACTAACGCTTTCTTTTACCGGGTTAGGGGTTGTGATTGCCTCATCTGAGTTGGTCTTCAATATTATCAAATGGTGTGGTGCCGCTTATTTAATCTGGTTAGGCATTCAAGCGCTGCGCTCTTCTCAAACGGATTTTAACAAAACGGCAGCCGTCCAAAGCTCCTCGAATACGATCAGCGCGTTCACCAGTGGTTTTATTGTTGGTGCTAGTAACCCGAAAGCGATTGTCTTTTTTACCGCTTTGTTTCCTCAGTTCATTGATCCCTCTGCGCCTTTGCTGGCTCAATACGCGATTTTTGCATCTACATTTGTGGTGTTTGAGCTAAGTTGGCTAACATTTTATGCATTATTAGGTGTAAAAGCTTCAGACTGGCTGTTTGTCGCTGGAAGAGCCAAGTTGTTCAATCGCCTGACTGGCGGAGTATTTATTAGCGCGGGCGTCATGTTGTCGACGGCAAACCGATGAGAAAGCGCGTGTTCGGTGCATGGTTGGGTTATTTCAATAGCGTAAGTTGCAATAACCTAATTTAGCGTTAGCTTATTTCCATTATGGAAATAGACGTTTTGTTTATTTTCATTAGTGGCAACAGGTAAGCCGGAGTAAAATCACGTTACTCTTTAGGGGTAGAATCCATGTTTTAGCTTGTGGGTTTGTGGTTACTTTTTCAGGGACATCTCAGATGAAAAGCCTTTCTGAACTACAACAACGTTTTCTATACATTGCGACTGATGTTCGTCTTTCTCCAAAACAAAAGTCGAACTTTTTGGCCTTGGAGGCGGAAGCATGTATTCCTTACATGTCGATTTCCCCATCGCTAAGACAAGCAATGGATGAAGGAATCATCTGTGATATGTTTGAAGGCCATGCACCTTTCAAACCACGCTATGTGCTGCCTGATTACGCTAAGTTCCTATCGCAAGGCTCTGAGTATCTAGAGTTGCTTCCAGCTGACGATTTCGATGATGCGCTGAATATGCTCACCATCATTTACCATCATGTTCCATCGGTAACGAATATTCCGGTGTATTTAGGTCAGTTGGATGATGTCTTGCTGCCTTACATAGGCGACCTAACAGAGAATCAAATTTACAAAAAGTTAAAACATTTTTGGATCATGTTGGATCGCACATTGCCAGATGCGTTTATGCACGTGAATGTCGGACCGACAGACAACGTTATTTGTCGCACTATTTTAAAAGTGGACGCCGAGCTCAAGCAGATTGCGCCAAATCTTACTTTTATGTACGACGAGTCGGTCACGCCTGATGATTTACTTCGTCAAGCGACGCAGAATATTTGCGAGTGTAGTAAGCCTCATATTGCCAATTACCCTGTGCACTCGAAAGCCTACAGCGGTTCACGTTTTGGTATTGTAAGTTGCTACAATTCACTGCCACTGGCTGGTGGTTCAAACACGCTGGTGCGAATGAACCTAAAAGAAGTCGCAGAACGAGCATCGGATTGTAACGACTTCTTAAACAGTGTTTTACCTCTATACCATCAATTAATGGTTGAGTTGATGGACGCTAGAAGTACGCACTTGCATGAAAAGTCCAATTTCTTTCAAGGATTTTTGACGCAAGAAGGGTTGATTGAAGAGTCCCGTTTCGCACCAATGTATGGCATTTATGGTATGGCAGAAGCGGTGAATCTTCTGTTCGAAAAAGAAGGTCAAACGGGGCAGTACGGAAAAGATGAACGTGCGAATGCCTTTGCTCATGATGTTTCAGCCACACTGGCGAAACTAGTGGAGTCAACCCCAGTGAAATACGGTTTGGATGGCAAAGCGCTCTTACATGCTCAAGGTGGTATTAGCTTAGATCTTGGCGTTACGCCAGGTGTGCGCCTTCCTTATGGCACGGAGCCAGACCCTGTCACTTATGTACAAGCAACAGCTGAGCATCACCAGTATTATCGTGCAGGTATCAGCGATATTTTGACGATTGATGAAACGGTGAAATCAAACCCAGAAGCGATGTTCAATTTGTGCAAAGGGGCATTAAATGCAGGCTATCGTGAGTTTACCGCGAATGTGGCCTCAAATGATTTGATTCGCGTTACGGGATACATGGTTAAACTTTCTGATATCGCAAAATATGATGCAGAAGGTTCGAGAACCAATACGACGTTTCTGGGAGCAGAGGCGGCAAAAAATACTGGGATTTTAGAACGCTCACCACGTGTGGTGAGTCATGAAATGACACCGACCTACACGCAGGCGTAAAGGTCGGTTTAGGAAAGAACAAGATGTCTAGACGAAGTGGAAGCCTTTTGGCAAAAGTCACTCGTATCCTTCCTTTCTCTTGTGTTGATGGGCCAGGAAATCGTCTAGTCATCTTTCTACAGGGTTGTAACTATCAGTGTTTGAACTGTCATAACCCTCATACAATAAACCATTGTAATCACTGTGGTGATTGTGTGAGTGAGTGCCCGGCAGACGCACTGAAGTTCGACGAAAACAACAACGTTGTTTGGCTTAAAGAGGAGTGCACCCACTGCGATCATTGTATAGAGATATGTCAGAACCAATCTAATCCAAAAATTACTGACTACTCTGTGGTAACAATGCTCGATTTGATACGCAAACATCGCTTTTTCATCAGTGGTGTTACAGTATCCGGTGGGGAATCTACCTTACAACTTCCTTTCATTATTGAGCTGTTTAAAGGGATGAAGCAATATCCTGAGCTACAGCACCTTTCTTGTTTCATCGACAGCAATGGCTCTTTATCAGTGACAGGTTGGCAGCGTGTGCTTCCTTTTCTGGACGGTGCGATGATCGATTTGAAATCGTGGCAGACAGAGACGCACCAGTGGCTAACTGGGCGTGATAATCACCGTGTATTCAAAACGCTTCAGTACCTCGCAAAGCATGAAAAATTGTATGAAGTTCGGTTACTGCATATTCCAGGGAAAAGTGATTTAGATATAGAAATCGTAGCGATTGGGCGCTATTTGAGTACTTTGCCTGAATCGGTGCTTATCCGTTTAAATGCATTTCAACATCACGGAGTCATGGGGGAGGCGCTAACTTGGGATGTCTGCTCGCGCCATGATATCGAACGCTTAAAATCAGAACTTTTACGTTACGTGAGTAACCCCATCGCAGTGCCGGCTATACTCACGTAATGCAGTTTTGATTCGTTATCTTACTCACGCATCGCACGCGTCTAGCATGGCACAGGCATCGAGCAATTGTTTTTGTAGCCATTTTAAAGCCGGATCGTTCAAGCTCGCTTTGTTCCAAACGAGGCTGTAGGCTACCTGTCCATAATCGAATGGAAGGGATTGTTCAACCAAGCCTTTTGCTTGCATGGCCGCCCTTGCCCAAAGTTTGGAACAGGTGAACAAGTAATCTGAGTGCTGACACATCACCGCAGCTGAGCCAAAATCCGCTACACGCATAGCCATGTTTCGCTTCGAGTGCCTTTGTGTGAGGTTCTGCTCGAAATAAGGTTGTGAGAGATCTTTATCATGAATCCCAATGTGTCTTGCACAGAGGTAGCTTTCAACAGACAAAGGCTGTTTAGAGAGTGGATTTGATGGTCCCATTAAACAAACCATTTCGTCTTTCAGAATGGTTTGCCATACCAAGTCTTTGTTTTGCGTGGGCGGCTGACTAAGATCGTGTGGAAGCAGCAAAAAGTCCACTTGGCCTCTTACCAACGCATCGAAACTCATTTCCTCTTTTGCATGCACATTCAAATGTGCGTGATTACCGAGTTGCTGAGATAAATGTTGTAGAACTGGCGCAAAAAGCTCAAACGAACTTTCACGCATAGCTAATGAGAAACTGCCCTGATAGTAAGCTGGATTAAATGAGCCCTGATGTAATAATCCATTCATGCTAGAGAGTATGCCATGGATTGAGGGGCCAATGTGCAGCGCAAATGCTGTTGGTACCAAGCGAGTACCATCGCGATAGAAAAGGTCATCTTTCAGCGTTTCACGTAATTGCCCAAGTGTTTTACTGACGCTCGAAGGTGTTACACACAGGCGCTCTGCGGCAAGCGTAACACTGTGAGTGGTTAACAACATATGCAATACAGTGAGATGTTTTAGGCTAATGCGTGAAAGAGCAATGTAGTCCATAAATAGCATGGTTTCTTATGATTTTTGGCAGTATATCAGGATGAAACAAATTTTTACTATTGTTTATCTCGTAAATGAGCATCTTTCGCTTTGAGCTCAATGTATTTAACGTGTTGCGTAAAAATAATTTGAGCTTTGTAAGATTAAAGAACTCTCTTGGATTTGTTAGGTCTTTGGCGTTTTCCTTTCTTCAATTTTAGAATTTCTATTTTATTTATCTTTCTAGTGCGAGGGCTGAATAGTTTGTGTACGAATGAAAAGCCGTCATTACCTATTAAAAATAGCCATTGTGTTGTTGATTGTTTGGTGATTTACTCAAGATCCTTAAGTAACAGAGGTATAAATAATTAATGGACGACCCCTTTAGTCGACAGAACCCTTCACCGTATGTCTTCCCATCACTGGAGGCGTACTCATGTTAGAACTTTTCATGCAACCAGAGGCTTGGGCGATTTTTGCCACTTTGTTTGCGCTTGAAGTTGTCTTAGGCGTTGATAACGTCGTTTTTATCTCCGTCCTATGTGAAAGATTGCCACAGCACCAACGTAAACTGGCAAGAAACCTTGGCATCGGCCTTGCTGTTATTGCTCGTATTGCATTGGTTTTTTCTATCTCTTGGATTATGCAGTTGACTCAACCACTGTTTTCCGTCGCAAACCAAGCGTTTACCGGAAGAGACGTGATCATGATCGCGGGTGGTGCATTCTTATTGGCAAAAAGCCTGAAAGAGTTGTGGAGCTGGCTAAATCACAATGAATCTGGCCACTCGACTCATGCTCGTACTGGATTAGCGGTAGTACTGCTGCAGATTGTTGCTGTGGATGCGGTATTCTCAATGGACTCGGTGATAACCGCCGTCGGTTTGACAAGTGATGTCCCGCTTATGGTCGCGGCGATTGTCTCGTCTGCAATCGTGATGGTAATGACTGCTGAAAAAATCAATAATCTGGTGACGCGCTATCCCGGCTTTAAAACGTTGGCATTGCTGTTCCTCGTTTTATTGGGTGGCTTATTGATGGCAGAAGGCTTCGCAATTCATATCAATAAAGGTTATGTGTACTTTGCGATGGCATTTGGTTTGATTCTGGAACTTTGTCATATCCAGCTAAAAAACAAACAGCGTCCTAGCATTAAGCGTCTTCGTCCGTTGCGAATTCGAGCAACGAGATTAGAAGCTCGTCAATAATAAACGACATTGCCGCTCACATGAGCGGCATTTTTGTATCTTACATCGCCTATTTTAATTCTCGTTTTGCTTTGTTGTCGTCTCGATAAAAAATCGCATTTGTTGTTGTGTCGCAGATTTTTTATATAGAGCGCCCAACTAACACGAGTGAACGAAAATAATGAATAAAATGATCGATGCGTTAGCAACCAATGGCTACTACATCTGGGATGATTTTCTTTCTGAACAAGAGGTGGCTCAACTGCGAGATTGCATTCCAAGCAACTGGAAAAAAGCACGTATTGGTCGTAACGATGATGTTACTCGTATTGAATCTATTCGAAGTGACAAGATTCAATGGTTATCGCCAAATATGGGGCATGCTGTTACTTCTTACTTGGATAAAATGGAAGAGATCCGCCAAGAAGTGAACCGTCACTTGTTTCTTGGACTTTTTGAGTACGAAGCTCATTTTGCCAAGTACGAGAAAGGGGACTTCTACCAAAAACATTTAGATTGTTTCAAAGGTAACGAAAACCGTCGATTGACGACCGTTTTTTATATGAACGAATCCTGGACGGAAGAAGACGCGGGTGAATTAGTAGTATACGATTTGAATGACACTAAAATTGCAACCATTCCCCCACGCTCAGGGCGTTTGTTCGTATTCTTATCAGAGCAGTTCCCACATGAGGTGTTACCAACTAATGCCGAGCGTTTTAGTATTGCTGGTTGGTTCAGAATCAATGGTGTGCGAGATAATTTACTTGATATTGCTAGGTAGCTGTTTGTCGGCCTAGTCTTATCATCCTAAAAAAGGGGGCGTGTGTTCGCCCCTGTTTTGATTAAACGTCGGTTGAGAGTTCGTAACACTCTGTCATGTTTCGTTCTAATACCGCATAAACGTTAGAGCAAAGCTCCTCTTTGGCTATTTGCTCACCCATAATGTCGGCGATCTGTGTTTGAGTCATTCGTCCTCGATAGGGGCGATCTTGAGACAGGGCTTGGAAGACATCCGCGACAGCAATGATACGCGATGGAACATCGAGCTCGTCGCCTGTTTTGTGATAGGGATAGCCCGACCCGTCTAAACGTTCATGATGATTGGAAGCCCATTCCGCTATTTTCGCGTTAGGAAAGACCTTGTGCAATGCGAGCTGAGTATCAATGGTATGGCGTTTAATGCGTGTGTACTCTTGTTTGTTCAGAGAGCCTTCTTTGTGAAGGATTTCATCTGGTGTTTTTAACTTTCCAATATCATGCACCAGCCCTGCAATATATAACATTTCTTGGTCGTGCTCGTTTAGCCCAAGCTTAATTGCTAGATAACGAGATAATTCCGCTACTTTTTGTGAGTGTTGATAAGTGAACGGGCTCTTTGCATCGACAATTTGAGCGATAAACATTCCCAAACTATTCATATCTTGGATGGTTAATTGTTTTTGAAGCCAATCAATGCTTTTAAAATTTAGGCCTATAGTTTCAATATTTTCCGACTCCATCGCGAACCAAAACGCGTCGGTCATGACGAGTTTAACCATTGCTTCGGCCATGCTTGGATTAAACAAGGTTCCAACGTTTGCCATGATGCACTCAGCAATCAATTCTTCATGAAGCGTGACAATGTCACAGTGGCAGTTCATGACGTATTTTGAGCGCATAAAATCAAGGCGGTCTGATAAGTAGAGCAGGGCGGCCACCTCTTTTTCAAAAGGCGGTAAATCGAGCTCTTTTAGTTCGCTCCAATGTGTATGGTGGTAAAGAACTGGTGTCGCAAATTGGCGCAACAAACGACACTGCTCGAGGCTTCGGTACCCTCTTAAGCAGTGTGTTTTCACGTCTTGTGGCACGAGCTCTTCAAGTAACATTTTATGTTCTTGTGTTTCGGAGACTCCACAGTCGTGGATCATACCTGCGAAGTAACAAAACTCCGCTTTTTCTGGCTCCCAACCCATGACGCGAGCACATTGGTAAGCGATATAAGCGACACGATGGCTGTGGTGAGTATCGTCAACACCGACATAATCGAGTGCTCGAGCAACCCAGATAAGTGCTTGTTTTAGATCGACTTCAAAGCCCGTGTCCGTATGGGAATGGCAAGAATGATTCATGGTTTATACCGACATTGCTAATTAGCCCACGCGAAACCCAAATCAGAAGGTGATAGGAAAATTGGGTACGACAGCGAATAGACCCCAAAAAGGTGGGCGTTTAGACGTAGTTTTAATTATGGGGCGGATAATAATCCTAGTTGCATAACAATATCACCTGAAGCTCATGATTAAGAGTCAGTTATTTGAACTAAGTATTAGTTTTGAAAGATTATTGTTGCTTTTATTGACTTATTTGAAAACGACAATAAATCATGATGTAACGCATTCTTATTTGTATTTTTATAAGTGATGTTCGGATTAGATTACTGATATTCCGTACCGTTATGTGATTAAGCAGAATTCATATTTTTGAGTTTGTATGAATGATAAGGCACCTTCAATAACCACTTTATGATCGGCAAAGCCGAAGAGGGGTGAGTTATTAAGGTAACGCTAATGGAAAGTCATAAAAAATAATTTTCTCTACAGCTCACATGGTGTGGGGAGATCAAGATAACGGTATTGCTCCCTCAGCAGCATTTATGTGTTGATGGAATGACTTAATTAAAAATGTGTGATTGCAAAGTAAGCATAGGTGATAAAAGTAGCTAGAATGATAGCTCTAAATGAAAAGGATTTCGTATGTTGAAGCATCGCTTATATCGGACTTACACCGCAGGGCTAAAAATAGCAGCTCTTATCCTTCCTATGCCGAGACCAACCTTGTTTTCCGGCCCTGGTTCGATGAATGAGCTATTAGAATCGATGACCGAACTGGGATTTAAACGCGTCTTATTAGTTACCGATGAAGGGTTAGTCCAAGTCGGTATTGTCGATAAGGTGCTCAAGGCGGCAGCACAACTCGATTTACAGTTAGATATTTTCTCGAAAGTGCAGCCCGATCCTACCTATGATCAGGTAGAAAGCGGTCTAGAGGCTTACCATCGTTTTCATTGTGAGGGCATATTAGCTTTGGGAGGTGGCTCGGCAATGGACTGCGCAAAGGTCATTGCTGCGAAAGTTACCAATAAACGGCCAATAAAAAAGTTAGCTGGACTATTGAAAGTATGGCGAATGCCAGCGCCTCTGTTTGCTATTCCAACGACCGCAGGAACAGGAAGTGAGGTCACTATCGCCGCGGTCGTATCAGATCCCTCCTCACACATTAAAACCCCTTTGATGGATCCAAAGTTGGTACCACTAATGGCAGCTTTAGATGCGAACTTAATGATTGGTTTACCTCCTAAGATCACGGCTGATACTGGCGTTGATGCATTAACTCACGCTATTGAGGCGTATGTGTCGAGAAATGCTACTCAAGAAACTAGGGCTTACTCTGTTGCCGCCATTAAGTTAATTTTTAAGTATCTTCCTCGGGTCGTAGCACAAGGGGATGATGTTGAAGCTCGACATAAAATGGCCATGGCATCCTACTATGCAGGTTTAGCATTTACGAAAGCGAGTTTGGGTTATGTTCATGCGTTTGCTCACACATTCGGTGCGAAATATGGAATACCTCATGGCATGGCAAACGGACTAGCCTTATTACCTGTGCTGCGCTTTTCATTATCAGAGATAGAGCCTCAACTAAGAAAACTCGATGCGTTGACGGCCGAAGGGCAGTCAGGTGAGGCGAGTGCTCAACACTTTTTGACGCACGTGGAGTCTTTGTTTGCAAGCATTGATATTAAGCAGAAAAGTGCACTCATTAAGCGCGAAGATGCTGATGCGCTTGTAGATTTAATTCTGAAAGAGGCGCACTGGAATTACCCTGTCCCTAAGTTCATGAGCAGGGAAGAATGTACTCAGCTATTGTTGGATATTAGTGGCGTGTAAGTTTTTATTTACACCTGTGGTTTTTTATCCTTACACTTTGCTTGATCTTCTGCTTAAGATCCTACAATATCGACAGCATTACAAATATGGTATTGGTTTCGGTACGCCGTTGCCCGATCTAATACCGATAATTCCTAATAAAGTGTAAAGATAAATATACAATGAGTCGTTCTAAAGTATTCGGTAGTACGCTAATTATTGCGGGCACTACAATAGGTGCTGGCATGCTAGCCCTTCCACTTGCCTCTGCCGGCATTGGTTTTTCAACTTCAATCATCATCATGCTCAGTTTATGGGCTCTGATGGCTTTCACTGCCTTACTCATGCTTGAGCTTCATCAGCATGCAGAAAGTAGTGCAACTCTTCATACTTTAGCGAAACAGATCCTGGGCCAAAAAGGCAAGTGGGTGGCAAGTTTTGCGATGTTGTTTCTGTTCTACTCATTGTGTGCAGCGTACATCGCTGGCGGTGGTGCTCAGTTCGGAGACCGCCTTGCACAATGGTTTGACCTTGATATTTCAGGGCCTACATCAACGATAATCTTTACCTTGATTGTGACTTTAGTTGTGACAGTGGGTACAGGTACGGTCGATAAAGTTAACCGAGTGTTGTTCGCGATGAAACTTGTTGCGATGGTTGCTGTGCTTTCTTTTCTTGCTCCAAACGTTACGGAATCTTACTTATTGAGTATGCCGATTGAGCAAGGTCTTATTGTAGCGGCGATTCCTGTTATCTTTACTTCATTTGGTTTCCACGGAAGTATTCCGGCAATTGTGAATTACTTAGATGGCGATACTTCTTCTTTGCGCAAAGCCGTTATTATTGGCTCGACGATCCCGCTCGTGATTTACATCTTTTGGCAGATCGTGACATTGGGTGTGGTTAGCCAAAGTACGCTTATTGAAAACGGCGGGTTGAGCGCCCTTATTGGTCAACTATCGCAGACGGTGCACCAATCAAACTTAGGCAACATTGTCGGTGTATTTGCTGATTTGGCACTGTTAACGTCATTTCTTGGTGTGAGTTTGGGTCTATTCGAATTTTTGGGTGATACCATCAAAGGGAGCAACGATAAGCCTAATCGCTTGGTTGCGGCACTCGTGACATTTACCCCACCGCTGGGCTTCGCACTTTTTTACCCTCAAGGCTTTATTATGGCTTTGGGTTATGCAGCGATTGCATTAGCGATTTTAGCCATCTTTTTACCTCTGGTTATGGTGATCAAGGTTCGTAAATCGGATGATTTTACAGGAGAGTACCGAGTAGCTGGTGGCCAAGGCGCATTAGTGATAACGGGTATCGCTGGCACAGGTATCGTATTAGCTCAGCTGTTAATTACGCTGGGTGTGCTTCCTGCTCTGGGCTAGTTGTTTAGAACGTTCTCTGAATAACCTCTAGTTACTGAATCCATCGTAATCAATCAGTATTGTTAAGCCAACGAGTTGCGCTCGTTGGCTTTTTTAATCTGGATCAAATTACCGTAAGATATTCGGTGAAAGAATTGGTAGAAATGTGCTTTTATTTCGTACACTTAAGTTGTGGTATATCGATAATTTAAGTGGAGAAAACCGCTCAAAATACCATTGAATTTACAACACAATGAGCTTCTCTTGTTTCTCTGCTTGGGTGTGGAGGTGAAGTATGGCGCACCGGAGTTTTTACCCGTTTGCAAAACCGCTTAATGAGCAACTGCAAACGCTAAAGGGCAGGATGCAGGCGCACTTGCCGTGTATTGATAGGGTGTCATTTGCTAAATATCACCCAGACCAAGATGTGCTCAAATCATTTGCAGAAAGTGAGTTCGACACTTGGTGTTTAGCCCACCATGAGTCAGCATTCCGTAAACTCCACCACCTCAATATTGCCTCCAAAAACGCGATTCCTCGGATCGTCGAAGACCTTCACTATATTAATCACTGTCCTCGGGTTCAAACCTTACTCAAACACGGATACCAGTCGTCGGTTGCGATTCCTTGTTACGACAATAAAGCATTTACAGGCTTTGTGTTTTTAAATTCCACTCAGCCCAATGCGTTTAGCTTAGAAGCGTTGAATAGTCTCAAACCTTATTTCGAAATGATTCAATTTGCGGTTGAATCAGAAGACCACGTCGTTAGCGCGATAGAAACGTTGGCGAACCGAATGCAATGTATGATGCCAGGCTACTCCCCTGAGTTTTACGCGCATACCAAACGAATGAAGTACTACAGCCAAGTCATCGCAACGCAGTTAGCGGATCGTTATCACCTGAATGATGAAATGGTCGAAGATATTGGTATTTTTGCTCAATTCCATGCGCTCAGTGATATTCAGCTGCCAGTTGAAATTGCTAGTCGCCGAACAAATTATACTCAAGAACAAGAGGCGATATTGATTCAACATATTGAGCGTTGCATCGACTCGGCCGATGACATAGTGGCTCGTATCGGAAATCCGGTTCACCCGAGTGTGACTTTGTTTTTGCAGATGGTTACTTATCAATACGAAAACTTAAATGGTACTGGTTATCCGTATGGTTTAACCAGTGGCGATATACCAATCGCCGCGCAAATTACGGCTGTCGCGAATGCCTTTGATTTTATGACGACGCACCATCCGTACAGACAAGCGTGGTCCATCCCATACGCATTGTTAGAACTTGAAAAATGGGTATATCAGGGATGGTTATCTCGAGAATGTGTTAATGCTCTGCGAGAGCATCAAGGTTATATAAAGCAAATCATCCACAAATATCCGGAGCACTATACAGGCTTGGGGTTAATGTGAAGAGCAGTAACGAAGTTGAAATGTTGACGAGGAGGAATATTTAAACAATACTGTTTTTATATACAGTAATAGGTTTGGAGGTGAAGTATGTTGTGGGAAACCCTTGAAAGAGTAAACCGCTTACGCCAACAAGCACTTGCAAATCCTGAGTTTGTTGAGTCAGCAAAAGAGCACGAACAAGCACTTCAGGAGCAAGAATACCATTATCAAACGAAGAAAAAGCGTTCAGCCAAAGACAAACAAGGTAAAAAGTCGCTGGCCGATATCTATAAAGAAGTAGAGTTTGGCGCTGACGCTCGTCATTAATTTATTCACTGCGGCATTTCTCATTTCTTCATGCGCCGCAGTATTCATTCAAATTTATGCGAGGGCAGTGGTAGACCGCTGCTCTCGTTGACCTGCGACAATCCACTAATGAAGTCATCCGCAACAAATAATCATTAACGCTTAGTAATTCTCTCAATGATCTTGTTGATGTAATGATAATGACAACGGTTTGCATTTGTATCTTTGTTGTTATATAAAACCTCCCTTATTAATCGTTCTGTTGAATAAGAACGGCAAACGTGATGAACGAATGAAAGCGATTGATTAGCTTTCATTTGTGAATGGCTATTAGGTGAAGTAGGGATGTTGGAAGCTAAAGCACTCCAGTTTGAGATTGAAGGCAAGTCATTGCTAAAAGCGTTTGATGTGACATTTGAACCTGGGAAAACATACGCTCTTGTTGGGCACAATGGTTCAGGAAAATCCACATTGTTGAAGTTGCTGGCACAGCAACAGCCATACACCGCTGGTGACGTGGTTCTGCATGGAACGAGCATTAACGATCTCTCAGCGAAAAAATTCGCCCAACACATTGCCTACTTGCCTCAGCATCTTCCGGTGACCGACAGTATTTTAGGTCGAGATTTAGTCGGTTTTGGTCGTTACCCATGGCATGGTTTACTTGGTCGTTTGAGCAAGAAAGATCATGACATTGTTGAAGAATCAATGGCGATGACAGGAACACTAAAATACGCAGATCGCTTAGTTGATACGCTATCTGGAGGGGAGCGCCAACGAGTGTGGCTAGCCATGCTATTAGCGCAAAAAACCGAGTATTTGCTTCTTGATGAGCCTTTGTCTGCGTTAGATATTAGCCATCAAGTCGATATGTTGAAGCTCATCTCTAAACTCAGTAAAGAGTTGGGCTTGGGCGTTATTATCGTATTGCACGACATCAACTTAGCGGCGCGCTTTTGCGATCATATCGTTGCATTACATCAAGGTGATTTGATTGCACAAGGCAATGTTGAACAGGTGTTTACTGAACCTAAGCTAAGGGACATATACGGGATAGAGATGAAGATCTCTGACCACCCTGCGGGTTATCCGGTGGCGATGCCAAGCTAGAGGTTGAATAATGAGCAGTACAAACACTCGACTTAAGCATTTCTCTTTCGCTCTCTCACTTAGTGCGCTTTTGGTCAGTTCCTTTCAAGCAGTAGCTGAGGCGTCACCTCGGGTGATGTCGGTTGATTGGACACAAACTGAAACGATGTTGGCGTTAGGGGTTGTGCCCGTAGGCGTCGCTCAAGGGCAAGATTACGATGCTTGGGTAAAATCCCCACCGTTACCACCTCAAACTAAGGATGTAGGGTTAAGAACTCAACCCAATATAGAGCGTATTTACGAGCTCAGACCTGACCGTATTTTTATTGCCCCGTATTTCTCCTCAATGAAGCATCGCTTAGTCGATATTGCCCCCGTTACCACGATTGACTTATATGAAAGCGGGATTACAGATTGGTCGGTACTTACTCGTTTCACTCGGAGGTTTGGTGAAGAGCTAGGAAGAGAAGCGGAAGTTGAGGCACTTATACAACAATATGAAGAACGTTTCTCTTTATTAAAACAGCGCATAAACAAAGACCAGCCGCCGCTTTTAATGATTCAGTTTATGGATACGAAGCACGTTCGTGTTTTTGGTCAGAATAGTCTTTACTCTCAGGCTATCGAAAAGATTGGGCTGAGTAATGCGTGGAACGAAGAGACAAATAGCTGGGGCTTCAGCTTAGTCGGCATCGATAAGTTAGCAGGTATAAGAGCCCAAATTGTTATCGTTGAGCCATTGCCTCACGGTGGCGAAAAGCAGCTCTCTCAAGATCCGTTTTGGCAATACGTTGTTCAACAGTCTGGTGAGAAGGTCATGCAAGTCGCGCCTGTTTGGAGTTTTGGTTCTATGCCTTCAGCGCTTCGGTTCGCGGAGTTAGTTACGGCGAGTAAGGTCGAGGAGTTAGAACAATGAAAGCCATGCCTTTAAGCCTTGTGGTGTTACTTTCGGCATTTACCTTTTCTATTGGTGCTTTCCAATTGTATCAAGCAAGTTCATTCTCACTGGCTCTTAGCAGTTTATGGAAACCTAACTTTCAATCTATCGATTCCGTCTTACTTCACTTTAGCTGGTGGCCTCGAGTCTTCACCACGATTATTTCTGGTGCCGGATTAGCGGTTGCTGGGGTATTAATGCAACAAGTTCTGCGCAATCCTCTTGCTTCGCCAACAACATTAGGTGTGGCGAGCGGTTCAAGTTTTGCTTTGATGTTAGCTACGCTATTTGCCCCTTGGATGTTGGATATAGCACCTAATTTGGTTGCTCTCATCGGCGGTGTGACATCGATGGGGTTGGTGATGCTGTTGTCATGGCGACGAGCGTTATCTCCAACGGTCGTCGTCGTTTCTGGGTTAGTGATAAACCTGTACTTTGCATCATTAAGTACGGTTATTCTGATGATGAATACCGAAAAGCTGAATGGATTAATGATATGGGGAGCGGGCTCGCTTGTTCAGAGCGGATGGGGTGATTTCTCGTATCTTGCACCTCGAATCGCACTTGCTACGGTTATCGCATTTGTGTTTGCAAAGCCGTTAAGTCTGTTAGAACTCTCCGAGCAAGGTGCCAAGAGTTTAGGTGTCTCGCTAGCCAAACTGCGCTTTGTCTGTCTTGGGCTTGCGGTGTTAATCACTTCTTGGGTCGTTTCTGCAGTAGGAATCATCGGTTTCATCGGATTAGCAGCGCCAGCGATTACTCGATTGATAGGTATCAATAAAATCCAGCATAAGCTTTGGGTATCGATGCTGATTGGTGCCATGTTATTGACTTTAACCGATTTGGTTATTCAGCAACTGCCAGGGCTAATGGCGAGTTTTATACCAACGGGAGCAGCAACCGCTGCACTGGGCGCTCCGCTACTGTTATGGCTGCTACCTCGCTTATCACAAAAGACGCAGGGTCATACTCAAACGGTGTTAACTCGACATCGTCAACATGTTTACAAGCTAAACCCTAAAGCGATCTCATTGGCGTTGATCGGCACATTAATTTCCGTTGTTCTTTTTGCCACGGTTGCTGTGCAAAATGAAGGGTGGACAAACTTGTTTGCTAGCCAAAATTGGATTTTTTTGGAATGGCGCGCACCTAGATTATTTTCAGCAGCAATTGCGGGGGCAATGTTAGCGATTGCTGGCACCATGATTCAACGCCTAAGTGGAAACCCAATGGCCAGTCCAGAAGTGATCGGCATCAGTTCAGGGACAGCGATGGGATTGATCATCGCGATGTTTACTGGGTTAGGTTCGTCAATTTTCACTCTTTCTTTAGGCGGGCTTGTAGGTGCATTAGCGACGGTATTGGTCATTGTGCTGCTAAACCGTAAATCAGGTTTTCAGCCGGAGCGCATTTTGTTGACTGGTATTGCTATTACCGCACTGATGAATGCAATACAGAGCTTTATTCTAGCCACTGGTGACCCAAGAAGTTATCAAGCATTGGCTTGGTTGTCTGGGTCTACCTACTATGTTTCGGTTGAAACGTTACTCCCATTGTCTTTATCTGCGCTTGTTTTTATAGGGTTGAGTTTTCTCTGCGTAAGATGGCTAGATATTCTTCCTGTTGGCGCCGCTTCCTCTAAAGCACTTGGGATTCGCGTTGATCGTTCACGCTCGATACTGCTGCTTTTAGTTGCTTGTCTCACGGTCAGTGCGACATTGGTTGTTGGTCCTATTAGCTTTGTTGGGTTACTGGCTCCGCATTTAGCTCGCTTATTTGGCTTTAACAAAGCGTCACAACACATGTTATGCGCCGCGATATTGGGTTCCGGCGTGATGTTGTTGGCCGATTGGTTGGGACGACAAGTTCTTTACCCGCAAGAAGTACCAACAGGGCTTATGGCGTCTCTCATTGGCGGTTTGTATCTGATGTGGGGATTACGTCGTTTGTAGATACGAGCTACGCCTCAACCAAGAAAGTAATTATACAAACAAGCACTCGCAGTGGCATTCGCAACCTATGCGAGTGCTTTATGCAAAACCTCTGGTTTGTCTTTTATGGAAACAACTGGCGATGCCGTAACTCGCTTTTCTTTCAGCGATCGCTGAAGTCATGAAGGGTTGGTTTGGCTGCCGACAAAAAAGGAGAATAATATGACTCGGCAGTTTATGCTGACACCAACGTCAATGGCGGTTGTATTAGCGTTATCAACGCCAAATGTCTTGGCTCAGGAAGATGAAAATATAGTTGTGATTGGACAGCAGCAAGACAGTGCAGTTGGTCCTGATTTTAGTTATCTTGGAGCGAAGAGTCGGGCAGCGACGAAAACTGATATTGCCATCAATGAAACCCCAAGAGCGGTATCTGTTGTTACGCGAGAACAAATGGATGATCGTGCCTCTATTAGCATTTCTGACGCGCTACAGTACACACCAAGTATTCAAACTAATTATTTCGGCGAAGATAACAAGCAAGATTGGTTTATTATTCGTGGTTTTAAACAGGCGAACAGCGGGCTGTATCAAGATGGTACCCGTTTATATTCTTCTGGTTTCTATAGTTGGCAAATAGATCCGTTTGCGTTAGAAAGGGTTGAAGTGTTACGTGGTGCAGCGTCTGTTCTTTATGGGCAAAACCCTCCTGGTGGGGTTATCAATGTCGTCAGTAAGCGACCTCAATTTGATGGAGGCTCAGGGCTTGTATCTTTGGAGTACGGTTCTGAAGACCGTAAACAACTTTCTCTTGACGTAAACTCTGAGGTGAGTGAGCAGTTAGCTTTCCGCTTTCAAGGGTTAGCGAGAAAAAATGGGACGAGAATTAGTGGGGTAGAAGCAGAGCGCATTCTTCTCTCTCCATCAATGACGTACAAATTTAATGAGACGTCTGAAATTACCTTTCTAACGAGCTATCAAAAAGACGACTCAGATCCTTATCTGCAATTTTTGCCAGTTGAAGGAACGTTAACGCCAAACAAAAATGGAAAGATCAGTGATAGTTTAGCGATAGGCAATCCCAACTGGGAGACGTTTGAGCGTGAGCAGGTGTCTTTAGGCTATGAGTTTTCTCATGCGTTTAATGATACCACTTCGTTTGTTCAAGCTGCTCGTTACAGTGAAATGGATGTTAAGTTGAGACAAATGTATTCGTACGTTTACTCGGCTGATGTACCTGGGTTGGGGCCGATTTTAGATCCATCAAATGAACGCAAGACCATACTTCGGGGCGCTTCAACAGAAGATGGATCATCCGATGCTTTTAATATTGATAATCGTTTGATGCACCAAGTAAATTGGGGAAGCGTTGAGCATAACTTGATGTTGGGTTTAGATTTTCAAATGATCAGTATCGATGGTAAGGACTTTGCGAATGATCCTATCGTTGCTGATGGTAGTGCGCTCTTAAACACACCAATGGGAGCTTTGCCTGACCCTAGGTTTAATGTATTTAATCCCACTTATTCGGATAATATAACGTTACTCGATCCGAATACGCTACAGCCATTGAGCGAAACCGATAAGCAAAGAACGAAAGTTGAGAACCGACAGCTCGGTGTCTATTTTCAAGATCATATGCTGATTAACGATAAATGGACAATGTTATTGGGTGCTCGTTACGACGATACAAGTAACGAAGTACATAATGTTACCACGGGTGCTCGCACGAAAGTCGATAATGGAGAGTGGACGTTTAGCGTGGGAACGGCTTATATTTCTGATTCTGGCTTCACGC
Organism: Vibrio sp. A1-1; assembly: GCF_021728175.1. Taxonomy (NCBI): domain Bacteria; kingdom Pseudomonadati; phylum Pseudomonadota; class Gammaproteobacteria; order Vibrionales; family Vibrionaceae; genus Vibrio; species Vibrio sp. A1-1. The sequence continues at coordinate 73,391 of NZ_JAKKCL010000005.1, forward strand.
CATATTTTAGTTACTCTCAGTACTTTGATCCAATTATTCAAGAAGACAGCAATGGTATGCCAGCGAAGCCGGAAAGCGGTGATCAATTTGAAATCGGTGTAAAATACCAACCGGATTCATTCGATGGCTATTTCAATATCGCAACGTATCGGGCAACAAAAGAAAACTTGGCTCGTATCTACTTGAGTGAATTGACGCAAATAGGAAAAATAGAAAATAACGGCGTTGAGTTTGAAGCTGTAGCCAATGTGACACCTTCTTTAACATTAATCGGAAACATAGCCTATGTTGATGCAGAGATAAAAGAAGACGTCAATAAGACATGGGTTGGCAAAACACCTTCTCAAGTCGCGAATACCGTATCATCAGCTTGGGCACATTATCGTTTCTTTGATGGACCTCTTGATGGCTTTGCTGTTGGCTTAGGTGCGCGCTATACAGGTGAGTCATACGGAGATAATGAAGAGAGACTAAAAGTACCAAGTTACTTTTTAATGGATGCGACGGTCAGCTATCGCATTGGAGATTACAAGCTACAAGTCGCAGCCAAAAATATCACTGATAAAGAGTACATAGCGACATGTGATGGTTTTTGTTGGTATGGCGATCGACAAAATATTATTGCCAGTTTAACTTACGATTGGTGATTTAACGGATAAATAAACACCCCTAGTGTAGGGGTGTTTATTTAGAAATCGGCTTTGCGGACAAAGTGTGGGTTTTTGTACTTTTTCTGCGGACCAAACGATGATACGACGAGCTTGTTCCATAACGTTTTGTCAAACTCACCCTTTGGAATCGAAGGGTAGAGGGTTTCCTCTTCTTCTCTTGCAAAGTTCATGTACTGTTTCTTCTTAATTTGATTGTACTTTTTGGCGATCTGGTTATGTTTCCTTACCCACTCCAGTTTGTAATTGTGGAGCACTTTTTCACCTTCTTCCGCACTCATTCGAGATAGGAATAATCGCTTGTACGAGACCTTTCTGTCCAACATTGTGCGCATGACGGTTTGGATATATTTACCGTGGTGCGTGACAGTAATATCTTTTTCGTCAATAGGAGTGACGCACCAGCCTTTAGGTAAAAAGTCTGGCTTCTTAAATTGCTTATTACGCTCCATTAGCGCCTGATGTAAAACTAAATCAGAGGTGCCGCGGAACGTTTTTTGCCATTTACCGATACGAATTTGAATCGAACCAGGCAAGCGATAGATGTTAGTAAACTTATCTTTGTCCATGGACTTGTGTCATGAGATTAATATGCATTATTAGAAAGTGAAAAACAGTCTAGTGCAAAGGGCACCAGACTGAAGTACCGTACGATTTTACAACGACCTTGCGTGATATAGCGAGGGGTTATGTCAATAATAGGTAAGAAATAGAAAATTAGTTCACATTATGAAGAAATTGGAAGCTAATCAGGCTAACTTTTGAAGTTGGGCCGATTATGCCCATGCCTACCAAATAAAAAGAAGGCATGGGTATAAAAATCACACCGCTTCTTCGAGTTGCTTGGTTTCTTCTTCAATCTGCTGTAAATGTCGGTTTGCTTGCTGTAACTGATACATTTGGGCATAACGACCATTTTGTTTTAACAGTGCTTTGTGTGTGCCTTTCTCTACTAATTCCCCATGATGAAGAACAATGATTTGGTCCGCATCCAAAATAGTTGAAAGTCGATGAGCGATAACGACTAGTGTCATGTCTTGTCTGAGTACCGCCAAACTCTTTTGTATTAAAGCTTCTGTTCCTGAGTCAATATTGGCCGTTGCTTCATCTAGTATCAATATTTTAGGTTTTACCACAAGCACACGCGCTAACGCTAAGAGCTGTTTTTGTCCAGCAGATAGATTGGTTTCACCTCGACCTAACTGCGTGTCTAGCCCATTGGGATAACGGTGAATTTGCTCTGCCAAACCTACCTTGTCTAACGCATCCCATATTTGAGTATCGTCAACCGCTCGACTAAGAGAGATGTTTTCTCTGACTGAAGCAGGGAGAATATGTGGATCTTGTTGAACCATTGCCACATCTTTGCGAAGTACGTCTTTCCCTAATGTTTTAAGTGGACGACCATCTATGAGCAGTTCACCATATTGCGTTGGATAAAAGCCCATTAACAGTGACGCTAATGTGCTTTTACCGCTTCCTGTATGCCCGACAAGCGCAATAAAGTTTTGGTGGTTGGCCCTCAACGAAATGTCTTTTAGGACGTCCTGTTTACCATCGTAGCTAAATGTGAGGTCTTTAAGTTCGATAGCACCTGACCTTAATGGCTGATGGTCGTCCCCATAAGTTTGTTCTTTCGCATCAATCAATTCAAACACACGTTCGCTTGATACTAACGCTTGCTGAAGTAGAGCAAGCTGCTGAGTAATTTCAATTAATGGCTCAGTAACGCGCGCAAGATAACTGATAAACGCATACAGTACCCCCACACCAATCAACTCAATACCGTTAAAGCCAAAGATCGCAACCAAGCAAAGTAACGCGAGGCCAGCGAGCAAGTCCATCAATGGTCTTAGCAGATAGCCGTTTAGCCGAATCACTCGTTTAGATGCCACCAAATGCTCTGCGGTTAGCTCGTTGAACTGTTTATTAAAACGCTCTTCTTGTTGCATTAATTGAATGACACTCATCCCTTGAATGGATTCACTCAGATTCGCATTTATATCAGTCAATAGGTCACGCATCTTTCGGTAGCTTTCTGTACTTAGCTGCTTAAACAAGTACATAAAGCCGATGACGATCGGTAGCAATACAAGCACAACAAGTGTGAGTTTCCAGCTCATGAAAAACATAACGCCAAGCATCACCACAATCATGACCACGTTTTTCACCACGGTCGCGATCAAGAGCTCATAAAATTGCTGTAGAGATTCCGTATCGTTGGTGATTCGCGATACCAATTTTCCAGCAGGAGTGTAATCAAACGCAGATAACGGCTGCTTAATCACGCCAGAAAATACTTGCTTACGAATCGCTTTGATCGTGTTAGCCGCGACAATGCTAAATTGCAATGACTGAAAATACTGGAATGTTGCCGATACGATCTGAAGAGCGATATAACCTACTGCTAGCGAAATCAGAATATTTTGTGAATAGTCACCTTTAGCGATGTGCTCATCAATGAAATATTGAATTAACCAAGGGCCGCCGGCGCTGGCTAACGCTGCAATAAACAGCAAGGCGAGTCCTTTAATCATTGGCTTTGGTTGAGATAATGGGTAAGACATTAACCGTTTAAACGTACTGGTCTGCTTCATTCATTATTCCTCCATCGCCTGTTCTAGTTTTTGATACTCGAACATTTCGGCGTACCAGCCTTTATGCGCTAATAAAGCGCTATGTTGCCCACGTTCAGTAATGTGTCCGTGATTCAATACAATGATCTCGTCTGCTGCTTCCAATGCGGTGAGGCGGTGCGCAATAACGATTAGGGCTTGATCACGGTAGTGCGTTTCCAAATTCTTAAGGATTTGATGTTCGGTCCGTCCATCAACAGCGGAAAGTGCATCGTCCAAAACCAACACTTGGGCATTCAACAGCATAGCGCGTGCTATCGCAATACGTTGTTTTTGCCCGCCGGAGAGTGTAATGCCTTTTTCACCGACTTCTGTTTGGTAGCCTTCAGGAAACTTCTCAATATCGTCATGTATACAGGCTAACTTTGCTGCTCTGTAGACTTCTTCCTTTCCCGCGTTAGGGTTGCCTAAGGCAATATTGTCAAAGATAGATTTTGAAAATAGAAACGGGCTTTGATTAACCACGGCAAAGCGGTTGCGCCACTGAGGAAGTAGGGCATCTTTAATCTCAACATCCCCGAATGTAATTGAACCGTTTGTTAGGTCGTGCTGACGCAAAAGCAGCGTTAGCAGGGTTGATTTTCCGCTTCCGACAGGGCCAGCTACTCCCAACATTTTACCGGGCTTGAGCTCGATTTTTATTTCGGCTAGAGCTGGTGGTAAATCACTGGACCAGTGGAAAGCATCGATATCAATTTTTAATGGCAGTGGTTTATCTTCTAATGGTTTATTTCCACTGACAATCTCTGGTGTTTCATCAAAGATCTCTTGTAGGCGATTCCATGCTGCGGAGCCTCGCTCTAAAATATTAAATAAGAAAGCGAAGGCCAGCATAGGCCATATCATCAACCCTAAATACATCGTAAAGGCTGTTAGATCACCAAGCGTGATCTCTCCCTTATCGACAAGGTAAGCACCGGCAGCGACACTGAGAAGGAAAGAGAGGCCGATGGTGAGTTGGATAGCTGGATCAAATCTCGCGTCGACTCTAGCGACGGCGATATTTTTCTGACCGGTATCATCGACTACATCGTCAAAACGCTGTTGTTCTTGATTCTCTAACCCAAAAGCTCGCAACATTCGCACGCCGTTAAGTGACTCTTGCGTCATGTCTGACATGGTAGAAAAGGCTTCCTGAGCAATGCGGAAACGTTGATGCAGTATACGGACAATAAAAAAGATGATGATTGCAAGAAACGGCATTGGAAGAAGTGCCATAACGGTGAGCTTCCAGCTAACTTGCGTTACCATGATGATTAAAACTGCAATACCCGTGATCAAGGAATCGGCTGCCGTTAAAACCCCTTCGCCGGCTGTCATTACGATGTTACGTACATCATTAGTACCACGCGCCATCAGATCACCGGTCTTATAACGTTCGAAAAATCGGGGTGGTTGTGTCGATAAGTGCCTATAGAGACGATTACGTAGAATGGTTCCGAGTTCCCAGCTTGCGCCGAAAAGCCAAATTCGCCATAAGATACGGCATCCATAAATGGCAAAGATCAGTGCAGTGAGTCCCAAGAGCCACAGAATCAGCGTATTTGTATCTAACGTGTTATCTACGACCCCATCAACGATGATTCCGACCGCTTTAGGAGGAACAAGTTGTAGAGTTGATATCACAGCGAAAAGCAAAATCGATCCGACATAATGCTTCCACTTTTGTTGGAAATACCAACGTAACTGCCAGAATATTCTCATCACGCCTCCCGCTTTAAATTATTGAATTTGTTATAGAACTATTATTGAGCGAAATGATGAGTTTACAAGCACAAATTATTGGCGGTCGGAAAAACGATAGATTGTTTCGATTACGGGCGTGTGCGGTCGCGAATTACTTGTTTTCTCGCTGCAAGCTAACTATGAAACAACATTATGTGAAATAGTTGTTAATAATGGGTTTTGGGGCCAGTATTCTGCTAAAAGCGATGAAAGCACCAAAAGTGCAACTGTTACTTTCACTCACTAGGGGAACTAGCAGTCGTCAGTTTGTATTTTGTAGCTGACTTGGCCTCCTGGAGTTTCTGGGTAGTAAACTTCGACATAACACATATGGTCTGGACCAACAGGTTTGTTTGCAAAGCCGATAAGGAAATAGGGTTCGTCCGGGCTGTCTACCCCGTACCAAGTATTGATAGTGAGTTGAGGGTCGAAACCTGCCAGCTCTTTTGCGGGAATGACATTCTTAATGAATCCAAAGTAACCAATTAGGTCGTTATTGCCGTCATTATCTAGATCAATGTTATATTGTTTGTCGCCATCTACCGTCTCTTGAGATTGAATAACGGCTTTGGTGTACACAAAGTTGTTTGCAGTCATGAGCGCTTCCCTCGCGCCATATAGAACCGCCACTCGAGCATCTTTTTGCAGACCAAGAAATTTAGGAAGGGCAATAACACTAACGACACCAAGGATAATGATGCACACAATGAGTTCAATGAGGGTAAATCCTTGAGAGCGATGCACTGCCTTTTCTCCATGAGTCATGAATAGTTTGGCGGCTATTTTGATATAAAAATGCGCAGGTCAAGTATTAAAAAAGGATGGGAAGGAGTGACCAAGCTTGCAGATCTTAAATATAAAACAAGTTGCTTATTTGTTGCATGCTGGTGGGAGGCGGCTATCGAATAAGGGGAGAGAGTTAAATTCGGGAGGATAAAATACCTCCCGAAATGATCAATTAAGACTCGTTTGCGACGGCTTGACCGCTGCGCTTAAATACAAATCGCCAAATGAATAAGACAACGGCAATATAGGTTAGACCAACACCTAACGCTTGCCAGTGCATGTCGTTATACATTGCGATTGGCATAAGCGAGATGATGAAAATGTCCGTAATTGAGCCTGGAACATAAGCGATAGCATAGTCGTCTAACACTTTACTGCGCATTTTGGGGTCGACAATGCGTAATAACGCGATACCCATAGCGACTGTACCTGTTAACCATCCCCAAGAGAAAATGCCTTTCTCAAACCAGTCATCTCCCATGATGCGAGGTGCAACCCAAAAGATAAGCCATAGCGTGAACGCGATACCACCAATTGCGAGCACTACCATTGGCATTAAATACTGTGCTAGAACCGTGATCTTAATAGCTGAAATACCAAAGATGATCAGGTAATCCGTACTAATACCCGCTGCGTGTTTGAATGCGCCGTCACATAGGTAATGAGATGCCTTGGTTTGCTTAGCGATGATTCGAACTAACATACCGCCTAGAAAGCCAGTAACGAAAGTCGGAATTTGTACCTTATCGTGGAAAGAAGATAAGTAGTTGGCTGCTACATAAGAGAAAGCCGTTACCACTACAACCAGCGCCGCGTGAATCGCGAAAGAATCGACTGACAATGATGACATCGTATCTTTCATCACAGGTTCTTGATCGTCAGGCTTCACTAAGCCTTTGCGTTCGTGTTCGTCCATGCTGTCGAATGTCGTAAAGCTACGAATCCAGCCCATTTTCAACGCAAACTGAAGCATTAACATGCCCACAGAGATTGAAATAAAGATCCCAACCGTGGCGAACGTTAAACCAAGTGTAAAACCATCTTCCCAGCCAAGGCCTGTGAAGATTTCACCGACTACAGATGCTGAACCATGACCGCCCATGAATCCCGCGGACATGGTTACGCCAAACCCAGGATTAATGTCAGGCCAAAAGAAGGTGGTAAGTACTAAACCAAACATTGCTGCAAACAGCCATTGCGACACGGATGCAATTTGGTTAAACGCCCACAATGAGCCTGCTCGTTGAGCAACCACTTTTGGTGACGGGACATCTGTTGCTAAACCCAACGCAGAAAAAAGTGCAGCAGTTAAGAGGCTTGCGTTTGCGGTAAAGGTATCTGTCCAAGGTAATACGTTAAGCAGAGCTGGGCCAAAAATAAGACCAAATAACCCAGCCAATACAGCAGATGGAATGTACATGCGTTGTAGTAAAGGCATATGTACACGAATTACTTTTGCTGCAATTAATAGTAAGCCAGCGATGGCTAAGTCAGTCAGCATTAGACCTTTTGGCATTTCTTGTCCTCCAGTAAATGCGTTCAAGGGGCTCATCCTTTTAACCAGCCTTGATGTAATAAATAACTTCCAGCACAAAACCACGAAAATAGTCACTCATGTGACATCGCGTCATGGTTGTTCTAGTCAGCACTCTATTGCGCTGTCGAATTTGTATTAACGGATCTGTTGATCCTTAAATCTATAAAGTGAGTGCAATTGTTGTGAGTGCTCACGAAGTGTTGAGAAATTTGAATAAATTCCTCGATCAAGTTTCTGATAGTTCACTCAGGAAGGGCGTGTATCCTAGTCAGTTTGTCAGCGCAATGCAATTGAGCGTCATCAATATTTAGTGCCTAAAAACTGGGCACTTGTAATTAAATATTTGATAAATAAAAATATTGAACAAGAAAAATAATTTGTCGATATGATAACTTTTTGTGATTTGAATGGGGATTTTGCCACTTTAAGGAGGGATTTTTTGGAGGAATCGAGAAAGTAGTAATATCAGTAAGAGCTAAAGTAGAGTGATTCGCGCAAATATCATGCGTTATAGGGGGGCCGGAATTTCGCCCCCAGAGCTACAAAGTGCTTGTTTAAATTCGGTTGTCACCAGTACTAAACGCGATAATTTGACTGATTTCGGTCAAGCTTCTTCCACTTTCTTGCTGCCACTGAATAAAGGCTTTATTAGCAGAGTCCAAGGACTTTTTCGTGTCTTTGCCGCCTTCAATGATCTTGCAGTTGCGTAAATAAGCTTCGACATCGTTAGACAGAATAAAAGTGTCCACGCCCATTTGGCGTAAAGTGTAAGGGCCTGTATTTCCACCCAAACGACTACCATGCTTCTTCAAGTAGCCCCATAGTTCCGTGATCTTTTCCCGAGGCCATTCAGCAATCATGTTACTGAACGAGCCATATTCGATTCTTGCTTCATGGATCATGCGAGCGTTGGCCGGAATCGACATGACTTTAGTGAGGTGGCGAATGATGCGTTTGTCGGTCGCTTTGGTTTCCCATTGCTCGTCTGACAGCATCAACAACGGCTCAATCTTAAATCCGAAGAACACTTCTTCGAAGTTCGGCCACTTGTTGCGAACCACGCTCCACGATATCCCACTTTGGAACACCTTCATCGAAAAAGCGGCGAGCCAACGGTCATCGGGAATCGCTGCTAATTCCTCTTTACTTAATGGGTGAGACAATAGCGCTTCAAGCTGATCTTTTCCGCCTTTTCGCTTAGCAGCACGTTGATAAATCGCGTCAAATTTTTCGATACTCATAAAAGAAGTTAGTCCTAGTTTATGTCGATATTTGCGAAACATACTACGCTTAAGTGGCTGAATCGTAAATTGATGGAGTGTCACAAATGAAGAAGGTCACATTAACGTTTGTCGGGGAAGGTTCGGAGCGTATCGCGGATAAATTTTATACTTGGCTGGCTGATGGCGGATTAGAAGACAGCTTAATTGAAACTCTATCGGACAGAGAAGTGTCGGTGGTCGGTATTAGCGATATGGATAACGAAACGCGCGATGTAGTGATTACGACAGAAATGAATTAGCGCGTTGTACACGATAAAAACCAAAAGAATGCGATACAACAAAGCCCTTCGTCGGAAGAGCTTTGTACGTCTAACTCGTGTTCTTGTGTAGAGTGGATTTAATGATGAACCAGCGTTAAACCGCTTGGTAAAGCATCACCGAAGACACGTTTTGACTCACTTTCTGAGAGCTCTTTCACTTCTTCAACCAGTGATACCCAAGATTCAGGCACCTTGCTTTGCTTCAACTTAACCAAGACCTGCTCACGGTAGTCGTCAGAAATATCAAACAGGCGGTCCCCCGTCTTACGACAAATCATTACGGCTGCGAAAGCGATCATTGGCTCTTTCTGCCAGTTCTGCTCTAACAACTTAGGCAACCACTGTTCTGCTTGTTCACGAGGAATGACGTTGTGCTGGCTGCCATAAAGTGGTGTGCGAGAAGCCAAACGTCCCATCGCCCACCAGTGCGCTTGTTCAAACTGGTTTTGGTTGATCGCTTTACTCAAGAACCACGTTGCTAATAGAACTTTATCTTCCACTTCTAGATGCTCTAGCGAGGCTGAAAGACGCACCATGGATTCGTAACCCATGTCTTGTGCCGCTTTGGCGGATTGTGGGTTTTTCATCGCGCCGGGATGCAGATATTTTGCGATGTCTGCCAAAATGGTTTCTTGTTGTTCTTGGCTTAGACCGCCCGCGATACGTCGCCAGAATACCCACCAGTCTGTCCAGCCTTGATGGTTTTTGAACTGAATATTTTGTTGATACAGTCCCCAAACTTGCTCAATACGCCAAGAGTCTGTTGGATCGCCAAAGCCCGGACGCAGTGCAAAGCCAGCCAAACGAAGCCAGTTTTTCTCGTGCTGTTCAGAACGACGGCGACGCTTACGACCTTGTGCAAAAGTATCGAAAAGTTGACGGAGTGTGGTGAAGTCCCATTCGTCACGTTTGCCGAGCTTCTTCTCAAGGTCTTTGGCTAAGGTTTTGATCTCTTTGCCTTCTGCGCTTTTCTTGTTACCGCTGTAAAGGCGAGCGATCAGCTCCTTACATTCGTTCAACTTAGGGTGAAGTTTAACTTGTTCACTGTCGTCGGTTTGCTTGTTACGAACTTCGAATTCCAGCTCCCAACGTTTGTTGTCGTCTTCTGCACTGACACACTCCATCTTAAGAGTGCCAACTTCAGTCAACTGACACGCCAGTTGCACTTCTACACGCTCTTTCTGGTTAGCTTGTAACTCTGCGCCTTCACCTTCAAGTGTCGTGATGTAAGGCGGTAGCGGAGCAAACAAGTCTGGGTCAACATCAACCATCACGCCATTTTGAATGGCGGTGTTATTGGTTAAGGTATCGTGGGTAGAAGTCAGCAGGTTAAAGCGGACTGGCTCTCCAAGAGTGAGCGAGAAACGACGACCGCTTAAACGGATCTCATGGCCTTCTTCTGTTCCTTTTGCAAGTAAACAGAGGGCTTTACCCATTTTGTTTTTTTCTTGAAGATGCAAGAAGTAAGAACGCGCTGCACCACCACCAATTTTCAGTTGTGCGCCACGACGCGCTTTACCAAATGCTACAGCACCTAATGCAACAGACCAATCTGGATGTGGGTTATCTAATACCGTAACTGGTGCGCCGCGCCAGTCAGAAAGTAGGGCGGTGACACGTTCAGTCACCAGATCACTGTTAAACACGCCTCCGTTCAACAACACGCCAACTGGAATCGCGTTTTGTTTATCGTCTTCAATGCCAAGAGCGGCACGAGCGACTTGCTGGTGCTGAGTTAAGAACTCGGCAACGTGCTTGCTCACCGCTGGGTCAGCAACGTATGGAAGGCCAAACTCGACAACCGCGCTACGACGTTTGTCTGGTACGTCACTGAAATCAGAAAGCGGGAAGAAGCCATCTAATGCGATTTGGTGCACTTCTTGTTTGCTTAGAGCAATACTCTTTGTGCCCCCAAGTAGCTTAGAGCCGCTACCTAACATGGTGATCTTCACTTCGTCAGGTGCGCTCGCTGAAAGCAGGTTCTCTTTCGCTTTACGTGTTTGCTGAATTAGCTTTGTTAGGCTTGCTGCAGTGAGCTTCTTACTTTGATTGAAGCGGCTTTCTGCAAGGTGTGCTAATGCTAAGTCGAGGTTATCACCACCCAGCATCAAGTGTTCGCCAACGCCAATACGATCAAGGGCTAGCTCATCTTGAGAAGAGAAACTTGCTTCAATCAAGCTTAAGTCGGTGGTACCACCGCCCACATCGCACACCAGAATCAGCGGTAACTCTTTGAGCTCATCAGCTGCGGTTTTCTGATGGCGTGCGTACCAGTCGTAACATACGGCTTGTGGCTCTTCGAGCAGGACGATTTTCTTTAAACCTGCCAACTCTGCGGCTTCAAGCGTGAGCTTACGAGCGGTTTCATCGAACGATGCTGGAACGGTCACAACCACATCTTGGTCTTCTAGCTTGTTACTAGGATGTCGGTAGTTCCATGCTTGACGAATGTGATTGAGGTAACTTGCGCTGGCAATAACTGGCGAGACTTTATCCACGTCTTGCGCACCAGCCCAAGGAAGAATGTCTGAGTTACGATCAACCGCTTGATGTGAGAGCCAGCTTTTCGCGCTGGATACCTGACGGCCTTCTACTTTCGCGCCTAATTCGCGAGCCCATTCACCAACGATTACATTGTTAATGTCGCCGGCAACAGGTTCGTTGTCCCAAGGAAGAGTGAGGTCAGAAGGGGAGATTTGACCTACAGCTGGATGATAGCGGAAAGAGGGCAGAAGTGGTTTACGAACGACTTCGCCCGGACCAATCAGTTGGTCAATGTCAAATAGGGATACTTCGGATTGTTCAAGGTTGTCGGTTATTTCACAGTAGGCCACCACAGTGTTTGTGGTGCCAAGGTCAATACCAACAAGAAAACGAGGAGATGCCATACAAAACCAAACCTTCGTGTATTTAAAAACGGCACCCGATTGGATGCCGTTTGACTTCTAATTATTGTTCTTCGTTTGAGTCACTTTTCGCGTCTTCGCGCACATCGAACTCAACATGCCATTTTTGCCCGTTATCAGCGGCAATGGCTTCTAAGTAAAGCGTACCAAGCTCTGTGACGCGAGAGGCTAGGGTAACTGGAACCACTTCACCTTCACGACGACCTTCAGATACAGGCAGCGTTACTTGAATTTCTGGAAGCTCTTCAAGCTCTTCTGGTGCCCAGTAGTCTAAGTGAGTACCTGCTAGGTCGTCACGACGAACGGTTGAGCCGAAGAATTGGAAGTTAACTGGCTGGCCGATGATCAAACCAAACTCTTGGCTTGGTACGTCAACGCTTGAGCCTTCTTCCATACCAAATGGTGCTACACACAGTGCTTCCATTGGAGGCGCCATGCCCGGAATCGCAGGCATCGCACTTTCGATACCCACGTAGTACGCCGAAGCAATACCGCCGCGGATACGAACGCCTTGACCACGACGCACAGAGCCGTAGTAAGCCGCACCGCTAGCAACTGCAAGGTCTAGATCCACACCTGTTAGGCGTTTCGCCATTTCTGCGTCTGCTTCAATTAGCCATTCGTTGATCGTGTCTTCTAGACGAGTTGCTAGAAGTTTCGATTTCAGCACACCACCGTTGAATAGGATTGCCGTTGGTTTGATGAAGTCAGCCGATTGCGCTGCATCCGCCCCTGGCATACCTGGCATGTTTGCAAATGGGTTGAAATCTTGAGCTTGCGCTGATTCAACACCGCTTTGCGCGTGTGCTTGCTTAGACAAGAATGCTGCAATGTGGCGAGTAATACCCGCATCTTGTGCGTAAGGCAGGCCCATTTGCGTTAGTGCACCACGGTTACGTTGAACAGGGTGGTCCGTAATCGCAACTTGAGGGAAGAAGCCGTCAACCAATGTTTGTTGTACTTCTTCTTGAGTTAGTTCTGTTTTCAGTGTTGCGCCAAGCAGTTTAGAACCGCGGCTTGGTACTACGATTGGCACTGACTGAAGTTCGCTGTCGTTCAAGAGCGCTTCTTTCGCATCGCGACATGCGTGCGTCATCGCCTGAACTTGCCATGGCTGTAGCTCTTTGCCTTCTTGCGCTAGCTTCATCTTCAAGCGGTACGCAAGTGCAAGATCCATGTTGTCACCGCCAAGTAGGATGTGTTCACCTACCGCGATGCGGTTCAAAGTTAGGTTGCCGTCGTCTTCAGTTACTTCAACCAAAGAAAGGTCAGTTGTACCACCACCGATATCGACCACAAGCACGATGTCGCCAACTTCAACTTCGTCGCGCCATTTGTCGTTGCTGTTATCAATCCAGTTGTAAAGTGCAGCTTGTGGCTCTTCTAGAAGCGTTAGGTGCACAAAACCAACGTTGCGTGCTGCTTCTGCAGTTAGATCACGAGCAGCAGGATCGAAAGAAGCCGGAACCGTAATGGTAACGTCTTGATCGGCAAGTTTGTGATTTGGGTTCGCGTGATTCCAAGCATCTTTTAGGTGCTCTAGGTAAAGCTCTGTCGCGCGAAGAGGGGATACTTTTTCCACTTCTTCAGGGCTACCTGCTGGTAGGAATGCGTCACGACGGTTTACACCACCGTGGCAAAGCCAAGATTTCGCACTTGCAACAAGACGAATTGGTGTTTTTGAACCTAGGTTACGTGCAATTGCACCAACTAGAGCTTTTGGCTCGCTCGACCACGGAAGAACGCGTGATTGCGGGTTCATTTCGTGTTCGTGTGGTTGGTATAGGAAAGAGCCTAATTGGCTACGAGTCTCTACCGTACCCGGCGCAGTCAGCTGCGGGATAGGCATTACTTCTACGCGAGCATCTTCGTCGTGTGTATCAACAAAAGACATTACACAGTGTGTTGTACCTAAGTCGATACCAACACTGAATTTAGGCGTCTGTTGAGTTTCAACAGACGCTTCTTGAGAATGGTTTTCTTGGTTCATGTGTTCCATTACAGCTCAACCTCGGCTGGAGCAATCACAGATGCATCGTAGTTTTCTGCCAGCTTAGGAAGGTTCATCGATGTTGCCTTCCAGCCTTTGTGCACTAACGTGCCTTGGAATGGCGCGCTGCCTGTCACGTTGCCAGTAAGGCGGATTTCTTGTGGGTTGAAGCCTTCTTCAACCGTAATACGAGTTTCTTCGTCTTCGTTGCGAACGTGCGCAAGTGTTACGTAATCGTTCAATACTTTCTGGCCACCAGTATGAATTACGCGAGCTGCTGCGCCTACTTCTTCATCAGAGAATGACGTTAGGTCTTCTTGTAGGAAGTCGATCAGACGAGCTTCTTGCTGCATGATAGAAAGCAGCTGCATTGCAGAGTCCGTTGATGCTGTTGCAAGTTTCGATTCAACTTCAACCACTTTTTCAACGACTTTCTCAACTTCAACGACTTTTTCTACTTCGACGATCTTCTCAACTGGCTTCTCAACTTCGACGATTTTCTCGACCGGTTTTTCTACGACTTTCTCAACCACTTTTGATTTGCGAGAGACCGCGACTAAAAGAAGCAAAACGCTCGATGCGGTTAGGCCAGCGTGAAGCATATCGAACGTTTGAGGAATTAGGTTCAAATCAATGTTCATGACGTTTTTTCTCTTTCTATTGATTATTGGTGCTCAGTATTGGCTCATATGTGTTCACTAAAACGATCGTCTTTGCGATCTTGCACCAAGTTTAGACATTAAAATGATGACGGATGGTAGCATATTCAAGGCTTAAGGCTGTAATAATTCGTGACTATACCGTACGAACAGCGTGAAAAATCGACGATCGGACTGCCCAGCATAGGTTGTTGCTTGATGTTTGTGCGTTGCTAACGCAGTATTTCAATAGATCCCGAAGTTTAACTTACGGAAGTATCAAAATTACGATATGACACAAAGCACCGCTCACAAGAGCGTTATCAAACGACATTCAGACTCTATTCTAGCTTTTGCAGCGACGTTGTGTGTCACTGCTGGTGTGGTCGGTGCTGCTTATACGATGCAGCAACGGTATACGCAGACGACGTTTGATACTTTAGCTGACCGACAAGCAGAATCACTGAAAGCGAACGTCGAAAATGATTTAAAGTTCATTGGTGCAGGTGCAAACTTTTTTCATTCGATTGAACGCACCTATTGGTCTTCGTTCCCAATGTATGCGGAACAAGTAATCAATAGCTCGCGAAGTCTAATTGGACTTCAATGGATGCAAAAAGTCGAATTCGACGACCTTGATGAGCATATTTTAAAGACCCGTCAAACATTTCCTGATTTCCAACCGTTTACCGTTCCTAAAGATGGCCCCAAAACCTACGGGTACATTTTTGAACACAAAGAGCCAATTTTTATCGCATCGGATATTTATCCAAGAACACCAGAAAACCTTTCTCTACTAGGTTTCTATTTTTCACGTAAACGCTTCGATCTCATCTTGGATGATATATCCACAAATGGGCGAGCGAATGTCTCGGATAAAGTTCGCTTACTGCAAGATGGGTATGACAAGTCCATTCCTAAAACTGGGCTGCTAGTGTTCCATCCAGTGTTTGACTTCGAGAACCAACATTTACTAGGTGTAGTGACAGGGGTGATTCGAAGTACAGTTTACTTTGAGGATTTGATCACGAAAACCGCGACTGAGCTAGATATGTCGGTGCGCGTAGAAGATTTAGGCTTTGACGCAGCAGATGACCCCGTTCTCTTCCAAAGTTCAAACTGGGACAACATTCGAGGGACGGTTATAAGCCGTACCATTCAACTGCCTAATCGTGAGTGGCGGATTGATTTTAAACTTTCTGATGCCGTCTCTGCTTGGGAGCGTTCTATTTTAGCGGGCACGACATTAGCCGGGTTGGTAATCGCCTTTTTGATTAGTTGGATTGTGAATTTGCAGTCACGAGAAAAAGAGCGCTTGGCGGTCATGTTAGAGCTTAAAACCGTCGAATTAAAAAGGATGGCTGAGCGTGACCCTCTAACTCAGTTACTCAATCGCCGAGCGTTTAACGATCATTTGCTTAGCCAGATAAACAAAGGTGTTAGCTTCGCATTGGTTGGTTTTGATATCGACCACTTCAAAGTTATCAATGACAAGCACGGTCATTTAGGGGGCGATGAAGCATTGCAGCATGTGACTAAGCTAGTTAGTGCAAATCTAAAGCCTGGAGACCGATTTTATCGTGCTGGTGGTGATGAGTTCTGTATTATTTCTAAAGTCATTGATAAAGAAGCACTGGAAGCTTATCTGGAAAAGTTGCGGAGCATCGTGGCAAGTACGGCTTTTGACTATGGCGATGCTTCAATCATTTGCACGTTAAGTATTGGCGCGGCTGTCCATAAAGATGAAGATCCTGAAAGCTTGTATCACAAAATGGATAATCAACTTTATTTGAGTAAAAAAAACGGTCGTAATAATGTGTCGATTGGCGATTAAATGGGCGCGCAAATTCGAGTTTTACACCGTGTTACGGTAGAATCGCACGCTTTAAAATTTTATGTTAGGAATCAAGACAAACTATGAACCATAACCGTATTGTATGCTTCGATTTAGAAATGTGTTGCTGGA
This sequence comes from Vibrio sp. A1-1, assembly GCF_021728175.1. Taxonomy (NCBI): domain Bacteria; kingdom Pseudomonadati; phylum Pseudomonadota; class Gammaproteobacteria; order Vibrionales; family Vibrionaceae; genus Vibrio; species Vibrio sp. A1-1. The sequence continues at coordinate 89,786 of NZ_JAKKCL010000005.1, forward strand.
ACGAAAATGGTGTCGGCAGCACGGGTGAAATTATCGAAGTTGGGTTGGCTGAAATAGATTTGTCTAGAGGCGAGATAGTCAAGCGAGCTCAATACTACGTAAAACCTGAACATGATGAAGTTTCGCTGTTTTGTGCCGAGCTAACAGGTATTACGCCGCGTAAAATTGAAAAACAAGGGCGCCCATTAGAAGAAGTGCTTAAATCCATGGTTAAGAACTTTGGTGGTCGAAACAAGATTTATGCATCATGGGGCCGAGATGACCTCATCCTGCTTGAAGAGTGTAAGCAAAAAGGTATTGAAGCGCCATTTACGGAGTTCATCAACTTAGCGACGCTTTATCGCATTCAAAATCGTCTTAAGGATAAGCGTATTGGTCACCGAGCAGCTCAAGAAGCAAAAGGCATTGATTGGGAAGGGCGCCAACATTCTGGTTATGTGGATGCCTACAATTTAGCGAAGCTTGCTCTGACTATGCTTTAATGGTCCGATATAGATAGGCAAACTTGTAATCAAATCGTCATTCAACCATTGTTGTTTTGTCATGGAATCTGTTTAGTGTAGAGCTCGTCAAACATATTCATATCTTGACCAGTATTTTAATAACAATGTCGTTGGCTTATCGAAAAAACGCGCGTAATGCGCGTTTTTTTATGGCTATAGAACCCAATCTTCGCCATCATTTCACGGTAGACTTGAAATAGCTTGCGTGACTTACATGTTTACCTTGTTTCCTTACTGAGATTGCAATTTTGCTCGAATGAACTCACTGTGATCAACGTAGAGTAGTTCTGCTGTTTTGCGGATCACAGCATCTTCTAGTGGATCAATTTCGCCATCGGCATACGCCACTTCCCACATGCTTTTGATTAAGTTGTAGCGTGTTTCTTGAGTCAATTCTCTCAGTTGAGAAGTAAAATCGTACAGAGACGCGGAGTCTTTTATTTTCTGTTGCGCTTGCTCTAACAAAGCATTTGATTCTTCTTCATTTAATGACAGGAGCTTCATCAATAATGAGCGCTTTGTTTCTTGCTCTTTATCATCGACGTTATGGTCGGCGCCAGATACTTCACACAGCAAGCACGCGATAGCCATATTCGGAGAGAGTGTGTTGGTTTGGCTTAAATCAGAGCCTTCAATGAGCTGTTTAAATAATGAGGTAAGAGAGTTAAACATATTGAACACCGAGCTATTGTTTATTTGGTTAACATGGTCATAAATACGGTAGATCTCAAGGTGTGGTATCAAATTTAGCACGCCGTTGACAGTCAAGAGCTTTGCTCATCTACCCAAATCCCTCGTACTTTTAAGTTCAGTCAAAATGACTTGCCTTCAAGAAAGGGCAAGTCATTTTGGGAGCGAGATTTAGCCTTCTGCACGAGTTGGTGGAAAATGTACCTCTTCACCATCGCTCGTTAGAATGCTAATTTGACTCGGCTTTCCTTCGTCATCAAGACGCAGCTCACCAATGGCGCTGTGGTTAACTAAGCGATAAAAATTGTGCGTACTTGGTGCGCGTTTGTAGATCTTTAGCCGCTTACGTTTTGTAAACCAGTTTAAAGGCGAACGAGGGCTATATAGCAGTCTATCTAGACCATCACAAATATTGAGCAATTGGGTTGGGAACTGATTTTTAATCCCGCTACAGGTGATTTGATAGATATTCGGACTATTTTTTCGGTAGCGAAGCTTAATGTCGTATGCAAAAGAGTAGTGCACGTCGCCAGAGAGAATAACGAAATTGGTCGGCGTCTTAGTATGTGTAAAAATACTAATAAGCGTATTCGCACTTCCGGGGTGCGCCATCCAGTTTTCAGCATCGACCATCAATGGTTTACCAAGCATCGTTACTACTCGCTGCAGTGCTTCGATAAATTTCACTCCGAACATCGGCGCGGCAGAAACAATGATAACTTTGTCTTGATGAACAAGTTCTTGGTGGAACTCAATCATTGCTTCCCAGTCCATTAACCCAGAGGGCTTGTTCATTTTCGACTCAGAACGCCAGCGTCTGGTTCGCGTATCTAGCACGACAACTTTTGGCGTCGTCGGAATGGTGTAATGCCAATTCTCAAAGCGATACAAATATTGAATAAATGCATCTTGAGTTTGTGAGGAACGCTCGTTGAAAAAGCGTTGAGCGATACTCATAAACTCATCATTGAATTTTTCTGGCGCGTTTCCCCACCCTTGGCAGAGCCAGTAGGCAATCAGGCTGTTCCCTATAATACGTTTTGCAAAGGCGTTGCTGTACGCGGCTTGTTCCCAGCCTATGGTAAGGTTCCAATCGTCGGTGACATCGTGATCATCAAAGATCATGTAGGTTGGAATGTGAGCAAGTAGGCGTTGAACATTATCTAGACCTGAGACGAATTTATCTATTTGAGCCTTTTCTTCGCGCCATTGCTGTTGCCATTTGGGTTCGAGAGTTGCTCCACCGACAGTAAACTCATTTTCTAATAAGCGATCTGTCCGAATAAGCTTCCATAAGGTCGGAGACCAAACCAATAAGTACATTGCAAAGCATTCGGCAAAGCTTATTAGATGGTTTTCACACTCTTTGGCGCTGAATATTGGCGTCCCTCTGTGCGGGAAAAACGTACTCAGTAAACTGCCATCATTCACATAATGAGGCAACAATTTGTCCCGACCATAATAACAAGCTGAGTGCTGGTAGAGGGCATTGGTATTTTTTATCGGCGCTTGCTCGAATTCTTCGCCCGGTAAACCGAGTAGGGCAATGACTTGTTCGATGGCGTCCAGAGTAGGGCCTGCAACATGGTCTGCGTAGATTTGGTCACCACTCATGATGAGCATATCTGGTCTTTCTTCGATGGTTTGAGATGCGATTTTATGATCCGAAGCGACCAATGTATCTTTACTGAAGTGGTGGGGATTCCGGCACGAGCCATGTAGAACATAATCTGCTTTTTCGCTGATTAGGAACTCAACGCCCAAATTTGGACAGTTATCTCGTTCATAAGTCAGATGAGGAAGCAGTTCCGTTACTAAACCGTGTTGCGTTTGTATTTGATAGCGTAACGTTTGATGGGGCGGAAACTCGCCCTTTAATTGCAACAAACAGCACCACGCATTGAGACCGATTTGAAGCTGTTCTTTTTGCTCACTTAAGGGGGCTTGATGAAGGACGGAGGCGTTTTCATCCGTAATTTGCACCATACCCTCCAAGCGTTGGGTGGTGACTAGCCAAATATTGATTTCAGTTGCGGTCACTTTGCGCAAAATCGGACCTGCAACGATAAGAGGAAGTGAAGATGTTTCAGTCGTATTCATCAATGCTGGCAAAACGGCTCCTTATGTGTCAGCTTCTTCTTCTAATATTTCGATAACTTGTGAACTGCTAAGTTCATGTCCCATAAGGAATAAACCTAGCATGGCATCGGCTTTTGACGCGTTATCACTGTCTTCATCCAAAATCTGCTGAAGTCGCGTTCTGATTAGATCTATTTCGTGCTCGACGAAGCCGCGTCCCTCTTCGTCTCCCTGACCATCTTCTGGAGCATTATCAAAGTGCAAAAATAACATGTCACCATCAAGTTGAGTCCCTATCAACCTTTCAGGCAGCCATGCTTCTCCCATCACAATGTCTGGGTCCGTGTCTGCGGGTAAATGATTCAAGGTAGAGATGAGTTCTGATGCTTTCACTTTTTACTTCATTATGTTTGATTTAGAACTAAGCTAGAGTTTTAAGAGCTTGTTACGATAGTAAAATATTCACAAATAAGCTCATCTAGTCGTGCAATATTAATATAATCTTGGGACTCAAACTGTCACGAGGATGACAACATTTGTCATTGTAACGGCTATCATCAGAAGAACATAAGCTTTAAATGGCAAATCATTGATGTTTGCCTGCTTCTCAACCAACATTTTTCGAACTCATGAAGAGATTAATTCTAACAACACTCACTTTGCCTTTAGCTGCGATGGCTTCTTCTGCGTATGGTGTAGAAGAGCAAACGTGGGGAATTGCAGCGATGTATCGCACCGCATCGATCCCGTTTTATACCGCCGATAATGACTCGACGGTGAGTACATTTGTACCAATGATGTTCTTTGAAAACGAGCATTTGTATATCAATGGCATTGAAGGCGGCGTTTTTCTGTATGACGAGAGTGATTCTGACTGGCGCGCGAGTGCGATTATGCGATTGAGATTTGTTGATATTCCCATGTCGCTACAAAATGCCAATGAAGGGGACAGAGTCGACTTCGGTGGTCAAGTTCGTTATAGCATTAACGACAACTGGCGCGCAGAAGTAGAATTAATGACGGACGATGAACTCCAGTTTCACTCTAATTATCGCCTTGCCGCTAATTATGCGTTTGGTGATTGGGAGTTAGAGCCATCTATCACGATTCGATACAAAGACGCTGACTTCAACAGTGAATATTATGCGTTTAAAGATGTTACTGGGGAAAGAATTGGAGCAGGACTTGACGCCAACCTCGGCATCAAAGCGCGTTATCATGTGACTTCCAACTTGTATTTATTGGGGGAGACGAGTGTCACTCGCTTAGATGATAATGCTTACAACAGCCAGCTTGTAGAAGACCGATATCAAGGTGAAGTGTTTGTCGGTTTTGGTTTTTTCAACGATAAAGGCAAAGCTCCGAAATCAACACTGAGGAATAAACCATACCTACGTATCGCGCATGGTTGGGCGACGCCTTCAAATATTGGTGAAATATTTAGCTTTGAGAGAGAAAAAGACCCATACGACAATCAACTTACTTCATTGTTTTATGGGCACCCGCTAACGGACGAGTTGTTTGGTTATCCTCTTGATATTTATTTAACACCAGGTTTGGTTCATCACTGGTCGTCCAGTGTACAGTCCGCGAGCACAGAATACGTGATGGCGATTAAGGCTTATTATACCGTTAATTGGCCAACGACTTGGCGATTTGGTGTTGCGGAAGGTATGTCATACGTCGACAACATTACCTACATCGAAGGAACCGAAATGGAAGACAAGGGTTATACACCAAGTAAGCTACTGAACTACTTAGACTTCTCGTTTGATGTAAATATAGGTGACTTATTCAACCAAAAAAACTGGGAAAATATGTGGGTGGGTTATTCATTGCATCACCGCTCAGCGATTTTCGAAAATGCGTCCCAGTTTGGGCGCATTAAAGGCGGAAGCAACTACAATACCATTTACTTCCAGTTCGAGTTTTAGAGCATCGTAAGATGCATATAGGTCGGATTTGCAACTGACTTCTTTATCGCCCATTATGAGTAATGATGAATAATACAATGCTGCTTTCAACGCGAACCTTCGTGTATCGTGCCAAAGTTAAGGCTGTTTGTGATGCATCTGATGAATCGGATGGCATGAGCACCATGAGTATCGACTCCTCATTCAATATTCAAATTGAGGCGATAAACTGTACCAACGATGAATTTGCCAAGCGCTTTTTTGTCGTCCACGGGGAAGGACATTTAGAGAGTGATGAATGGTTAGTGTTGTACGTCAATTCTCTTGAGGTTGACGTTGGAGACGATCTCGAAATTCCGAGTGATGTCGCGTTTGATGCGATGATTGAGAATATGATAAACGAAGCTGAGCAGTCTTTGGAAAAGCTCTATCACGAAGCGCTACACAACTTAGAGAAAGTGAATCGCTCTGGGAGAAATAAGATAACTTCTAAACACGATTAGGGTATTTTGATCGACAAGGGATTGGCGCGAACCAATCCCTTGTTATTTGTATTCTACTTGTTCTTGAAGTTAGGCTAATTTACGCTATCGCTGCAAGTTGGCTCTGCGCTTCAGAAATGCCTTTCGCAGCGAAATCTTCACCCATGTTTAGCGCTTCCGCATAAACAAATTCCACATCAGTGATACCAACGAAAGCTAGCACGGTACGCAGGTATGGTGTGACGTTGTCAGTTGGTGAATCTTTATGGATACCACCGCGAGTCGTGATGACAATCGCTTTCTTACCTTCGATCAGGCCTTGAACGCCGTTTTCAGTGTATTTGAATGTCACGCCAGCACGAGCAATCAAATCAATCCAGTTTTTAAGCTGAGTTGGAATTGTAAAGTTATACATTGGTGCGGCAATAACCAAAGTGTCTGCGGCTTTTACTTCTTCAATAAGGGTATCCGACAGTTCGACAACCGCTTGTTGTTCTTGTGAAAGATCTTCCGTTGCGCGAAGTGCAGTGGCAACGGCGAAGTCCAAAACTGGTAATGGGTTGGCAGCCAAATCACGAACAGTTAGCTTGTCTTGGTCCACATTTTTGATGAAGTCTTCAACCAGTTTGTTTGATTGAGAGTAGTCGCCAAGGATGCTTGATTTTAGAGCTAGTACACGAGACATAATGGTTATTCCTTAAATAAGTGCTTTTGACTATGGGAGCCATTATAAGCGAGGCACGTTGGTTAAAAAGTATAGGGATTCGCTGAACATGTTCGAAAAATTTGAATGTGGTTTCGGTTATCTTGTTGCAGATCTTGTGTGATACAATCCGCGCAGTTTTTGTAATGAAAAGAATAGGAAACGCTTTGACTTCGTCACAGCCCCCAAAAAAGAATCCCGCTGAAGAGCAAGCGACACCGTCAAATGGTGTGCAAAAGGCGACAGCGAAACAAGATAAAGCACCTCAGGCTCAAGTGAATAGCGCGGCGTCTCTACGCAAAGCGTTAAGCCAGTGCATGATGCGTGACCGCTTCCGTTTAAGTAAACGCATTTCTGGTGCGAGCAAAATTAAGAAAGACGCAGCACGTAATGCTGTGTTTGATGAAATTGCACTCGACATTGCCAAATCAATGATGGTTGCGGAACAACGCAGCAACTACAAACCAACGATTGAATACCCAGAAATTCTGCCCGTCAGCCAAAAGCGTGACGACATCGCTAAAGCGATTGAAGAAAACCAAGTGGTTATCGTCGCGGGTGAAACCGGTTCAGGTAAAACCACTCAGTTGCCAAAGATCTGTGCAGAACTTGGTCGTGGCAAATTCGGTTTGATTGGTCATACTCAGCCTCGTCGTCTTGCGGCGCGCTCGGTTGCGAACCGTATTGCTGAAGAGATGGAAACCAAGCTTGGTGAGTTTGTTGGTTACAAGGTTCGATTCAACGATCAGATCTCTGAAAATACCCAAATCAAATTGATGACGGACGGTATCTTGTTGGCTGAAATTCAGCATGACCGTTTCTTGAATCAATACGACACCATTATTATCGATGAAGCGCACGAGCGCAGCCTTAACATCGATTTCATCTTGGGTTACTTGAAAGAGTTGCTACCACGCCGTCCTGATTTGAAAGTAATTATCACGTCGGCAACCATCGACCCAGAGCGTTTTTCAAAACACTTCAACAATGCACCAATTATTGAAGTGTCAGGTCGTACTTACCCAGTAGAAACCCGTTACCGCCCACTAAGCGGTGATGACGACAATGATCGTGACCAACTTGAAGGCATCTTCGAAGCGGTAGACGAATTGTGCGATGAAGGTTTAGGTGACATCCTGATCTTCATGAACGGTGAGCGTGAAATTCGTGATACCGCAGATGCATTGTCCAAACGTAATCTGAAGAGCACGGAAATTGTGCCGCTTTACGCGCGTTTGTCGGCGGGCGAGCAGAACAAGATTTTCCAACCTCATGCTGGTCGCCGAATTGTACTGGCAACCAACGTGGCAGAAACCTCGCTAACCGTTCCGGGCATCAAGTATGTTATCGACCCGGGCACGGCGCGCATTAGCCGCTACAGTTACCGAACTAAGGTTCAGCGTCTTCCAATCGAGCCGGTTTCTCAGGCGAGTGCGAACCAACGTAAAGGTCGTTGTGGTCGTGTGGAAGAGGGTATCTGTATCCGTCTGTACTCTGAGGAAGATTTTGAGTCGCGCCCAGAGTTTACCGATCCCGAGATCCTGCGTACCAACCTAGCATCGGTTATCTTACAGATGACCGCTCTTGGCTTGGGCGACATTCAAGCCTTCCCATTTGTGGAAGCTCCGGACAAACGTAACATCCAAGATGGTGTTCGTTTGCTGGAAGAGCTTGGCGCGATTAATTCTGAGGTAAAAGACCCGAAAAAACGCCTGACTTCCATCGGTCGCCAATTAGCTCGTTTGCCAATCGACCCACGCTTGGCGCGTATGGTATTGGAAGCGCCAAAATATGGTGCGCTTAAAGAAGTGATGATCATTGCAGCGGCCTTGTCGATTCAAGATCCACGCGAGCGTCCTTCAGACAAACAACAATCATCAGATGATAAGCACCGTCGTTTCTTCCATGAAGAGTCGGACTTCCTGACGTTTGTGAATTTGTGGGAATACATCCAAAAGCAGCAAAAAGCGTTGTCTAGCAACCAGTTCCGCAAACAGTGCAAGCAAGATTATTTGAACTACTTGCGCGTTCGCGAGTGGCAAGACGTGTACTTCCAAATTCATCAGTCGATGCGTGAGATGGAATTCAAACTTAACGATGAGCCTGCTTCTTACCATGGTGTACACAGTGCGATCTTGGTTGGTTTGTTGTCGCACATCGGTATGAAAGACCAAGAAAAGAATGAATATCAAGGCGCGCGCAATGCTCGTTTCCATATCTTCCCTGCATCGGGTCTATTTAAGAAACAACCTAAGTGGATAATGTCAGCCGAGTTGGTGGAAACCTCGAAACTTTGGGGCCGTATCATTGCCAAGATTCAGCCGGAGTGGATTGAGCCATTAGCCAAACACCTTATCAAGCGCAGTTACAGCGAACCGCATTGGTCGAAGAAACGCGCGGCGGTGATGGCGCACGAAAAAGTCATGCTTTACGGCGTGCCAATCGTACCGAAACGTTTGGTGAACTACGGCAGTATCGATCCGACCGTTAGCCGCGAAATCTTTATTCGTAGTGCATTGGTTGAAGGTGAGTGGGAAACCAAACACGCGTTCTTTAAACAAAACCGTAAGCTTCTGCAAGAAGTGGAAGAGCTTGAACACAAATCTCGTCGTCGTGACATCTTGGTGGATGATGATGAGCTGTTTGATTTCTATGACCAACGTGTTGGTACCGAAGTGGTGTCTGGTAAACATTTCGATACGTGGTGGAAAAAAGCATCGAAAGAAGATCCTGAACTGCTGAACTTTGAAAAAGAGATGCTGTTCAAGGGTGATGCTAGCCATGTGACCGATTTGGATTACCCGAACTTCTGGCATCAAAATGGTTTGAAGCTCAAGTTGAGTTACCAATTTGAACCGGGCGATGATAGTGACGGTGTCACAGTGCATTTGCCGTTGCCGATTTTAAACCAAGTTGAGCCAGCGGGCTTTGACTGGCAGATCCCTGGTCTGCGTCATGAGCTTATTGTTAGTTTGATTAAATCGCTGCCGAAGACGATTCGTAAGAACTTTGTGCCTGCGCCGAACTATGCCGATGCATTCTTAGCACGTGTAACACCAATGGAAGCACCGCTGCTAGACTCGCTAGAAAAAGAACTGCGCCGTATGACGGGTGTAGAAGTATTGCGTGAAGACTGGAACTTGGAACAGGTGCCTGAGCACTTGAAAGTAACGTTCCGAGCGGTTGATCATCGAAATCGCAAACTGAAGGAACATAAAGACCTTCACGAATTGAAAGAGAGCTTGAAAGACAAAGTTCAAGAAACGCTTTCCAAAGTGGCGGATGACGATATTGAACAGCAAGGTCTGCATACGTGGAGCTTCGGTGAATTGCCGAAAGTGTATCAACAAAAACGTGGTGGCTACGATGTAAAAGCGTATCCAGCACTTGTTGATAGCAAAGACAGCGTTGAAATCAAACTCTACGAAACGGAGTACGAGCAGATAACGGCAATGCGTGCTGGTCAGCGTCGTTTGATTTTGTTGAATGTGCCGTCTCCAATTAAATATTTGCACGCTAACTTACCGAACAAATCGAAGTTGGGTTTGTATTTTAACCCTTACGGCAAAGTGCTTGATCTGATTGATGACTGTATCGCCTGTGGTGTCGATAAGCTTATTGAAGAGCAGGGTGGCTTAGTTTGGGAGCCAGAGAAGTTCGAAGCGTTGAAAGAACACGTTCGTGCTGAACTGGGTGATACCGTCGTAGAGATCGCGAAACAGGTTGAGACTATTCTGACAACGGCGTTCAGCATCAATAAGAAGCTAAAAGGCAAAATCGACTTCACAATGGCGTTTGCTCTGTCGGATATCAAAGCACAAATTGAAGGCTTGATCTTCAAAGGTTTTGCGACGGAATGTGGCTGGAAACGCTTGCCGGATATTCTTCGCTACATGCGTGCGATAGAGCGTCGTATGGAGAAGTTGCCAATCGATCCAAACAAAGATCGTTTACATATGCTGAAGATTGAATCTGTGACTCAAGACTATAAGGAGTTGCTGAACAAGATCCCGAAAGGCGTGGCCATTCCTGAAAACGTAAAAGAAGTGCGTTGGATGATTGAAGAGCTTCGCGTGAGTTACTTTGCTCAACAATTAGGCACTCCTTATCCTGTTTCTGATAAACGAGTCAAAAACGCGATTGATGCTTGCTAATCAACCAGTAAAATAGCGTCAGATTTGTAATTATCGCGTATGAGGTTACTGGTACACTAATTGCTAGTAACTCAATAAGCGTAAATTTTTAGTTCTGGGAGGCAATGGTTCGCCTCCCTTTATTTGTAGTACCAACGACTGAGTTATGCAGACGTGGGAATAATAAAGAGTAAAGGTAGATGATGAAAAAAACTCTATTAGCAGTGGCGCTACTTGGCGCATCTTCTGCGGCAATGGCAGATTCTTGGATTTACGGTGGTGCAACAGTAGGTCAGTCTGACTACAAAGGTGAGACGGATACATCATACTCTGTTCACGTTGGTACAGGCATTCTACCTATCATTGGTATTGAAGCAGGTGTGACGCAACACGGTGAATTTAACGTAAATGGTCAAGACACTAAGCTAACGTCTTACTACGCAGCACTTAAGCCAAGCATCGACTTTGGTCCACTGCATGTGTATGCAAAAGGTGGCTTCCACCAGTGGGACAAAGAAGTGAAAGGCGGCAAAGACGATGACGATTTGGATCTAATGTACGGTGTAGGTGCTGAGTACTTCATTTTTGGTCCGATGTCTGTTGGTGCTAGCTACATGAACTACACGGCGGGTAAAGACGATATCGGCACGTTCTCTGTTAACGCAACACTGCATTTCCTATAAGCGTCTAGCTTTCTAACACCCATATGAAAAACACCGACTTTATGTCGGTGTTTTTTTGTCTGGAAGTCACAAAACAAAAGTTGAACATAAATTATTCACTTTTGGATCTTAAAATGCTCATGCTTTCCAATATATAGTGGCGATTAAATGCGCATATTTGCGTAATGTTTCGCTTAGGAATCGCTCAGGAAGGGATAGTATGAAAAAAACACTCTCGTTATTAGCTCTAACGTTGTGCTCAACATCAGCAATGGCAGACTCATGGATTTACGCTGGCGGTCAAATCGGTCAATCTGATATCGATAGCGAAAACGATACAACCTACGGTATTCATGTAGGTACTGGTATTTTGCCATTCATTGGCATTGAGGCAGGTTACTTTAACCACGGCAAGGTGGATTTATCACTGAGTGGCAGCAGGGGTAGTGCTGATTTTGATTCATTCTATTTAGCAGCGAAACCAAGCATCGACTTTGGGCCGCTTCATGTCTATGCCAAAGGTGGCATCAATGCATTCAATGTTGATTATGAAGGCGGACTGAGAAATTTAGATAAAGATGATGGTGTCTCCTACATGTATGGTGTCGGTGCCGAATACTTCTTGCTCGATAATGTTTCTATTGGGGCAAGCTATCAAGCGTTTGGCGTGGATATTGACAGCGATAGTGACACCGTGAGCAGTGTGACGGGGAATATTACCTTCCATTTCCTATAATACTCAATCTATATGAAAACTTTACTGACATGGTTTCATCGCTAGCTTTGAAACCAAGTCAGTGTTACTTATCTCAATTTACGCGTCCATCAATGATAAAGCCACAGAGCGCAAGTATTTCCAGTGCTTTTCGAACGATCAAATTACGATAAAATCAATCGTTAGACCTCATAATTTTTGTGTTGATATTACTTTGTTCTCATCTGCCTTTAACTGAGCCAAAAATGCAATAAATGGCGATTTTTTGCAAAAATATGTGATTACTGCTAAACTTCGCCCCGCTTTAAAACTTTAGAGTTCAAATTAATGGAGGGCGGTATTGGAGTTCTTCTCACCTGAGGGGCGTTTCAAATTCACGTTAAATTTGTATTTATGGATAATGCATTTAAAAAATATAGTATCGACACAACAGACTATCAGGTTGGACAGGACAACGTTCAAAAGTGGGGATTCGACATACATAACCCCGTTTTTGGCATCAGTGCGGGTCTCGTTGTTTTCTGTCTAATTTCACTTCTTCTTGTTGAGCCAACCACTGCTCGTGATGTATTAAACGGTCTGAAAAACGGAATTATCGAACAGTTTGATGCGTTCTTTATGTGGTCGACAAACTTCTTCTTATTATTCGCTGTTGCTCTTCTTTTTTCTCCGCTGGGTAAAATCCGCTTAGGTGGCAAAGAAGCAACGCCGGATCACTCAACCGTTTCTTGGTTGTCGATGCTCTTTGCTGCTGGTATGGGTATTGGCCTTCTGTTCTGGAGTGTGGCGGAGCCGACCGCGTACTTCACTGATTGGTGGGGAATGCCACTGAACGCAGTGCCATACACAGAAGAAGCGAAATCTCTCGCGATGGGTGCCACCATGTTCCACTGGGGTGTGCATGGTTGGAGTATTTACGCACTCGTTGCACTAGCACTTGCGTTTTTTGCTTTTAACAAAGGTTTACCGCTTTCATTGCGCGCGGCGTTTTATCCAATTTTTGGTGACCGAGCATGGGGTTGGTTAGGGCATGTTATCGACATTCTTGCCGTTTTATCCACGCTGTTTGGTCTTGCAACGTCGCTGGGTCTCGGTGCTCAGCAGGCGACCAGTGGTATTAACCATGTCTTTGGTCTAGAAGGCGGCATTGGTACACAAATGATTGTGATCACCTTTGTTACCTTTATCGCGGTGCTATCAGTAATTCGTGGTATTGATGGTGGTGTTAAGCTACTGAGTAACGTCAATATGGTGGTTGCGTTTGCCCTGCTTATTTTCATTACCTTTATCACGTTTGATACGGCGTGGGGTTCGCTACGCGACACAACAATGGCTTACATTGAAAATATTATTCCGTTGAGCAACCCCCACGGTCGTGAAGATGAAACTTGGATGCACGGCTGGACGGTATTCTACTGGGCTTGGTGGGTATCTTGGTCACCGTTTGTTGGTATGTTTATCGCGCGTGTGTCTAAAGGTCGTACGGTTCGAGAATTCCTGTTCGCAGTGATCGTTATTCCTACTGTAGTTACCTTGATTTGGATGTCTGTATTCGGTGGTATCGCGCTTGACCAAGTGGTGAATAAAGTGGGGGAGCTAGGTGCAAATGGTCTAACTGATATTTCACTGACTCTGTTCCATGTTTACGATGCGCTACCGTATAGCTCAGTGATTTCAATGCTTTCTATCGTGCTGATTCTGGTGTTCTTTATTACATCATCAGACTCTGGCTCACTGGTTATCGATAGTATCACTGCGGGTGGTAAGATTGATGCACCAATTCCACAGCGTATTTTCTGGGCTTGTATTGAAGGTGCAATTGCAGCCGTTATGCTTTGGGTTGGTGGCAAAGAAGCCTTGCAAGCATTGCAGTCAGGTGTGGTTGCAACGGGATTACCGTTTACCTTTGTTCTGTTGTTGATGTGTGTAAGCTTGGTTAAAGGGTTAAGAACCGAACTGTCAGCTTACAAATAAACACTATCCACTATTGAATTTAAATGCCGAGCCTAATGCGCTCGGCATTTTTTATTTCTACTTTTCTTTTTCAATAATTCCGTTACAGTTTGGGCTTATTCCCACCTCATTTAACAGCATTATGTCACTGGCTAAACTCATTCTTATTCGTGGACTTCCAGGTTCAGGTAAAACAACCTTAGCAAAGCAACTGGCAATAGAGCTTGGTGCTAAGCATTTTGAAGCTGACATGTATTTTGAAAATGATGAAGGTGATTATCACTTTAACCCGACTCAATTGCCCCAAGCGCACGAATGGTGTTTTCAGCAAACTCGAAAGTGGTTGAACAAAGGAAAAGTCGTGATTGTGAGTAATACGTTTGTTCGGCACTGGGAGATGAAGCGTTACTTGGACTACTGCGTGAAGAAGCGCATTGAGGTGGAAGTTAATGTGTGTCGCGGCGCGTATCAAAGTATTCATGATGTGCCACCAGCGACCATCGAAAAGATGCGACGCCAGTGGCAAGAGTGACCGTTACCAGAACTAGGGGTTACTGACCTCGTCCGTCAATCATCACAACGAATGTTTTGCTCATGATTGAAAGGTCCATTGAAATCCAAGAGTAGAACGAACCTAAGCTTAGTGCGTAACTGTGATCAAAACCAACTTTACGTCGTACATCTTCAATGCAAGCATCATAGCCTTGGTTAACTTGCGCTAGGCCCGTAATTCCCGGTAATACGCCATATGTGCGTTCTACAAAATAAGGGATTTCATCTTCCAACTTTTGGTAGAAAGCAGGGCGCTCTGGACGTGGCCCGATCATCGACATTTCACCTCTCAACACATTAAACAGCTGTGGTAACTCATCTAAACGCGTCTTACGTAAAAAACGTCCTACTGGTGTGATTCGAGGATCATTTTCGGTTGCCCAAACTGCACCGGAGCGTTGCTCCGCATCAATATACATGGTGCGAAATTTCATGATTTGAAAAAGATCCATTTTTTCTGGTGTACAGCGCCCAACACGCAGTTGACGATAGATCACTGGGCCTTTCGATGTGATTTTTATAGCTAGCGCGATAAATGGGAATAGCGGTGCAGTGACGAGCAAAATAAACATTGCAACCAGTACATCAAACGTTCTTTTCGCGTGGCATACATTTGAATCGTAGCGTGAGTTTTTCATGATTCTTTCCTTATTGGTTGACGCGTTTCCAACGTCCATTTTCCATTCCTAGCAAATACTTCATACCGCCGATGAAATTGGCGAGATGACCAATGACGATGTAGCTAATCAGTTTAAAAGGCTTGACTGTGTTAAGTGCAGGCACCAAGTAAGTGACAAGTGCGATACCATAAACACAGGCTTGAGCGAGCAGCATTATTTGAAACAGCGGGTTGTGTGCCAGTAGTAGTGAACAAACCAAGCAAACAATCATCAAATAGGGTGTTGCTAAGCGCAGAACCTTTCCCGATAGAAATGCAAAGGCAGTGCCACGATAGCGAGGTAGCAGTAATTTCTTTAATTGCATGAGCTGCTGCATGTTACCCGCTGAAATTCTTAGGCGTCGCTTGAAGTCTGCGTCGTCTGAGCTTTGTTCGAGTTCAAGAGCCAGCATGTTAGATTCGTAGATAGCGTTATAGCCTCGCAAAACGATTCTCATAGGGAGAATAAAATCGTCATTGATGGTGCTGACTTCAAGTGGTTCAAATAGGTGGGTTCTGAATGTATAAAACGCACCGTGAGAGCCAATCGTTGAACCCAGCAAGGATTCTTGGTGCTTCACTCGAGACTGGTATTGCCAGTACGCTGCTTCACCTTGGTTATCGGTACTCATTATTTGATATGTCGCGTTAACCACTCCAACCTTCTCATTTTGATAATGCTGACTAGCTAGCAACAGAGAATCGCAAGAAATCAATGCCGATGTATCACTCAGTGCGGTAATGTCCGAGCTAACATGACGCATTTCTTCGTTGAGTAGGGCAACTTTACCGCGATTGACTTGGTGGTCATTAATGATGAACAGTGTATCTGAGCAGATTGCTTCTTGAATCGTCGCTTGAGCAATCTCGGCTGTGTTATCTGTGCAGCCATCACATGCGATCACCACTTTCAATTTATCTCTTGGGTAATCTAAGCTCGCAAGGTTGCGGATCTTTTCTGCTATCCATTGTTCTTCATTGTAGGCGGGCACGATGACAGTAATAGATGGTAACTGACTGTCTGTTTGAGAGGCTTTGTAAGCTCGCTCTACAAATGGTGCTGTGGTTTTTTGCTGTTTTAAAGGAAGCCATTTAAGTAGCAATGGATAACCAACATGATGATAGACAATCAAAAATGCGGATAAACCAAAACCTGTAATCCAAAGTAAATCATTCATAGCTAGCCTCCTTGGCCAAACGTGAGTAGCGACTCACCATGTCTCTGATATCAAAATGTTTGAGAATAAAAGTTCGAGGAGAACCATGGGTTGATTTCAATTGCAGCGACAAAGCTTCCGCCAAAGAGAACACACGGTTGGCTTCAACCAATGTGCTGTTAATCGGGCAGAGCGTCTCTTTCACGCCACCAACATCGGTTGCGACACAAGGAACGTCACATGCTTGAGCTTCTAGTGTTGAGAGGGGGAAACCCTCTTGAAGCGACGGTAAACAAAATAAATCGAGGCTTTGGTAAAAGCTGGGCATATCGTCGACCAAGCCTAAAAAGGTAACGCGATCCTCAAGTTTTAACGTTCTAACTTGTGCTTCCAATTGAGCTCTCTGAGAACCATCTCCAGCAATGGCTAGGTGTGTGTTTGGCGTAAGATGAGAGAAGGCTTCGATAAGCACTTTATGGCCTTTAACTGCTTCTAAACGCCCGGCAACGCCAATTACGGTTTTGTTGGCTGGAAGCCCAAACAAGTTTCTCTTGGTTGCTTGGTTACCGCTTTGAAATTTCTGGCAATCGATCCCATTATGTATGGTGCAGACTTTGCGGTAATTCAGTTTTGTCTGGATTTGTTCGGCGACAAAGTTCGCATCGGCAACCACATGTGGACGAATCATTTTTAGCAGTAGGGACTGCAGTCGAGCTGACTTTCTGTTATTCAGATGCCAGGCGTCGTGCTCAGTATGGATAATTACTGGCACTTGCGCTAAGCGTGCCGCAATCCCACCATATAAGAGTGGTCCGATATGGTGAGTGTGGACCACATCAGGTTTAAGTCCTTTGAGCATGGAAGTCAGCGTACTGATGGTTGTCCCGCTGAATCCAGGTTTCTTATTGAGGAAGTGCAGCTGGCCTTGGTAGGCCGAGAGTTTTGACCAGCATTGCAGTGCTTGCGCTTTGCTTCCCTCTAAACTTACGACAAACACGGAATGATTCGGTTGCGCAAAACGAAGCATCTCTAATACGAGCGTTTCCAAACCGCCAGGAGCTAAGTGCTGCACGACGTGTAATATCACTTTTTTATTGCGTTGAGTGCTATTTTGTTTTTGTCTGAATTCCATTCTCAAACCCTCGCTGAGTTCTTTGTTTCTTTAGGAATTGCAGACTGTGTGCCAATAAATTAAGTGTTTAAAAACATGAGGTTAATGGCAATGCATATGAAGGGCGATGTTTATTCTCAATTTGAGATTCATATTAGTGGAAACCTTATGCAGAGTTAGAATAAGCACAAAAAGAAAAGCACTCGCTGAGTGAGTGCTTGTAATAGAGTGTTAACGGCTGTTAGCTTCCGTATACCACTTTAGGTAGAGTGGTGATCACAGGAACGCCAAGATGCTTTTCTAATGCTCTTTTAGAGCGGATAGAGTTATCTGCTAACTCAAGTATCGTCGCTAATCCAATGCCCAAACCCGCACCACCGATAAACCCTAAAATGACAAACACAAAACTAGGTAAGTTAGACGGAATGGTTGGTGTGAAAGGTTCATCAATGATTTTCACGCGTTTATTCTCTTCAAATACGCCAAGTGAACCAGTTAATTGAGCCATTTCATAACGCTCTACAAGGTCATCATACATCTCTCTTTTTACCGCGACATCACGAGCTAGGCGGTTAATTTCTGTTGCGGTGCTACCAAATCGATGTGCATTACTTTCTAACTCTTGAATCATTGTTCGTAAGCTATTGGTTTCTTCTGTGAGGGCTTCAAAGCGTCCGCGCATAATTTGCAGTTGGTGAAGCTGAGAGACCAGAAGAGGCTGAGCTTCTCCAAGACTGTTTACGGTGGTATTGCTTGCGATATCCCAAAGTTGGGCGCTGTTTAATTCCGGTTGTTTAGAGTTTAATAGTACTGAGCGCTCTTGCTCCAAGCGGTTTAACTCTCGTAGCTTGCCTTGAACCATGCTATGCGCCTCAGTGTACTTGGCGCGAAGCAAGGTGAGCTCACTACGAATGTCGATGATTTGTTCTTCAAGCTTACCGATAACCGGGTTGGTTTTAGAAAGTTGTTGGTCCAAACTACCTAGGCTTCGGGTAACACCAGCAAGCTCCGCTTCTTTTTCTGCCAAGGTTTGTTTAAGGCTTGCCAGACGAGTCAGGCTTTGTGCTTGCATTTCAGGCGTCGCGTGAGAGTAAGTATTCTTGTATTCCGCGAACGCTTGCTCTGCTTTATCCAGCTCTTCTCTGCGTTTATTAATATGGATGGTTAAAAAGTGACTTGAATCTTTAATTGAAGATCGTTCAGGAGCCAAAAGCTGTTCGACAAAATGTTCACTGACGGAGAGTAACATCGACTCCATGCCATTCGGTTTGCCACTTCGTAGTTGGATTTGAATGAAGTCCTTACCGAGCTGCTGAACAGACAAACGCGACGCGAGATCTTTAATGATGAACTCTTGCTCCTTGGCACTCATTTCGTCACTAATCAGCGCTTGTTCTTTGGCAACTGAGTACAAAACATGTCGGCTTTTTAGTAGGGTACTGAGTGCGCTCAATCGATCTTTCAGCATAGTTGAGACGGCAAGGTCTTGAAGGAATGGGTTCATTTTCGCTGTCTCTTGGATAAGCATACTTGTATGAGCGACATAAGTCGTCGGAACCAGTTTACTTACGATGAAACCCAGCACAGGCAATACAAGCATAGGAATAACGATCATGTAGCGACGTCTCCAAGCACCATGTAACAGTACGCTGAGGTTTTCTCTTAAATCGTTCATAGCGCCCTCACTAATTTATCAACTTGGTTGGCTCTTGCTTCCCAGCTTTGCTGTTGAACAAATGACTTTGAATCTGTCGGTGGCGGTAGGAGGTGATCGAGACTGGCACGTACGTCTTCGACATCTTGAACCACATGAAGCATATGTTTGTAGGGCATTAATGCAGGAAACGGTGTGCTGATAACAGGGGTTCCTGTTGCCAAGTACTCAAGAAGTTTAAGCGGATTACATGCCTTGATTTGAGCGTTATCAACAAAGGGCAACCAACTGGCATCCCAGTGTTGGGAGTAACGTGGCAGAGTGTGATGCGCTCTCGGGCCCAGGTAGTATATGTTGCTTCTTTGTGGAAGCGGATTATCACTGAACTCGTTGGGGCCGATGAACACGAGATCCCAGTCAGGCGCTTGGTCTGCGACTTGGGCAATTAAGTCGTAGTCTAACCATTCAGACAAACTGCCATAAAAGCCCAGCACTTTGCGACCATTATTAGGAAAATCTTCAGCCTTAGGTGCTGGCTCAGAAAACAGACTAAAGTCGACACCGTGAGGCAAAGTGACGGTTTTACCAGATGTAAATTGAGTGGCGAGTTTGTCACTTGCTGTAAAAATCACATCAGCCGCGTTAACCAGTGTACGTTCATGCTTGGCAACCGTGTCGTGGTCAACACCAGCTAAAGCGCTAAAGTCATCGCCACAATAGTAAATTAGCCCACGTGAATTCATTTCCGCACAAACATCTGCGGCCGTCGGGAGCGATGTCCAAAATATAGGCTTATCAAAACCAAGAACGTGTAATTTTTTATTGAGCTGGTATTTCATCATCTTAGCCGCTACTTTTCTTGCCAGCGCAGAACTTGGAGCAGGAATAGTGAGTAGGTTAATGGTGTGAATATTTGGGTTTATTGCAGACTCTAACGTTGGCTTATGCGATCCAGCGTTATTAAATACACGAGTGAGCTTGTTTAACGCACGTTGCATGTCTTTAGTGGTCAGCCTAGGTTGACGCAGACCGATTGAGTTAACCCAAAGGATGCGGTGGCTCGTTGCTAGTCGTTTGACAATGTGTTGAGTGGAGGAGGGTAACCCGCCAAAATCTTCTCCAAATACTACGATGTCTGTCATGTGGCTCTCCTTGAGTCTTTGTTATTTGATTACTAATCAAGAGAGTAATCACAATACGTGCCAAGGATTTATTTGTTATAAAACAGGTGATTGGGCTTTCTGTTGGTATTTGAAATTAGGGTTTCTCATTTTGACAATCACTTTGAACGATTCGACTAACGACTACCGTTAATGCCGCCAGAATGTATATTGGCCAAGTGAAACCTTGAGTGAGGAAGGTGCCTGATACGATGGTCCCGATCAGCCCACTTAAGACTGCATTTGCTCCAACAGATAGGGTGTAATCCGAGGTTGGCGTCAGTAGTGAAATAGAATGCAAAGAGGTTCGAATCAATGACACAATCAATGTAATGAACACGGCGAGTCCAACAAACCCCGTTTCCGCTAATACGCCAAACCAAGTACTGTGTACGGCGTGATTGATGCCATCCCAGTGAGGGCTATAGAAATAGTAATTAAAGTAGAAATTATCAAGCCCAACCCCAGTTAACGGATGATGGAGAGCCATTTTAAATGCGGCTTCCCACGCGTAAAGTCGCCCCATCGCAGAGGCATCTATACCATCCTCGGCTGCGCCACCCGATTCTCGCCCTGAGATACCAGCAAATGCGTAGAGTACGATGGCTGCTACGGCGCCTAGTACTAAGACTAACGTTTTGCTTTTGATGTGCTTAAAGGCAAAGTACGCAAATACCGATAAAGAGCCTAACAAGCCTCCGCGGCTTTGTGTCTCAATAATCGCAAAAAACAACACCAAACAGGTAACAAGTGCGAAGAGCCGGAGATGCTTAGGTGAACGTTTCTCCATTAACTGACTAACGGTAAAGGCGAGGGGAAACATTAATACCAGCGCCAAGTCGTTCGGATCGCCGAGTACTGAACCTATGGAGCGTCCAATCGATACGCGCGTCCCTTCGACTAAATCAATGCCATTCGCTGCGTTTTGTAATGCGACTAAACCAATCAACAATCCGGCGAAAATTATCGCTTTCGACATTTGTGCTAACTGAGCCGGTTTGGTAATAAGCCAGGTGATCGCCAATGTCATAATGATGATTTTCCAATAGGTATTTTTGAAAACTGTAATGGCAATGTCACGACTGGACGCAAAGACGATGCCGATGATCACCAACCCCCAAAATATGCACAGCCATTTTAATGAAGGGTGCCAAAAAGCAGTAAGCTGGCGACTTATCAAAAGGTGGAAAGCAAGTGCGGCCAGTGCCCCCAATGATAGTAGCAATGGGATCTTAAAGTTATAGATAACGGGAAACGCTTCATGAATACGAAAGAATGAAAAAATAACGAACAGCGTGACAAGCCAAAACGTTTGGTTGAGAACGAACAGTAAAGCCAGCGGGGCGAAACATAATGCGACAATCAAAATAGGGTGAGGCATAACAATCCAAAGCAGGCCGATAAAGACGGTAATCGTCAGCGCTGCGATGGACTGCTTTCTTCTCACCTTGCTTTCAGTCATAACGAGTATCTCTTCACCTGTCCACGCCATTTCACCATGTATCGAGTGAGCGCATTTAGCGTCTCTTTACTCATATAGCGAGTGGCTATCCCTGCCAGCAAAGTGCATGTCAAAATGCAAATTGCGATGGCGATGCCTATTGATTGTGAGGAGTGAAGCAGGAACAGTGCCACACCGGAGATAATCTGCAATAAAACCATCAGACTTAGGTGAAAAGGCAACGGCATGCATTGTTGGCCTACCACATAAGTAAGGCCAAGCTTACACAGTTGAGCGTAATAAAGCGCAATGAAAACTCCATAGATACCCAGGGACGATAGGCCAAACAGCAAAGCAATTGCAACGCATGCTGAGACGACATTAATACCCAGTAACCAGCGAGTACGACGCTTGTACAAAATGGAAATATTAATGAGCTCGCTCCACTCTTTTAGCATAGCGATAGGCAGTAAGAACAAGCTGAACAGTACCGCCTCATGATAGGTTTCTGGTAACAGGTAAGTGATCATCACCATTGCTAATGTGCCGACTGCAACACTTAAACCGGTAATGTAAATCATGCCTAGATGAGTGATGCGCACAGCTTCTGTACTCTTACGACCTTCTAGGTAATTAAATCGACGTGGCATCCACCACATGCCAAATGGCTGAACTAAAATACACATGCCAACCGCAAATTTTACGGCTATCGCGTAAATCCCTAAGGTCGCAAGTGAGGCGTTCGCGCCGATGAACCAGCGTTCAGCGCCATTGAGACAAAACGCAACCAATCCAGCCATCATCATTGGAAGACAGTAATTTAGGTATTGTTTCGCCACTGTCAGATTTGGCAGAGTCATGCTGTAGCGGTTAATGATGTGCAGCCAGACAAACTGAGTAATAGCAGCCAACAAGCCACCCCATAAAACAGAAATAACATGTGGGTGAATAGACAGTGCCGTGATGATGAAAATGACCTGAAAAACAGTGGTAGTCACCATGACGTTAAGTAGGGTTCTTGCTTTGTCGTCCTGTGTTCTCAACCAAGCTGTGCCGATTGCGATACTGCCTTCTAGAGCGATAGCAAACATAACAATAGCAAACTCGACTCGCGTAAAAGGTGCAGGAATAGGCGCGAGCATAATGATAGCGAGTAGGCATAAAGCCACGATGCCAGCGATGAATAAAGCAAGTGAGTACAGCTGGTTTAGAAGGCTTGTGCGCGTATTTTGATCCTTTTCAACCCCGACGAATCGATACAGCGCTTCATGCAAAGCGAAACTGACGAATAAGGTTGTGACAACGCCAAAGGTGGTAAGCAGTTCAAGCTTGCCCATTTGTTCTGGTGAGAGAAAGTGGGGCAATACAGGCAGCATGATTAAGCTGATGCTTTTGTTTATCACTAACGCGATAGCGAACAGCGACATGTTGGTCATTGCTTTAGACATGGTCATATCCTTTGATGTATCGCGGTGTTTTGAGTTTACAATCGCCATTCGGTGCGGATTCTGCTGCAAGGTGCTGAGCGATTGGCAGATAACAACGTTCGGCCGTATAAAGTTGAGAAACGTTGAGTGCTTCGATACCCATTGTCACTTTCATCCATGGAGACTCATTCAAAAGGCGAATTGCGTTATGTAACGACGCCACATTGTTTGGTGTGTACTTGATGCAATTGCGGCCATGCGTCAATACGCGATCCCAGTAGCTATCATCATGTGGGATGACGATGCACATGCCTGCTGCGAGAGCTTCTAAAATGGATAATCCAAAAGGTTCGTTAACACTGGTGGAAACAAACACACCACACTGAGAGCGTAGGTCATCGAGGTTATCTGGGCATTCATGCCATTCAACACCTTTTGTGGTGAAGTCTGGTGTTGAATATTCCACACCTGCCACATTTGGTTTGATGTAACACACGGTAGATTTGATCTCTTTTGTCTTATCAAGTGTTAAAGCATCAAGAAAAAGATCGATGTTCTTCCATTTTAGTAAGCTGGCCGCCCAGAAGACGCGGTTTGAAATCGGATTTGCTTGTTTTGGCCAACGGTCTCTCGATAGTCCGTTAACAAACGTAGACGCATTCAAACCACACCAATAGCGTTCAGTGGCTGGCTTCTCTGTTTTGAGGTAGACCTGTAAGGCCTCTAGCATCGATTCTCGGGTGTTTGCCAAGTAATAAATTGCGGATGCTTTTACCAAGCAGTAGCCGGAAGATCTTGAACGACCAACTGGACCATGAACCATTTGTACCACAGGCTTTTTGCTGATTAATCTTAGTAAGTACAAAGGCATATCGTTACTTGGGCAAGATAGACCTAAAAAGCTATCTATCTTTGGTAGTTTCATGCACGCAAAAATCAGTTGGATAAAGTAATACGCGTTCATTAACCAGTAAGTGAGGCCATGAGTGGAGCTCAGTGGTGATGGTTTGATTTTGATAATCTGCACACGAGGCGTATCGCTAAGTAGTGACTCCCAATGCTCTGGATTCGTGGTCAGCAGATAACCAATTACGTTCAGTTTATCGCACTGTTTGAGGAGCTCTGCATTCGCAATTTTAGAACCACCTTGCATTGGGATTGCGTCGAACATTAATACACGTTTCATGACTGGCCTCCTCAATTGATGCTCAACCAGCGTGAAAGAGGCTTCATGCAGTGAGTCATTGGCATTGGTGTAATACTGTTGCTCTCAAGCTCACCTTCATAAATACGTTCAATGGCGCTTATGGATGCTGCAGTCGTGAGGTTTTGGCTAGCATGAAGATAGGCGTTTTCAGCTAGCTTGTTTCTTAGCGCTGCATCTTGCATGACTTGTTGGATAGCGTTTAATAAGCCTGCCATTCCACTATTCTGGTACAGTAGCGCAGAGTGATTATGCTCGAACAACTCAGGAATGCCTCCTGTTTTAGGAGCCACGATAGGCAGTTGAGCTAAAGCCGCTTCCCCTAATACGAGACCAAAGGCTTCCTCGTAGGCGCCGCTAATAAAAGCGTCTGCATTCCCAGACATCCATGCACCAGCATTGCTTTTTTCCCCGACAAAGTGGACTCTGTCTTGGATACCGAGATCCGAAGCAAGTTGTTGCAATGTTTCTCTTTCCTCGCCATCGCCAACGATAACAAGATGAGGATTATCGTGATGGTAATTGTGCATGCGCATAGCGCGAATAAGGCGGTCGAATCCTTTTCTTTTAATCAACGAACCTACCGAGAGAAAGGTAAACGCTTGTGGAGGTATTCCGAGGTGAGCCTTGATATCAATGGGCGTATCAGAGTCTTGAAGCGATACACCGTTGTGCACAACATAAAGCTGGTCTTCTGGGTAACCGTCCTGAATAATTTCACGACCGACATCTTTACTAACGCAAATCAATTTTGGGGAGAGGTGTAGCCCAAGAGAGAAGCGATCTCGCAATGTATAGTGACAATGAAGTTGGGTGACAAGTGGTATGTGATTCATGCGTGCAGCCAAACACATCCATTGACAAGGGCCACCGCTATTAACGTGTACCAAGTCGATATTGTGTTTTTCGATCAGTGCTGAGCCTTGTTTGATAAGGCTATTCCATCCGCTAATATCCCAGCGAGGCGCACTCCAGCCACCAACGAGATTGAAAACAGAATGTTCCGCTTCAATTCCGAGCGATTGACACTTATCGATTAGTGGCTGGCAGTTTGACCACACGAATGGCTCAAACTTATCACGGTCAATCCCTGAGATGAGATCCAGAAGTACCACTTCACTGCCGCGAATCCAGTTATCACCATAATGAACATATAGAATGCGTTTTGGAGTAGTCATAAGTCACCTCTGTCTCATCATTAACTTGTGTTAACTGCTGAGTTGCAACAGAGATGCCAAAATATGCCATTAGTTTATGTGTTTGAATATTATTAGATATTTGTGCTTGGCCTTAAGGGGGTAAGCAATATTCTCATATTGAGAACCAATATGGCTTATTGCTCCGTTTCAATTTGATATTTTCGTAGCAATACAGGAATAACGTTTTGCGCCGAGAAATCATCAATAATGGTCTGCCGAGCGTTTTGACGAATGTGAGATTGCTGCACTTCATCAAGAGACATCCAATGTTTAAGGCATTGAGCGAGAGATGGGACGTCATCGACAATAAAGCCATTTTCGCCAGTTTGGATAATATCGGGCAAGCGACCCACGCGTAGGCTCATCACTACTATTCCTCTAGCCATTGCTTCAAGCGCCGCCATAGGCAGGCCTTCATAGCGAGAAGAAATTACCAGCACGCTAATGTTTTTCCAAACGGTCTCCATTTCAGTTTGATGACCGAAAAATATCACATTTGAAGGGGCAATGTGGGCGAGTGATTCTCTTTCGGGTCCATCACCGTAAACACTAAACTGCAGTGTTGGGCAGAGCTTAGCCACTTCGATAAATTGGTCGGCACCTTTTTCTTGGCTCAATCGGCCGACGAAGGCGATTTCTTGATAGTTGAGATTACAATCGGGAATCGAAACAAAGTTATTCAGCAGTTCCGAAGGGAAAATGACTTTGCGCTGAATGCTTGGGCTGACGGAAAAGCAGTGGTTAGAGAGGTAGCCTGAACTTCTATCAAGCCAATCATAGAGCCACAGTTTTCCCGAGGATGATTCTCCTGCATGATAAGTTGAAATCAAGCGAGGAAATGTGCGCGTGAGTAGCTTGGCACAGCGCGCCAAGATTGACGCTTTGTAACCGTGGGAGTGAATGACCGATGGTTGGTGATTGGCGACCGCGCTTGTTAGGTGTTTGATCTTTAATGCCTTATGTGGCTCACCAGACAAATGGTTCAAGTAACTCACAGGGATAGTGGATTCTTCTGCTTTTTCTACAATCTGTGCTGGTGGCGAGTACTCAGTCGCTAAGACAACACGTGCTTTGTGCCCAAATGTCATTAATCCACGAGCAAGCTCTATGACGTGACTTTCGATACCGCCAAACAGGCGGCTATCAAGAAAAATCCAAATTTCACCAACGTCAGGTTTCTCAAGATTGTTCGAGATTAATTTCATCCGCTTCCCACGCTTGTTTTTTTCGGTAAACCGTAGATGGGCTTAGCTCCAGCATTACGGCGGCATTGAGTACGTTGCCATCACAGTATGCGATTGCGTTTTGAATCGCCTCACGCTCCACTTGCCACATAGGGCGAATGGTTCCATCAGAGTTAAAGTACGGCGAGGCAGCCGCTGATGATTGTATGTTAGGTTCCGGTGTCGGTATTGACGGTTCTCTAGCGGGGGCCGATTGTTCCTCAACATACACTGGTTGGGATGTTATTGTTGGAGGGGGTGCTGGCTCTTGAGTTACATGTGCGGGAGTGGATGTTCTCACCGTTTTAGACTTTCTAGTCAGTTGAGCGGGTAGGTGATTCACCGTGACTTTTTCGTCATTATTAAGCACCACAATGTTACGTATGATGTTTTGTAATTGCCTTACATTACCCGGCCATTCGTAATGCTTGATGATATGTTGAGCTTCGCTGTCGATTGTTGAGAATTTCTTTTTGTCCTGTTTGGCATAAGTGGTCAAAAAGTGCTTGGCTAGCGTGACAATGTCACTTCCTCGCTCGCGTAGGGGGGGCATATCGATAGGTATTACGTGTACGCGGTAATACAAATCTTCACGAAAACGACCTTCTTCCACTTCTGTTAATGGATCTCGGTTGGTGGCACAAATGATTCGAACATCCACCTTCATCTCTCGAGTGCCGCCAAGCGGTGTGTAGGTTCCTGTTTGAAGAAAACGGAGCAACTTCTTTTGCATCTCAAGTTCCATTTCACACAGTTCATCGAGAAAAAGCGTACCACCGTGAGCCAGCGTCGCAGCACCTTTTCGGTCTGTTGTGGCTCCGGTAAATGCGCCTTTAACGTGGCCAAAGATCTCACTTTCCATTAAATCTCGTGGGATAGCCCCGCAGTTAATAGCAATAAAAGGCTTGTCTTTACGATCGCTCTGACGGTGCACGGCTTCAGCACAGACTTCTTTACCTGTGCCGCTTTCACCCACAATAAAGACACTGGCAGATGTTGGAGCAACGGCATCAATGGTTTTATATACCGCCTGCATTGGGAGACTTGAACCGATAAATCCGTGATAGTTATGGCGATCAAACTTGGACTGAATGTTTTCTACTAAATCTTCCAATTTGGCGCGTTTGAGGTGTAATGCAACAGAAGTTTTTAGGCGATCGGCGTTAATAGGTTTTTCTAAGAAATCTTCCGCACCTTTTTGAATTAGGTTAACGGCTAAGTCTACGCTGCCGTGCGCTGTAGCAATAATAACTGAGGTAGGAATGTCATTCTGGTTGATCCAATCCAATACGTCTTCACCAGACATATCGGGCAGTTTCAAATCGAGAATGATGAGTTGAGGTTTGCTTCTTTCAATAAATTGAATTGCTTCGCGACCTGTTTCAACATGAAAAATGTCATAAGGTTCGTCTTTGACATACTGCTTATAAAGTATGGCTAGTGAAGTAGAGTCTTCTACCAGTAACACCCTTGGTCTCATAGTCCTATCCCAACGTAGTTCGTTTCACTTTTATGTTTTTTTGTCAGCACTATTATTTGTATTTGGCGTGATGAGCGAGTTATATGACTTAGTGCTCTCTAGTGCTGAATATTCTCAATTTGAGAAAAGCGTTATCTAAGTATTAGCACAAGGTGGGAAATTTGCGAAAAATCCATACTTTTTAATTGATTAAGTTAAATTGTAAATGTCTTAGATGATATCGGCATCGCACTTTAATAAGTGCGATGATTCATAAGATAATTTATCATTGAAACTGTTACTCGAACCCTTGATCTTTTCGCTTTTCTAGCGCGTCAAACGATTCATTGGCCAGCTGGGAGAGAGACTCACAGAGAGCCAATGCTTCTAGTGTTTTTCCTTCCACACAATATTTCTCAATCATTCTTGCTTGTCTGGAAAGCGTTCGGTTACCTAAAGCAAGGGCAGAGCTGCCGAGTGTATGAACTTCGAACTCTAATGTTTGGAGGTCTCTCGCGCTTAATGCTTGCTCTATTTTCTCCATGCGCTCTCGTGACTCTTCAATATAGTGTTCAATCAGCGTAGGGATGATTTCGGCGCACGTATCTTTGATCATTTGCTGGAGAATGTGTTCATCCACCAATTCTTGTTCGATAGTCGGTGTGTTATTTGCAGTCATATTGGCGCTCCCTATAACATAAACAGTTCACTTTTCTTAATTTGTTGAGATATCTTTTCTTTCCACTTTTTGGGTAAAAAGCGTAGCTTGGAAACTTGGCGGATCAACTCATCTTTCAGGCTAGGTGTATGCTTCATATTCAGCACGGAACCAATCAAATTCGCATCGCTAGCATCAAGTAGTTTTTTGGCTTGTTCGAGTTGGGTTGCCGTCGTAGAGCCATAATGTGCGACTAATAAGGTGGCATCACATACGCCCGCAATCACTTGAGGGGCAATATTGCTTCGGTTGACACTCAGAAGTGGAGATGTGTCTATCACGACGCGCTCGTATTGCGTTAACCACTCTGCAATATTGCGCTTCAGCATTGTCGGGTCTCGGTACGCCAATTGAGTGCTGGCGAGAGATGGAGCAGGGAGACCGACTAAGGTTTGATGCGTATTTTCTCTTGTGATCAGGTGGCCAACTTTTTCGGCATCATCAAACTCGTGAATGGTGCGATAAGCGGGCTTGAACAGGTTAAGATCCACATACAAAGTATTGTGCCCAGCTAAAACCAGACGCTCTGCTAGAGATGAAGCCACGGAAGTGACGCCGTCTTCAGACTTACAACCCACAACACAAATCGTTTTGTGGCCTTTCTGTTCACTCTGAAGATAAATTTGCTCAATCTCAGCGTGAGTGGCAGGAATAGTCATTACAACGCTCCTATTAACACGATGGTTGTGGTGATTTGTAGAATATCTCTTAATCCGGCTCTCGCTTTTTCAGCAAAGCTTTCGTCTTTATGTGGAATGTAAATAGTGTCGCCTGCACGGATGACTGGTAAATCATAAATGTTGGCGGTTTTGCTAAATTTCACCAAATCAAATGTTCGAGCTTGGCCCTGACAGCAAGACATGTTGACCACACTGATTTTTTCAAGATACGCATTGTTTGTCGGGCCTCCTGCTTCGGCCAGCAAGTCAAGTACCGTCATGTTGTCATTAAATACATAGCGCCCAGGGTCTCTTACTTCACCTAATACACGCACGGTGGATTCTTTGGAGCGATCCAACCAGTTTTTGTTTTTTTCCGGAATGTAAATGGTATCGCCGGGACGAACGTGGGGCAGAATAGACTCATCGCCCGTTTCAAAGTACATCGACAAATTCAATTTACTCACTTTGGCATAGCCTAGGCCACGGTGCGTCACACGAATATTGTGAATATCGGCATCCATTGTTGGTCCATCGGCGGCAGATAAAATATCCAGAAAGTGCATCTCTTCGGTAAAGCGATAGCGGCCTGGGGCATTGATTTGACCGAAAACATATATCGAGGCATCAGAGCTCTGGCTTACCCATTGCGATTTGTTGTCTGATGGATCGTCAGGTAATGCATGGACTCTTACTACCGTGCCAGCAGAAACTCGGGGCAGATTCGATGTTGGTGAGCCATCTAAAATGTATTGATCTAAATCGAACTGTGTCATTTGACCATTATTGGCGACTTCAATTTTGGTGGTGTCAGCTCTACGTGTTGGGCCGCCAACATGCGCAAGCAGATCAATTAAATCCATTTCGTCTGACCATTCAATACGTCCCGGGCGCACGACTTCTCCCATCACAGCGACCGCTCGACTTGGCGCCACTTTTAGCCATGACTTCTCGTTGAAATCGGTTTTCTCAGGGACGAAAATCGCGTCGCCAGGTCCGACATTCGGTGGTCTAACCGAAGACAGCCCCTCGGTATGCGCGGTTAGGTCGAATTTGATGACC
Organism: Vibrio sp. A1-1; assembly: GCF_021728175.1. Lineage (NCBI taxonomy): Bacteria > Pseudomonadati > Pseudomonadota > Gammaproteobacteria > Vibrionales > Vibrionaceae > Vibrio > Vibrio sp. A1-1. The sequence continues at coordinate 120,303 of NZ_JAKKCL010000005.1, forward strand.
TTACCATCGGCTTTTATGACACGAATTTGGCGAGATTCTGCATAGCGAGTAGGCCCGCCTGCATTGGCGAGAATATCCATGAAGCTAGCGTCTTGCTTTCCTTCATACGCGCCAGGGTGGGCAACTTCACCCATGACATAAACCACATTTGCACCCGCTTTGATTTCTTCTTCCTGTTTTGGAACAAAGATGGTGGCACCCGGTAGGATTTCTGGTAGTAAGCTTTGATCACCCGTATCTAGATACTTTTTCAGATTAAACATGGTTGGGTTGTTATTTGTGATCACGCGAATTTGCTCAACACTGGCATATCGTGTTACGCCGCCAGCTCTCATCACGACATCAACGAGCGTGGTGTTCGGTTTGTAAGAGAATGAGCCGGGAGCATTAACTTCACCAAAGACTTTGATGGCACGAGCGGAGTCTGCGCTGTCGCCTGAGTTCGCGAGTTTTGCTGCATCAAATTCTTGCTCAATATTCCCAACGAGTGGAGATGCTGGAACAAACAGTACGTCCAGCGATTCCAATTTCGGGAGCTGGCTATTGTCACCAGTATCAAGGAAACGTTTGTAGTCAAACTCGATGTTTTTGTCGCCGCGTTTAACGATCATTTTATCGAGCTGAGCACCAGCGCGAAGGCCGCCAGCTTCGTATACAAACATTTGAATGTTGGAACCTGAAGGTAAGGTATATTCCCCGGGTTTGACCACGTAGCCTTGGACCGACACTAATAACTGTTGTTGTTTGATAAAGACTCGAGCGTTGTTTACGTCACGATACACGGTTTTTAGCGTTTCGATAATCACGTCTTGGAGCTGTTGCTCATTATATCCAGCAACAAATACAGGGCCGACTTCCGGTAAGTTAATACGCCCACGGCGATCGACTTGAAACCCTTTATTTAAAGAAGCTTCTCCAGGTAGGTTAATCTGAATTAAATCGCCGACCTTAACAGTATTGTTTTCATCAGCTGACGAAGTAGGTACCCAAGCGACCAAGCACAAAAGAACTAAGGTGATAAATGGTTTCATCGTGTTCATAGCGCACCTCCTACAGATAGATTGCGATTTACTGAGGTATCGCTATCTGAATTAGGGCTAATAACCTCGATGCTTACGCGGCGATTGGTTAAACGCACGGCAGGTGTTTCACCCTCATAAAGCGGCAGGCTATCTCCCACAGATTTGGTGGTTACGCGTTCTGAAGTGATGCCAAATACAGTCAGGTAACGCTTCACTTGTTCTGCACGCGCTTGAGCGAGTTTCTGGTTGTAATCTGGTGAGCCAGTGACATCGGCATGCCCAGTCACCACAAGAGTTAGGTTAGGGTGGTCACGTAAAATGTAGGCAGCTTCTGCCAAATGTCCCATGTACTTTGGATTAATTTCTGCTGAATCGACAGCAAATTGATTATCAATATTGAGGAGTGCATAAATTTCAGCGACGACGTTCAAATCGCTACGCAATGCTTCAATATCATCGGGTGGCGTACAAGTGGTTTGGCTTAATACATAGTCGAGTTGCTGTTCAAGTTGGTTTAAACGTCGACGCTGAATCACTAGGTCGTTAGCAGCATCGAGTAGAAGTCCGCCTTCTAACTCACGTGCGATTCTGTTTTGCTTCTCAAGCGCCTGCACTACTGCCGCAGGAAAGCACCAGCGTGCGCCTTCTTGAATCAACGCGTCTAGGTGTAGCTTGGTGAGTTGCCAATCAAACCTCAACCCATGCTCTGGACCTAACGGTTCATCGGGCATGACTGGGGAAAACTGATAATTTTCAATTGAGATATCTTGATAGTTTTCCGCCAAGCCACCTTTTCCGTGGTCTGGGTAGTCAAACGACGAACAACCAAACATGCCGACAACAAGACCGCTTACTACATATCGTCGTATAAGATTTACCATGCCAACCTCCGTTTAAACCGGTATTTTTAGTGTCCTTTTGAGTTAACGGGAATAGCATGGTTAATACGAAGCAAGCTCATGATTTCTAAAGGTTGGCCTGATACGTTTTCAATACTCATGCTTCTTTCACGTTCAACTAGACGCTTATATAAGTAAACAATGGCACCAATCCCTGAAGAATCAAGAAATTGGACGTGCTGTAGGTTAATTTCGACTTCTTTGTGATGATTGTCGTGAATTACTTCATCAATGTGATGTTGTGCTTGTCGACAGCCACTTGCGTCTAAGTCACCAAAAAACTCAATGGCTAATTTGTCTTGATTAATTTCTAGTTTGCGTAATTCCATGACTCTATCTCCGTTTGTTTTCTCTACTTGGATATAGAGCAGGTAACGTGCCAGATTTAAATGCAAATAAAATCAAATAGTTATGATTTTTTGTTGATGTCATTCAAATTGAAAAGGAATAGGTTCTCAATTTGAGAATCAAAAACGCATAGACAAACGGCTTGTTCAGGAGAGGTGTCGAATTAAGATCGTTCGCTAAAGCAAGAGTCTCATCGAGATTAGGTTGTGACTTGATTTGAGACTCCCCCATCTTATTGTGAACAATGTGTAAATATTAAATGCAAAATCTGTCTAAAGTTTATGATTGTCCTTGCAAATCATTACTTAAGTTGATTGTTCTGAGTCGAAGAATGACTAGTAACAAATAGGTCATCGAGAGGAGTTACGGTTCAATAAAGGCGCTTTTTTGTACAAGGTCTTCTTATGCCATTAAAAATGACATTAATCGCGCTGGCTGTTATGACAGCGTCTTCGCAGCTTCAAGCTGATACTTCTCTCACACCTCCAGTTTCTCTTGCGCAAAGCTATCAAGATGGTATCGATGTATCTGAATACTGGTATAGCGAAAAACTCGACGGCATTCGCGCCTATTGGACCGGACAACATCTCGTGACGAGAAATGGTAACCGAATCTACGCTCCAGATTGGTTTATAGATTCACTCCCTGATTATCCGTTAGATGGTGAGCTATGGGCGGGACGAGGCAATTTTCATCTCGTACAACAAACGGTTTTGGATAAAACGCCTGTGGAGTCAGCTTGGCGAAACATTGATTTTATGATCTTTGATATGCCGTATTCTGCTGGTGATTACCGGAAGCGTTATTACAACATCAAAGACTTAGTGCTCGAAGTAGACCAACCTCATATCAAATATGTCGAACACCGAGCGATCCAAAATGAAGCTCACCTGTTTGCGCAATTGGATAAGATTTCAATATCCGATGGTGAAGGGGTGATGCTACGTAAGGTATCAAGCTGGACGTGGTAGTGATTTACTTAAACTGAAACGATACGCGGATGATGAAGCGCTAGTCGTGGGCTATAAACCAGGCACGGGGCGTTTATTGGGTATGATGGGGGCGATGTTAGTTCGCTTACCAGATGGTACAGAGTTTTACATCGGTAGTGGGTTTACCGATGAAGTACGCCGTCAGCCCCCGAAAATAGGTTCAACCGTCACGTTCAGGTACAATGGTTTTACTCATACTGGTAAACCACGTTTTGCCCGATTTTTGCGTGAGAGGCTGAAGGAATAGAACGCTCTGCACTTACTAGTTGCCAACGGTTACGCCGCACCGCTTGAAGAGACCCTGCCAAAACTGAACGTGGTTTAGGGTTTCTTGTCTAAAGGTTTTGTGTGCTTCTTTTATGCCATATTGATGACCATGAAGTTGCATACGCTTTTCTATCAAGGTGGCGCCATCATGAAGTTGCTGATAGGTACTGTCTAAATAGGCTAAGTAAGGTTGCACTTCTTCAACGTAAATGGATTGAAAGACATTTCTTAGGTAGCGGAACTGGGTGGTGTCTCTGTTCGGCCCGCACAATACATTGCTCTGATTCTGCTCAAGTAACTGAGTCGTAGCTTTTAGCCAGTGAGAAGCGTTTATTATCGAATAGTAAAGTCGTCCGATTAAACGAGATTTCTCTAGCTCTTCTTGATACTGCACAACCTCAATATCGGGTAGACGTGAAATGGCGCGATGAGGCAAGCCGTACATTTCACTGAAAAGGCGATAGACGTCGTTAATACGTGCAACATCATTTGCTGTTTCTTGAGATAGCCAATCCGACGCCGTTAGCTGCTTTTGCATTGCATCACTCGCGAGTAGCAAGTTGTCAAGATGAGTACCTAAATGTTGCCACTTAGTCGAATAAAGCTCTGTCAATGTCGCGCGTTCTTCATCGCTAAGTGGAAATTCGGATAAACATCGATTCATGACTCGTAACAGTGAAGTTTGGTAATCAAAATCATGAAAGGCATCCTGCACCTTTCCAAGTTGCGAGTTTTTCTCGGCAAGTAGATTGAATAATCCACACTGGCGTAATTGGTAGCTTTCTAGTAAACCAATCGATAGCCTTGGAAGTGGCTCGAATAAGTCACGTTTTGCAGGTATGGTCACAGTAGGTTGCGATTCGATTGGAAGAGTAGGAGCGTCCAACACATTGGCGACACGTTGGTGATACTTGTCAAACATGGCGTTTTCTGGGTTGAACCAGCTATCGCAACCGTTAAGAAACAAGACTAATAACAATAAAATAGACCGCACAAATATCCTTTTTATAACTTCGTATTCGTCACACTGAGAGCAGGCTAAACTGGCTCACAAGCTTGTTATAAGTATACTCAACAGCGTTATTATTCGATCAAAAAAGCCAGCGTGTGCTGGCTTTTTCTTATGATCACTGAACTGAAAAGTTCAATTGCACCTCTGGTTCTTGGCGATGCATCCAGCGCATTCTTACCCCTAACATAAGTGCGGCAGAAGAAAGGCCGATGATAAAGCCTAGCCAGAAACCTTGCGCTCCCATTGGCTCGACGATCCAGTCTGTGCGGCCAAGGACGTAACCCATTGGTAAACCAAGAATCCAGTAGGCGATAAACGTACGGTTGAAGATGGCTCGCATATCTTTATAGCCACGCAGTGCACCTGCCGCGATTACCTGAACTGCGTCCGTACATTGATAAACAGCAGCAAATACGAGCAGTTGCATCGCTAGAGTGATGACCTCTGGGTTGCTAGTGTAAAGTTCGGCGATCCATTCACGAGACAATACGGTTAATATCGCTGTAAGAACAGATAAACCTAGACCAACCATTATGCCCACTCGTGAAGCAACGCGAGCGCCATCTACGTTTTCTTCGCCAAGTCGATGGCCGACACGAATACTCACTGCGGCACCGATACTCATTGGAAGCATAAATACCAACGAAGAGAAGTTAATCGCAACCTGATGCGCAGCAACGATGATTGGTCCTAATGGTGATACCAATAATGCAACGACAGCAAATAGTGTCACTTCAAAGAACAGCGCTGCTGCAACAGGAAAGCCGAGTCTGAACAGACGAACTTGCGCTTTCCATTGTGGTCGATGCCATTCACCAAATAAGTTGATGCTTTTAAGTCGATCTGATGTCATTACATAAAGCAATAGTAGGGCAAACATGACCCAGTAAACAATCGTGGTTGCGACACCACAGCCAATACCGCCTAATTCAGGTGCTCCAAACTTGCCATACACGAAAATCCAGTTTAGGGGAATGTTGAGCAGTAAACCGATAAAGCCAATGACCATTGCTGGTTTCGTCAATGACATACCATCCGTAAAGCTTCTAAGCGTTTGAAAAAGCAAGAAGGCAGGGACTGCTAAGATAACAGCATGAATGTACCCCACTGTTTTTTCTGCCATCAGCGTTTCAACATCCATAAATCCGAGAATAAATTGGGTTTGAAGCAGCACTGCAATAATCGGCACACTGATCAACAATGCCAAAACGACGCCTTGTTGAATTTCAAACGGGATTTTTACTCGACGACCAGAGCCATTTAACTGTGCGACAACAGGGACTAACGCCATTAACAAACCCACACCAAATAAAATGGATGGAAGCCAAATACTTGAAGCGACAGAAACCGCAGCCATGTCGGTGGCACTAACGCCTCCGGCCATAACGGTATCAACAAACCCCATACCAGTTTGAGCAACAGATGCGATCAATACCGGGGTCGCCAATTTGATGAGACTTGATGCTTCTTCTTTATAGCGATGCACGAAAAATACTCCAGAGCGGAACAATAAGTTGAAAGAATGAGAGCGCTCGAGGACAAAAGATGTGGTGAACTGATCTGATGGTTGATTTTAGTCACGATAAGGTGAAAAAATGCCTCGGAGAAACTCCGCGCAAATGATAAACAATTGTATGTTTATATTCCATAGTTAGGTTGCGAATAGTGGATAACACTAACTTAATGCTCGCTAAGCTCAGGGTACGCTAATACTGAGAGCTGTAATAAATCATGTTAATGTTAGAAGCATGTATGAGAACAAGGCTTCATTTTTCAATAGGTCGTTGCTCTATAATCTACAGGTTTTATCTCGATACACAGTGCTGTGCTTAAGGCTCTGTCATCGATTGCAGCTTGTATGAAATCAATAGGTAAAAAGAATGTTTACAGGAATAGTTCAGGGTACGGCGAAGGTCGTTAAAATTGATAAAAAAGAACGCTTTCAAACGCATGTTGTCGAGTTAAGCGAAGAGCTTTGTAAAGGATTAGAAATAGGTGCATCTGTCGCTCACAATGGCTGCTGCCTGACCGTGACCAAAATTAATGGCAACCTTATCAGCTTTGATTTAATGCAAGCGACATTGGCTCTCACCAACTTAGGCGAGCTAGTTGAAGGTGACAGCGTAAACATTGAGCGAGCTGCCAAGTTTGGTGATGAAATTGGCGGACACAGCATGTCTGGCCATATTAGTTTGATGGCTGATATTATCGAGATCATCGATACGCCTAATAACCGCACTATTTGGTTCCAACTGCCGCAAGAATCAATGAAATATGTGTTAGCGAAAGGCTATATCGGCTTGGATGGTTGTTCTTTGACGATTGGTGAGGTTGAAGCGTGTCGTTTTTCAGTACACCTAATTCCAGAAACCTTGCAACGAACACTCTTTGGAGTAAGACAAGTAGGGGACCGCGTTAATATTGAGTTTGACCCTCAGACTCAAGCCATAGTTGATACTGTTGAGCGAGTTCTCGCAGCAAAACAGCTTTAGAATGATAAAAAGGAGCCAAGCGCTCCTTTTTAATTCAAGTGACTTTGTGTTTCCAACGCTTACATGCTCGAGTTGTTATTCGTAATTGTCATCGATAAACAGTTCGACTTTATCTTGCAGCTCATCTACTCGCATATTTAAGTGAATGGCATGGCAACAAGCTGGGCAATCATCATAAAACTCTTGGTCACCATTACTTGCATCTAGTGTAATGCCGATTGAATGTCCACAATGGGGGCATTTGACATGCCTTTCGGTATAATTTTTCATACAACAACTCCTAATATCGCAGGGCTTTTAAACACTCTATTCTTTAAGGAAGTACAGCCCTTCACTTACTTTGCCTACAAGGAAAATAGGCACAATCCAAAGTTAAGTCTCCTTTGATATTAGGTGGAGTTGTTGCTAATTGAGTCGAAATAAGTATAAAACTTGACCCCAAACTCAACCTTGAGCTTAGGGGCATTTTCTGTAGTGATGTGCCTCGAGGTTTTACATCTTGAAATATGCAGTGGCTTCCAAATTAATAAGAAATAATTTTATTAATAACTTGTTGAGCCTGCTCCAAGTAATGGCCGCCAAATAAATTGCAATGGTTGAGAACATGGTAAAGGTTATAGATATCTTTACGCTCTTGATAACCAGCAGAAAGTGGTATAACAGATTCATAACCTTGATAAAATTCCGGTTGAAATCCACCAAAAAGCTCAGTCATCGCAATATCACACTCCCTGTCACCCCAGTAGCAGGCGGGGTCGTAACAGATAGGGCCACATGCCGTGAGAGCCGCATTCCCATTCCATAAATCGCCATGCAGCAAGGAAGGCTCTGGAGCATGGTTTGCTAGCAGTTGTTTTACGACATCTATAAAGTCGTCGATATCAACTAAAGTGACGCCTTTTTCTTTAAGAAGTTGTAATTGCCATCCTATGCGTTGTTCAGCAAAGAAGACACACCACTTCTTGTGCCACTTATTGGGTTGTAGAGTGGACCCGAGATAGTTATCCGTATCAAAACCAAATTCCTTTTGCTCGCCCCATTGATGAAGGTGAGCTAATTGCTGTCCTAATTTAAAGCTGTTTGGGCCATCTTCTAATGGCTTTGTTGGAAGGTAGTTAAGAATTAGGAATGAGGCGTTTTTGGTTTTACCAACCAACACAACCTCTGGAACAAATAGGGTAGATGTCTCACGCAAAAGATGCAGACTTTCTGCCTCAACTTCAAACTTAGACAAAAACTCGCGATCGTTAATTTTCACGAAATAGCGCTGTTCGCCGTCATTGATCATGTAGCTTTCACTGATATCCCCACCAGACAGTCTTACTTTTTCCGTGATCTGGTACTCGAATAATAAAGTATCAGAAAGCTGTTGCGATATTGCTTGCCACATACAAAACCTCGCGAATCTATTTGACCACCAACAGTTTAGGATAAAAAGCAAGGTGTTGGCGCTACGTTGAGCATACTTCGTAAAGAAACCTTCCTCTCAGTGTAGTCAATTTGTATAAATGTGAATCAAATCGCTTATAAGCCTCTGATTTGTCGGCATAGCATATGGAGATGAACGTATACAACAGGTATTATTATTTTTTTGACGTTAGTTCCATTGGTGACATGAAAATACTGATATGTGATGACTCAGCGGTTGCAAGAAAGCTCATTGCGCGCTCCATCGTACAAGATACATCATTGCACCTGATCGAAGCTCAAGATGGGTATGAGGCGCTAAATATTCTTGCGGAGCAAAATATCGATATTTTGTTTCTCGATTTAACGATGCCGATCATGGACGGTTTTGAAGTCCTCGAGTCATTACCTGTTAGTCATTACCAGACTAAAATCGTCATTATTTCTGGAGATGTTCAACAAGAGGCAAAACAGCGCTGCATAGAGCTAGGTGCTCAAGCTTTTATCGCTAAGCCTCTGACAGAAGAGCAGGTGATACCGCTCTATGAACAATTGGGGCTGCACTATGCGTTCAAGCCTAGCCATTCGATGGATCCTAAAAGCCAGATTTGCGAGGAGTTCTCCTCATTAGCCAAATTCCGCGAGATTGCAAACATTGCCCTTGGTAAAGGGGCTGCGATTATGGCAGACCACTTACACGAGTTCATCCAACTTCCTGTTCCACATGTTGGTCCGTTATCCTATGGCGAACTTCATATGACGCTTGTCGACGTTGTTGGGCGTGATGGCTCCGTCGCGGTTGCGCAGAGGTTTGTTGGTGGCGGTATTCATGGTGAAGCTCTGGTGTGTTTGCGTGGTAGAGACATCAATCAAATTGGCGAGAAGTTAGGCTATCTGCTTGAGTTTACACCTCATAATGAAATCATTTTGAATATCTCGAACTTACTGGTTTCTTCATTTCTCACATCGTTAGGGGATCAGCTCGACAAGCAATTCTCACTTCGTCAGCCAGGCATTGTGGATACGTTAACGCCTTACTGTGAAGAGCAGGGTGAATTAGGTGAGCTGTTTACTATCGAATACACCTACATGGCAGAAGCGCTCGATTTTGAGTGTGAGGTACTGTTTTTAATTGATAAACCATCCGTAGAAATTATTTATGAAATCATGGAGCTAATCTAATGTCCGATATTACGCTGGACATAGCAGACTTTCATTGGGTCACACAAATTCTCGATACGATGGATTCAGGGCTTATCGTGTTGGATCAAGAGTATAAGGTCTGTGTGTGGAACAGTTTTATGCAGTCATACAGTGGCGTTCTGTCACAAGAAATCCTTGGCCAATGTTTATTTGATCATTTTGAAGAGCTGCCAAAAACTTGGCTAGAAACCAAGATAAAAACCGCCGCCGATCTGGAAACTCGTTCCTTCTCTAGCTGGGAAAACCGACCGTACCTTTTTAAATTCAACAATTTTTCTCCGGTTTCAAACAGCAGTGATTTCATGTATCAAGACATCGTAATCACCCCGTTAATCGGGCTCTCAGGAGAGGTCAGCCACATTGCTATTCAAGTGAATGATGTCTCTGAAACGGCAAGAAATCGCATTCATTTGAAAGAAACAAATCAACATTTGTCTGAAATCAGTCGCAAAGATGGTTTAACAGGTTTATTTAATCGTGCTTATTGGGAGCAATCTCTGAAAGAAGAGTTTGCTCACCTAAAAGTTATCGACGGACCATGCTCATTAGTAATATTTGATATCGACCACTTTAAAAAAGTGAATGATACCTATGGTCACCCGACGGGAGATGAAGTCATTCGTCGTACTTCTTCGTTATTAAGAAAGACAGCAAGAAGCAGTGATGTGTGCGGTCGTTTTGGCGGAGAAGAGTTTACGGTATTGCTTCCTCATACGAATCAAGAACAAGCTTGCTATTTCGCGGAGCGTTTACGTAAAAGAATTGAGCAAGAGATCGTGAAAGTGGAAGATTTTTTGATTAATTACACGATAAGTATTGGTGTTTGCGAGTATAAACCTTATTTTGAAACTCACACTCAATGGTTAAAGAGTGCCGATGCTGCGTTGTATCGTGCAAAAGAAAACGGTCGTAACCAAACTTGTTTGCATGAAAATGACTGAAATACAAAAAGGTTTGAAGAAACCCTGTATCCGAACGCAGTGAGGCAAAGCGCAATTGTTTGAAAAACATCCAGTTGGTTCGTGAATGTTTGTTAATATGAAATAAGTTAATGAAATTTTCTCGGCATGTCTTACTATTGAAACTATTCCGCTTTCAGCTTCGAAGGCTTGCAATAAACGGAGAAAAACAGTGGTTTTAGAAACCGATGGATATCTCGCTCTTATCGAGCACTTGTCGCTAAATCTAGATATTTTCACGACTGAAATTGGCGACACTGGATCCGAAAGCATCGAAGATGTCGTCACCGATATGGTGGCTTCAAACATCATGGCGATCTTTGAGCAAAACCCAGAGCTTCACTCAAGCGTACGCTTCAAATTACTAAAAGAAGCGGATGCGGTTGTTGAAGATCTTGGTGAGATATTGGCTGGTGTATGGCATAAAAAAGCGACTAATGAACAGATCACGTTCCTTGATGAATACATCGCTTTGGTTAAAAACCTATTCGATACTGCCGTTGCTACTTACGATTGATATTGTTTGATACCAGTCATCTCCAATTCTAAAAGTAAGAAGAGTTACATTGTAACTCTTCTTACTTGCCAAAACTTAGATGCCCAGTATGGGTTGTCGATTCTTGAAATGATCACACCTTTAGACGTTGACGCATGCATGAACTGCTTGTTACCCAAGTAAATCCCTACATGATAGGTCGTCCGTCTTGTCTTAAAAAACACCAAATCTCCTTGTTTGGCGTCCGTCCAATTTAATTCCACACCTTGTTTCGATTGTTGTCTCGTTGTCCTGGGTAACGATAGCTGATAAGCCTCGACAAAGGCTTTTTGCACAAATGCCGAGCAATCAATACCAGATTTTTGTGTGCCGCCTAAGCGATAAGGTGTGCCATGCCATTCTGTATAAAACTGGAACAAGTCAGGGTTATTGTCCAATAACTGATTTGTAGGTGTTGTCACTTGCACTTGCTCGCTAGGTTCAGGCCCAGAAGAGCAGGCGCTTAGTAGCACACTGATTATCAAAGGAAAATATACTCGACGCAAATCACCACCTGTCATCTCTACGACTCACAACTGAAATATTAGTGTCATAACCAATCCATAGTATGGGCTGCAAATCACGGTTTTGTCTCACAAATGTGACGGAATCACTGCAAAACCGATTCAACCTTAAGAAAGAATAAAAATTGATTATGGCAAAGCGAAAACGCTCACGCACATCACTTTCACTGATTCAGGCTGTTAGTGCAACATTTTTAACTATCATAGCTCTTGTTATAGCCCTTTCTGTCTCAAGTTTCAAAGGAATGGAACAGGTAGGAGAGCAATTTGAAGACTTGTCGCAAAAAGCGTTACCAATCGCGATGGCGAACGCAAAGTTAACCAGGAATGTATTGGAGATGGTTAAGCTACTCAACCATGGTATGCAAATTACTGAGCCAAAAGAGTTGCCTCTAATAAAAGAGCAAATCGATTCACTTGCGACTCAAAGTAAAAGTTTGGTTGGAGAAGCTTCTGGTGTTGCTGAGCAACTCTCTGAGGAGTTAGATACAAATTTAGCGCGTTTACATAACATCACGCAGTCCATTTTACTGAAGCAATCTTCAGTGATAAAAATTCAAATGGATATTGATGCAGGAGTTGGTGGGTTCCGCTATGGACTCAGCTCTATCGGCCCGGAAATGAATCGAATTAGCTCGTTTCTTAGTGCCGAAAATCCTGAATCGAGTGATGCCGCCAACCGATTTATTGCCTCAGCGAGCTCAATGGAAAGCACGTTCTTAGTAATGATGATGCATTCTGAGCTGAGCAAAGCCGAAAAAGAATACCGAGAAATGCGTAACCGTATTGCAGGTATTAATCTCGCCTATGAAGATTTCCAGTCTTTACATCCAGAAGTAAGCGAATACGCAAGCCTAACGGCACCGTACGAGATGGTGAAGCAAGGCTTTAGTGAAAAGGGCGTGCTGCGTTTGATCCTCGCCAAACTAGAACAAGGGGAACTGCAACGTTCAGAGTTTAAACAGGCTTCGATTCTTGCGGATGAAACCATGCGGTTGCTTGATCAAATATCACAAGCTGCTGGTGAGTTGATTGCGGATAAAGAGAGTGTGGTCAATGAGACCATTGAGTCGGTGAGTGTTATGATCGTTTTTGCGGCGTGCGTGATATCTTTCATTATTCTGGTTACTTGGTTTAGCCTTAAGTCATGGACAAACCGAGGGTTAAGGAATGTACTAACGCGTCTTTCAGCACTTACCGAGCATGACTTTCGTGACAATGCAGATGAGGTCGGCCCTTATGAACTAAAAGAAGTGGCACGAAAACTAAACCAAGTGATTGATTCAACAAACAACTCTATCCAAACAGTTACACGTAACTGTGAGACGCTTTATCAGACGGCCGAAGTAAGCCACAGTGCAGCTGAACAAACGAGCGATGGGTTGACGACACAAAATGAAGCGTTGGCGAGCATGATCACGACCATTACGCAACTTGAAGCCTCCATTCGTGAAATAGCAACAGTGACAAATGCCTCGTCACAGGACTCGATGCTTGCTACCCAGCACACTGCAAAAGGCGTTCAAGTTGTGGAACAAAACCGTGAACGTTTGGAATCACTTGAAAGCTCTTTGGACATGAATGAGCAATCTATGTTAGAGCTAAACCAGCGTGTTAAGCAGATTCGTGAAATGGTCGATATGATCAGTGGTATTGCTGACAACACAAACTTGCTTGCTCTCAACGCAGCAATAGAAGCCGCTCGAGCTGGTGAACAAGGGCGTGGGTTTGCTGTTGTCGCGGACGAAGTCCGCAAACTAGCAAGTGATACTTCTCAACAAACAACGAATATCCGAGCAATGATGAGTGAGCTTATTACCGCAGCAGAGCGTTCTCGCCAAGCGGTAAGTGATTCAAGAGAAGAAATGGCCCACGCGCTGCAGTCCAGCAATGAAGTGAAATCGACATTCTCTGATATCAACCTTGCGGTCAAACACATTCAAGAACGTGTTGAGCAAATCTCAGTTGCTACAGAAGAACAAGAACGGGCGACGGCAGATGTATCTCAATCCATTACCCATATTTCTGACCTTGGCGAACGTACAAAGCTGCAGCTTGAGTCTATGGTTGAGAGTTCTGAGCAAGTGGCGGAAATTGCGGGGCATCAACAAGCGATGTTGCATAAATACGAGCTACATCAGTCCGCCTAAGTGACATGTTTTTATCTTCTATAAGCAGAACTTCGGTTCTGCTTTTTTGTTGCTTCTACGCAACTTCTCATCGCTATTCAAATCGCAAAAGTGAGTTATATCGCATCTTGCTCATTTCTTAAGGGCTGAGTTATCACTACGTGGTGTTAATGCTATCTCGGTGAAACAAGATGGCTAGAATGTTGTCCGAATTCAAAGGAATGAATCATGCAACTTCATGCGATTCCTTTATATCCAGAACAAGCCAAAGCTTTCTGCTTAAACAACGAGGAGTGGTTTTGTGATCGATAAAGTTTGTCCCGTCGTTCTGCGTAAGCAAAACCAAGAGCTCCTACTTTTTAAACATCCGTTGGCGGGTATTCAGCTCGTCAAGGGCACTATTGAGACGTTTGATGAAAGTTACATCACGGCTGCAAAGCGGGAGCTTGCTGAAGAATCTGGAATTACGCACGTTATCTCCGCTCGGTATTTATGCTCATGGGACAGTGGCTTTCAAAATCAAGTATGGCACTTTGTTTCGTGCGAGTGTGCTGACCTGGCGGATTCATGGACGTTTCATACGCAAGACGATGGCGGACATGATTTTGCGTTCTTTTGGCACGATATAGGGAGCGATATTTCCTCACAAGCGCATACCGTTTTTCAGAACGCACTGGAAAAAGTTCGAAAACTGATAGACCAAGGGGTGGTGTAAGTGAGGTTGCAAGTTGGAGGTTTAACAAAGAAGAACTTGTTAAAGCACTTGAGTCAAAAAGGTGTTCAATTGAATGCCTTCGCCCAACAACTATTCGATGATGACAAAGTCGAGTGCTCAGATGACATTCAATCGATCTTTTTAACGATAAAAACACCGTTTGACTTCGGACTTTATTTTGGCGCGACCCTTGGAGAAATGATTGAAGTGGCGTCGACACAAAACCTATCACCTTGTCCTTTAGCTGTTGCGCCATACCTCCGCTTACAAGAAATTGACTTGGCGAAGGGAGAGTACCTTACTGTGGTGTCTTCCCCGCTTTCGAATGACAAAGCTTATCCACGTGGTTTGTATCTACGGGATCTCGACGACGGATTCTGGCTACGAGGCTTTAGATGCTCGGAAGATTGTATCTTTCCGCCGTCGAAAAAGTTTGTTTTTGTGTCTGAAATAGTGAAGGAGAGTAGAGTGTGACATACCTTTATTATCGCGCGCCTGACAACCTTTCTCACCTTATCACTTGGGAAAACTAGCGGATTTGAGCGAAATGCCAAAGCTAACACTATGCTTCTATCAGGAGCGAATAAATTTCTTTCACACGCCTCGCGTACTGTTTAAAGGCACTGTCGATCTCAAAAATGGCTATGAGATTACAAATGTTTAACTGACTTCTATATGCTTTGCGCATTCATTCAGATAAGGAAACGATAATGGATAAATTCGTCGTGTTTCTCTTATGCCTTTTTATGACAGTTGGCGGTGTGGTTCATCTTTATGACAACATTGCTAACGGTTTTTTGCCTTATGCTTTTGCGCCAGGCTGGTTGAATATTTATTGGAGCTCATTGGGGCTGTTAGACTTACTAGCGGTGTATCTGTTGGTGAAGCACCGTCGTTCCGGATTAGTACTTATGCTATTGATTCTGACGACCAATGTTATTTTTAGCTCGCACGCTCACTATACATTAGAAATATTGGACAACAATGCCGCACTTCAAATGAAAACACTCTTTTTAGGTTTTTCATTCGGCGTATCTATCTGGTTATGGAACGCGCGTAAACATCGACAATCACGCCAGATATTTCGTTAACTTTCACTTTTCATCACTCAATTAAGGATAGTAAACAGGGATTCGTTATGAACGATTTTAAAGACTTGGCCAGTTTCGCTGGTTTCAGCGTACTGACAGGTTTAAGCTTTGGTACCACTTTCTTCAGTCTGGCTTTTCTATACAGCTCAATAGAAGCACAACAAGCAATGAATACTAATGCTTTGGCGTGCACGGTGCTTGGTGTGGTTGGTTTATTTGTTGGTATTACTCAGTTAAACAAAAAACGTCAACTAACGGAGAGTGAATCCACTAGCTAGCATCGCAAGGATGAAGTGGTGTTTAACTGGTTGGTGTTTAGGTTTAGTCTATTCGCTTTGTTTACGCACTTCATCCACAAAAACTTTTCTTCAACTGTTGCGTCTTCTTCGGTTATAGCGAAAAGGTTGCGTTAACAGCTTGTCTAATCGTTGTTCTGCTTCATTCCTAATTTCCGGTATACCAATTACGACATCATCATGGCCAAGTTCAGGCTGAGCTCGATATGTCCCAAAAAGTCGGTCCCAAACAGAAAGGAAGAAACCGAAATTCGAGTTGGTTTCTTTTGCTATCACGGAATGATGAACGCGATGCATGTCTGGCGTCACTATGACGTTTCGCAGTTTCTGATCCGCTGATAAAGCCAGTTTTGCATTACTGTGATTAAACATCGCACTGGCATTGAGCACTATTTCGAATACCACGATAGCGATAGGAGAAACGCCTAAGATAAATACAGTGGCAATTTTGACACCCATCGAGATGATGATTTCGATGGGATGAAAACGTGCGCCAGTAGTGACATCAATGTCGAGATCGGCATGGTGCATTCGATGAAGCTTCCACAGTGGCTTTACATAGTGAAAGACCACATGCTGAACGTAAATGACGAAATCAAGCAGAATAACCGCTAGAAGCACGTTTAACCAAGCGGGCAGGGAGAGCAAATTAAATAGTCCCCATTGTTGCTCCTGAGCGATAATTGCAGCTTGAAAGGCGGCGATAGGCATGACTAACGCAACAATCAAGCTATTCACAGCAACCAGTGATAAGTTATTGACCCAGCGAAACCCGCGTGAAGCGGTAAGTGTTTTTCTCGGCAGTTTGTTTTCCCAAAGGGCACAAAGTAATAATACGCCGAGAAAAAAGCCTAATCTTATCCACGAGGGATCTTGAAACGTCGTTTCTGTCACTGTCATTTCCTTATTTATTACTTTATCTATGACCGAGATAAGGGTGAAATTATTTCAACAAACAGTAAGGTGCGTTGAAGGGCTTATCTTGAGGCGAAACCATAATATCAGTAGAATCGCGCTCTACTTTTTACTTGGCATTACTTACCATGAGAATTCACGCTTTCCACCGTTTATATCAGTACCGACAATCTATCTCAACCAAGCCTTTCAACGCGCGTGGATGTAAAGTGGTTCGTTGCCAATATTGCCAGGTTTCTGAGCAACACTGTTTGTGCGATCTTCAGCCAAACATCAAGGCTAATATTGCATGTATGTTGATTGTTTCTGAAAACGAAGTATTTAAACCAAGTAATACCGGTCGCTTAATTGCTGATACGATTCAAGAGACTTACGTGTATCAATGGAATCGAACAGAACCGTCTGAGGAGATGCTGGAGCTACTACAGGATGACAACTACCAACCAGTGATTGTATTTCCTGCAGACTATGTGGATGACCCATCTCGTTTAATTGAAGATCTGGAGCCTGCGCGATTAATAAACGAAGAGGCTCAGAACAAAAAATGGTTGCTGATCTTTATTGATGGTAGCTGGCGTGAGGCACGAAAGATATTCCGTCGTTCTGACTTTCTTAAATCTTTGCCTGTGCTTTCTATTGAGCCAGAATCTCTGTCTGAATACATCATGCGCCGTTCTGAGAATGAGCAGCATCTTTCAACCGCCGAAGTCGCGACGTTAGTTTTGAAACAAGCCGGTGAGAATAAAGCATCGGAATGCCTGCAGTTGTGGTTTGAAGCCTTTAGAGAAACCTACATGTTGACCAAGACCCGAGTCAAAAACGATCCCAACCGACCGCATTTAAAACGTTTCAAAGAGTGGGTGAAAACCGAGAGCTGACTCTAAGGAATGAACTTTTGTTGATGGCATGTTGTTCAACTGGCTGCGGTGAGGGTATAAATCTGCATTCGGTCACGGTTTGCAGGCGTACAGATATGGATAATGCCACTAGTTTATACTTTTGACTCCAGCCATTTTTGGAGTCGTTTAAGCATTTTTTAGGAGAGAAATACATGTATTACGGCTTTGATGTCGGTGGCACTAAAATTGAATTTGGTGCATTTAACGAGAAGCTTGAGCGTGTAGCGACGGAACGTGTACCTACACCAACAGACAACTACGAGCTGCTGGTTGATACCATTGCGGAATTGGTTAACAAATACGATGCAAAGTTTGGTTGCGAAGGCACCATTGGTCTTGGCCTACCAGGCATGGAAGACGCAGACGATGCAACGGTATTAACAGTTAACGTTCCTGCGGCGAAAGGCAAACCACTGCGCGCGGATCTTGAAGCGAAAATCGGTCGCAGCGTAAAGATTGAAAACGATGCGAACTGTTTTGCGCTATCAGAAGCATGGGATGAAGAGCTTCAAGATGAGCCTTCTGTTCTTGGTTTGATCCTAGGTACTGGTTTTGGAGGCGGTTTTATCTACGATGGTAAAGTTTTCTCTGGCCGTAACCATGTAGCAGGTGAGGTGGGCCATACTCGTTTACCTATCGATGCTTGGTTCCACTTAGGCGAAAACGCACCTCTGTTGGGCTGTGGTTGTGACAAGAAAGGTTGTTTAGACAGTTACCTTTCTGGTCGAGGCTTCGAACTTCTTTATGCCCATTACTACGGTGAAGAGAAGAAAGCGATCGACATCATTAAAGCGCACGCAGAAGGTGAGGCGAAAGCTGTTGAGCACGTTGAGCGTTTTATGGAGTTGCTGGCTATCTGTTTTGCAAACATCTTTACAGCGACTGACCCACATGTTGTTGTGCTGGGTGGTGGTCTTTCCAACTTCGAATTGATTTACGAAGAGATGCCAAAACGTATTCCTAAACACTTATTGTCTGTGGCTAAGTGTCCTAAGATCATCAAAGCAAAACACGGTGATTCAGGCGGTGTACGCGGTGCTGCGTTCCTAAACATCAAGTAGTGACTGAAACGTTACTCGATATAAAGTAAGAAGAAATCTACGCCCCGTTTAGACCATCAAGGTAAAAACGGGGCGTTTTACTTATATACCCAAGTAATTTCGATATGCTTGGGTCAGCGAAAATAACTTGGTTTGTAGACGAGGCGGCGATTTAAAGAACTAGTGGGTCTAAATCAAGAATCGGCAACATGCAAACAGAAAACTCGCGACGAATCGCGAGTTTTCTGTTTGCAGCTAAGCTTATTTGTTCTTTTTGCCTACGCCCAGGTTTTCTTTTTGAGCTAGGGTGATTTTGCTAAAGCCTAATTTTCTGAAGTAGTTATCGCGGTAGTTTCGTACCGCTTTAGTGTCAGACACTGCTTCGATTTGTTGCTCCATCTTTAGGAACTCAGTGATATCGATACCTTCTGCTTCTGCAACCGCTTCTTGAATGTTGCGGTGCTGCTGGTATGAGAACGTCAGTTCTTTGTCTTGGTCTTTGTAAGTGTAAAGAATGGTGCGAGCCATAGCTGTCTCTCTGAAAAGGTTTCTGTATTAAATAAAAAGGCCAGACTCGCTGACCTTTGAATTTCTAGTTTGGGCTAGATTCTGCCTTGAAGTGGGATAATTGTCACGCTTTCTCCCGCTTTTACTGTATCAATAGCTGGGGAGATTTCGATCAAACAGTTTGCCTCACTCATTGAGCGCAAAATACCAGAGCCTTGCTTGCCTGTTGTACGAACGGTTAAACGGCCAGTGTTATCCAGTTCATAGATTCCTCGACTAAACTCGGTACGACCTTGTCGAGAGCGAAGATTCTCAGTCGCGATGGCATTCACTTTCAGAGGCTTCCAGCCTTGTTCGCCTTGCATCTTACGCAGTGCAGGCTCGACAAAGTTAATGAAAGAGACCATCACGGCAACAGGGTTGCCCGGCAGACCAAAGAACGGCTTGTTGTTGATTTGACCAAACGCTAGTGGACGTCCCGGACGCATGTTGATTCGCCAAAAATCGATTTGACCAAGTTTATCCAAGGCAAGTTTGATGTAATCCGCATCACCAACGGATACGCCACCAGAAGTCATAACCACGTCCGCTTGCGCCGATGCGTTTTCCAACGCTTCAATCATTAACTGTTCGTTGTCTTCCAGAATACCGAAATCCAAGATCTCGCAGCCGAGCTTTTCAAGCATGCCCATGATGGTAAAACGGTTGGAATCGTAGATAGAATTCGCTTTTTGCTCTGTTCCCGGCGCTTGTACTTCGTCACCGGTGGAGAACACGGCAACTTTCAATTTGCGGAACACATTCGCTTCACCAAAACCAAGCGAAGCGATCATGCCCATTTCTGGAGAGGCTAGGCGAGTGCCTGCGGTAAAGACGTCACTGCCGATAGCGAGATCTTCACCTGCTTGACGAACGTTTTGGCCTGCTTTGATATTCGCACCGTTAAAGGTGACCTTGTCACCTTCTTGAGAGGCTTGCTCACGCATGACCACTGTGTCGCCGTTTAGTGGTGTTGGTGCGCCGGTCATAATCTTCACCGCTTGGCCGACTTCCAGAGGTTGATCGTAAGCATGGCCCGCCATCACTTCAGCAACCACTTGGTAGCTATCGCGCTCAATATCATCACTGCGGATGGCATAGCCGTCCATCGCGGAGTTGGTGTACTGCGGCACGTTTACTGGTGAAATGATATGTTCCGCGAGAACGCGGCCATAGGCGTTTTCAATCTTGCATGCTTCTATTTCCGAAACCGTGTTCACCAAAGAAAGGATTTTTTCTTGGCCTTGAACCACAGAAAGGAAAGCCGGAGAAAGTGTGTCGCAACATGCGGCGTCTTTCTCTTTAGATTTTGGTGCTTTTGCATCTTGAACGTATTGAAGAACAAATTGAGCGATGGCATCCAAATCATTGATGTTCATTTGAGGGAGCTCAGAATCTAACTCCGCACTGTCGGAAGCGATAACAATGATGTTTTCATCGTGAGGGTAAAGCCAAGGTTTACCCACTTCTTCACGGTGCAATTCAATTTTAGGAAACGCGATGTTTTTACAGCCTTCGACCAAAACTACATCGAGCTTGTCTTCATCAAAACGTGTTAATAGGTATTCAAACTCTGCTTCGGCTTCTGGCGTTTCTGTCATTAACGCAAAACGGTTGCGAGAAGCAATCAGCATTTGAGATGCGCCAGCTTTGCGTAAACGGTAGCTGTCTTTACCTGGCTTATCGACATCGAAGTTGTGATGAGCATGTTTTAGCATGCCAATGCGTAAACCTGCTTCAGTCAGCTTTGGCAATAGGGCTTCAAGTAGCGTGGTTTTGCCTGTGCCTGAATAAGCTGCAAAACCAAGAATAGGAATGTTTAGCGTGTGTTTCATGATTCTAATTGTCCAAATTGCGCCAGTTCTTCCGGAGTGTTCAAGTTGACGAAACAGTTTGGTGAGTCGCTAAAGTCAACGTAACTGGTGTTGCACTCTTTGTAGAGCAGAATGATTTTGCGGTCGCCACGTTCTAAAAATGCGGTGAGTTTTGGCAGTACGCGTTTGTGGTAGAGCGTGAAAACAGGTTGCTGATGGTCACCATCATGCGCGACTAAAATATCACTGTCTTCTTTGACTGCCTGGCAGAAACGCTCGACAAGGTCGGTGTTAATTTGAGGGCTATCGCAAGGTACAAATCCGACCCAGTCAGTTTCAGCATGCATCAAACCCGCGTGAATACCGCCCATAGGTCCAGGGAAATCTTTGAATTGATCACTAAATACGAAACCAAATTTGCTGTACGCATCTTGGTTTCGATTGGCATTAATTAAAATGCGTGGTGTTTGTGGAGATAAACGCTCAATAACGTGTTCGATGAGTGGCTTCTGATTTAATTCAATCAGACCTTTATCTTTTCCACCCATACGGCTGGCTTGGCCACCAGCCAAAATGACCCAACTAGTTTGTGTTGGTTGAAGCATATGCATTCTCTTGGGATGTTTCTTTTGGTATGACATACAACAGGGGAGACTCTATCAAAGTCTTGTCTTTAATCCACCACTGTTTTTTACATAAGTCGGTCAGTGCGTTGGTTTGATGGCTTGTCACCACAATACTGGAACCACGATCCAAAAGATCTTTCGCCATCACCACCAATCGTTCAATGGATTCTTGGTCTAAAGACGCACTTGGCTCATCCATCAATAAAATCGACGGTTTTAAGATCCAAGCCCTTGCCATGGCAACGCGCTGTTTTTCACCGCCGGACAACACGGAAATATGTTCGTCCGCTAAGGTTTCTAAACCTACCATGCGCAGCGCGTGAATAACTTGAGCTCGCTTATCTTTTGGTGTGTCTTGTTGATATTTCAATCCATAAACTACGTTCTCATATACAGTGCCGTCAAAAAGGTAAGGAGATTGATGGAGATAAATCACATCGACACGACCATTGCGACGCGTCAGTCTTTTCAGCAACGTATCTTTTGGCGCAACAACATCGCCAGTAGAAGGTTTGAGCAAGCCGGCAAGGATTTTGAGTAGGGTAGTTTTGCCCACACCATTGTCCCCCTTGAGATAAATGGCATCATTTGGGCCGATGGCTAACTCAGGGATGTGGAAAAGCACACGCTCTTTAAAGCGCATGGATAACTGCTCGGCGGTGATTTTTATAGTCATAATGCGCCTCTACATGGGGTTAATGGTGAGTCGTTTGTTTGCTTCATGTTCTATGTTCTGAGGTAGCCTTTGCCTCTCATGCTTGATAAGAAGAAGTTTAGTGCCAACGCTAAAGATAGTAATACAATTCCTAATGCAACTCCTTGCGCAAAAGCACCTTTGCTGCTTTCCATTGCGATAGCAGTGGGAATATTGCGCGTCACGCCCATAATGTTTCCGCCTACCATCATTGAGCAGCCCACCTCGGTTACGATACGTGAGAACCCTGCAATGATAGCTGCGAGTAGAGGAAAGCGGGTTTCCCAAATCATCGTAGCGGCCACGCGCGGAATGGAGACGCCTAGCGTGATGGCAGTTTCCACAGCGCGACGGTCGCTAGATTGCAATGCACCATGCATCATCGATACCAAAACAGGGAAACAGATCACCATTTGGCCGAAAATCATCGCCTTCTGAGTGAACAGCATTTGCCAGTCTCCCCAAGGGCCAGCGCGCGACAGCAACATGTACAGCAACAGGCCAATCACGACGGTAGGGACCGCTTGCAGCGTATTCACGATCGACAACAAAAACCATTTACCGCGAAAGTCGGTATACGCCAGTACAAAGGACATCAAAATAGCCGGCAATACCACTAAAGATATTGCCGTGATAGAAACACTAAAGGAGACCGCAACGATCTCCCATAGGTCTGCATCAAAATTCACCAGTAAGCGAAGCGCTTCCAGTGTTGTATCAGCAAGATTCATATTGCGTTATTTGCTCTCAGCATTCGCAACAAACAGTTGTTTACCGTTTAGGCGGAAACCATTGATAAGTTCCTGTCCGCGAGGGTTCACCAACCAATCACTGAATGCTTTCGCGCCTTGGTAGTTGATTGTTGGGTAACGCTCAGGATTAACAAGAATAACTTGGTACGGGTTAAACAGTTTTTCATCGCCTTGGAACAGAATTTCTAGATCCAATTTGTTTTGATAAGCCAACCATGTGCCGCGGTCTGTCATGGTGTAGCCTTGCATTTCAGACGCCATGTTCAGAGTTGGGCCCATACCTTGACCTACGCTGCGGTAACCGCCAAAGTTTGGTTCGATTTTAGTTTGAGCCCAGAAGCCCATTTCTTTTTTGTGCGTACCAGAATCATCGCCGCGAGAGATGAACGTTGCGTTTTTGTTTGCGATCTCTTTGAATACATCTAACACGCCTTCGTCATTTTTGATTTTTGCTGGGTCAGCTTTCGGGCCAACAATAACAAAGTCGTTATACATCAGTTTACGAGGTAGAACGCCGTAGCCTTTCTCAACGAATGTGCCTTCGGCTTTTGGTGCGTGTGTCATCACCAAATCTACGTCACCGTTTTCGCCCATTTTTAAGGCCTTGCCAGTACCCGCAGCGATAACATCGACTTTGTAGCCCGTGTCTTTTTCAAATTGTGGAAGCAGGTAATCAAGTAACCCTGAATGGTAAGTACTGGTAGTGGTTGCTAGGCGAACGTGCTCGCCATCTTGAGCGGAAAACGCAGAGTAACTTACAAGCGTGATTGACGTCGCAGCCAGAGTTAGCGCAATTTTTTTCATTTTTATATGTTCCTTTCCAATGATTCTTTGGCTTTTCACCCGATGTATTGGGAGAGGCCTCTTGGGCGAGAGCGATTAGTTCAAAGTGCAAGTTGTCTTAGGGTGTTGGAATAACAAACACCAACATCCTGAGATCACTTGAATACGCCCTGTAGCCACCTTATAGCAAACAAGATGCCAACCTTTTACAAGCGAAAAGTGCTCGATTTATGCACTAAATCATGGGGTTATTTGCACAAAAGTTTGCGTTGGTACAAAATGTCGCACTTTTTGTAGGGTATCTCTGTTTAAACTTGGTACACTCTGTCCCATCCGAAGCCATCTGGGGTAAATATGTCTACTCAATCCCATATTAGTACAAACCAACAATATAACGCCTTTTCCGTACTGGTCGTTGATGATGAATTGGGCATGCAAGCCATTTTGAAAAAGGCATTGGGGAAGCTTTTCTCACATGTCGACACTGCTGGCAGCATCGAAGAAGCAGAGCAACTGCGTAATTCTCGACATTATGATCTGATTTTACTGGATATTAATCTGCCGGGGCGCTCTGGGATTGAGTGGGAAGAAGCGTTTGAAGATGACGACAAACGTGCCGATGTGATCTTCATGACGGGCTATGCGGATTTAGAGATTGCTATTCGCGCACTTCAACTTGGTGCTTCTGACTTTATCCTAAAGCCCTTCAACCTAGAACAAATGCTAAAAGCGGTCAGTCGCTGCATGGACCGACGTCTAAACGAGCGCATGCAGTACGCCATGAAGCGCGATTACCAACGTCACAATACCTCCGAGATCATCGGTGGTTCAGAGAAAACGCGTCAGCTTAAGCAGCTTATTAACCAGTTTGCACCGTCGCGTGCTTCTGTGTTGGTCGAAGGTGAGTCGGGTACGGGTAAAGAGCTGGTTGCGCGAGGTATTCACCAAGCGAGTGGGCGAACGGGCCCATTTGTGCCAATCAACTGTGGCGCCATTGCGCCAGAGCTACTTGAAAGTGAGTTATTTGGTCATACATCGGGCGCGTTTACCGGTGCGAAAAAATCTCGTGAAGGTTTGTTCCGCGTAGCAAATGGCGGCACCTTGTTCCTCGATGAAATCGGGGAAATGCCACTTGCAATGCAAGCGTCGCTGTTACGCGTTTTGGAGCAGCGTACTATCCGTCCTGTTGGTTCAGAAAAAGAAATCAGCATTGATGTCCGTATTGTTGCAGCAACCAACCGAAACCTTCAAGAAGAGGTCAATCAAGGCAACTTCCGCAGTGACCTGTATTACCGTTTAAACGTTCTGAAAATTGAAGTGTGTCCTCTGCGTGAGCGCAAAACCGATTTGTTTGAGCTCGTGCCATTTTTCAGCAATATGCTGACGCGCGAGCTCGGTATGCCTGCGCCAAAATGGGCGCACGAGGACATGGAAGCCATGAGTGAGTACGATTGGCCGGGAAACATTCGTGAGCTGAAAAACTTGATTGAGAGATGCATTTTGCTTGGCAAACCGCCTGCGCATTATTGGCGGGAGCTAAATGGTGGACACTCATTGCCTAATGTGTCGATTACTGTTTCTCACTCTGCTGAACTACCGACATTTAAAGAAGGTAGAGAGTTCACCGGTGAGGGGTATCCAAACAACTGGACTCTGAAAGAAGTCGAAAAAGCGCATATAAAACAGGTCGTTAATTTGCACGAAGGCAACAAGTCAGCCGCTGCTCGTGACTTAGGCGTTGCGCGTAAGACCTTAGAACGTAAGTATAAAGAATGGGATTCTGAGGATGAGGAATATGCCGACTAACGGCCCGCAGCACAAAGGATTGTCGAAATGGACGCACCGTTTTAAAACCATGGTGCGTTATCGCTTATTATTTTTAACCTCCGCACCTATCTTTCTGACTTTGATAGCCCTGATCGGGATTACCATTTATTGGTCCATCCATTATACGTGGCAAAATGCACTGCTTGATGTTTCTGAGCGTCTTGGTGTTGCGAATAACAGCGTAACGTTGTTACAGCAAAAGCAATCGAATTACGTACGTGCGTTTGCTGACTCATACGATTTTCGTATTCGCATCAATCAAGGGATACCGCAAGATGAGCTGCAAAAGTGGGTCACTGAGCAGAAGAAACGATATGCTTTAGATTTTCTCTCTTTCCAACGCGTCAACTCGATGGAAAACAAATTCCGCTTTATGGATCTCACTAAGCGAGAATCGTTTTTTGATGTACTCAATAAAGAAGAACTCGAACGCCTCGATCCTGAACTCGCTAAACGAGCGGAAGTGCCTATTCTTGCCGATGGGGGCATGGAAGCACGTGGGCTAGTCAGTCGAACCGTGATTCCTGTGCATAGCCAAACGAATGATTTGATCGGCTTTCTTGATGGTGGTTTGCTTCTCAATAACAGCACTGTATTGGTAGATCAAATTCGCGACTTAATCTATCTCAGCGATAATGATCGCCTTCGTCCCGTTGGCACATTGACCGTATTTCTTGATGATTTGCGTGTGAGCACCAACGTTCCTCTAGACAGCGAGCATAGGTTAGGGCGCGCCATAGGCACTCGCGTGAGCGCAGAAGTGTATAACCAAGTACTTTCAAAAGGTGAGCAGTGGGTTGACCGAGCCTATGTGTATGACGCTTGGTATATTACGGCGTATCAACCGATCAAAGACCAATACGACAACGTCATTGGTATGCTTTATACCGGTTACCTAATGTGGCCATTCGTAAAAGCCTACATGACCAACATTGCCGAAATTAGCTTGATTACCATTATGTTATTGCTGGTTTCCGGCGTGATGGTATATCGCGGTTCTTATGATCTGTTTCGGCCGATCGAACGCATTCATAAAGTAGTTAAGCAGGTCCAACAAGGAAAAGAAAAACGGATTGGTCCATTGGGCTTAGATGCAGATCATGAACTTGCGCAGTTAGCCAGACAGTTTGATGATATGTTAGACGCGCTAGAAGAGCGCAAAATTGAACTGAAGAACTCCGCAGCACAACTTGAATGCAAAGTTCAAGAGCGCACAGCAAGCCTTAGAGAAAAAACCCAAGATTTAGAGCTGCATATTCAACTGCTCAACCAAACTCGCGACAAACTCGTTGTTCATGAAAAACTGGCAGCACTGGGAGAACTCACCGCGGGGATTGCTCACGAAATTAATAACCCAACCGCCGTGATCCTTGGCAACGTGGAGTTGATCCACTTTGAGTTGGGTGACGATGCAAGTCGAGTACAAGAAGAGATTGATGCTATTCACGCGCAAATCGATCGTATTCGCAATATCACGCGCAGTTTATTGCAATACAGTCGCCAGGGCGGTGTTCAAGATGAAATCACTTGGCAACATGTCAATCCTATCATTGATGAAAGCATCACCTTGGTTAAAACGGGCACCAAGAAACGCGACGTCGAGTTTGTGACTGATCTACAAGCACATACGTCAGTTGAGATAAACCGCCATCATTTGCTACAAATCTTAGTTAACCTGCAAATGAACGCCATTCACGCAATGAACGGCAAAGGCACTTTAACAGTAGTCAGTGAAGACTGGATTGAAGAGGGAGAAGTGAAAGGAGCCGCGATTCATGTTATTGACGAGGGTTGCGGTATTAAGCCAGAAAACTTGAATCGAATCTTCTCACCATTTTATACGACGAAGCGAGAGGGTACTGGATTGGGACTGTCGGTATCCCAAAGTATTCTTAGCCAAACGGGTGGTGAGCTAAAAGCCGAGTCGGAATGGGGAAAGGGCAGTAAATTCAGTATTTATATACCTAAAAAAGCCGAACTGATCCTTGAGGTGACGAATATCGCTTAGTCACTTTTTGGAAGTATTAATGAAAAAAGAGCCAGTGATGATGCTGGCTCTTTTTTGTATTCAATGACGCATTTGTGCTTGAGCTTTTTGCTTTGAAGAAGCACTGCGATGGTTTCACTAGCGATGAATTAATAAAAACAACACTTGCAGTATGTAGCGTGAACAAGTACCGTTGCCCGGTTTTTCTAAATACACCCCAATTGCTAAGGTAAAGGTTTTGATCTCCACAGCGAATATTACTCAACAATTCGGCGCTAAGCCGCTATTCGAAAACATTTCAGTTAAGTTCGGCGAAGGTAATCGCTACGGCTTAATTGGAGCTAACGGTTGTGGTAAATCAACCTTTATGAAGATCCTCAGCGGCGAGCTTGAGCAAACCAGCGGTAACGTGAGTTACGATCCAAACGAGCGCGTTGCAAAACTAAACCAGGACCAGTTCGCTTACGAAGAATTTACGGTAATCGATACCGTTATCATGGGTCATAAAGAGCTATGGGAAGTGAAGAAAGAGCGTGACCGTATCTACTCACTTGCTGAAATGAGTGAAGAAGACGGCATGAAAGTGGCTGACCTAGAAGTTCAGTTTGCGGAAATGGACGGCTACATGGCAGAAGCCAAAGCGGGCGAGCTTCTTCTTGCGGTGGGTATTCCAATGGAGCAGCACTTCGGCCTAATGAGTGAAGTGGCGCCGGGCTGGAAACTTCGTGTGCTTCTAGCGCAAGTTCTATTCGCAGACCCAGACGTTATGCTGCTTGACGAACCTACCAACAACTTGGACATGGATACGATCCGTTGGTTGGAAGACACGCTAAACGCGCGTAACTGCACCATGATCATCATCTCGCACGACCGCCACTTCCTAAACTCAGTATGTACGCACATGGCTGACTTGGATTACGGTGAACTGCGCATTTACCCAGGTAACTACGATGAGTACATGACAGCAGCTTCTCAAGCTCGTGAACGTCTATTAAACGACAATGCCAAGAAGAAAGCACAAATTGCAGAGCTACAAACGTTCGTTGCACGTTTCTCAGCAAACGCATCGAAAGCAAAACAAGCGACATCTCGTGCGAAGCAAATCGACAAGATCAAACTGGATGAAGTTAAAGCGTCTAGCCGTCAAAACCCATTCATTCGTTTCGAACAGTCGAAAGAGCTGTTCCGTAACGCTCTGATTGTTGAAAACCTAAGCCAAGGTTTCGAAGAGGACTTGTTCTCAGACTTCAATGCAATTTTTGAAGTGGGTGAGCGCGTTGCGATCATCGGTGAGAACGGTGTGGGTAAAACAACACTTCTAAACACGCTTGCTGGTGTGCTTGAACCGCGTGCAGGTGAGTACAAATGGTCTGAAAACTCAAATATCGGTTACTACGCGCAAGACCACGCGCATGACTTTGCAGAAGACATGAACCTAACGGATTGGATGGGTCAATGGCGTCAAGAAGGTGATGACGAGCAAGTCGTTCGTGGTTTCCTTGGTCGTATGCTGTTTGGTCAAGACGACATTAAGAAGTCAGTAAAAGTACTGTCTGGTGGTGAGCAAGGTCGTATGTTGCTTGGTAAGCTGATGATGCACAAGCCAAACATGCTGCTAATGGACGAACCAACCAACCACATGGACATGGAATCGATTGAATCTTTGAACACCGCGCTTGAGCAATACAAAGGCACGTTGTTCTTCGTCTCTCACGACCGTGTATTCGTAGACTCGCTAGCAACGCGTATTATCGAAATCCGCGATGGCAAGATCACGGACTTCAAAGGCACGTACTCTGAGTTCCTAAAATCTCGTGGCGTTGACGCGTAATTACTCGCAAAGCGTTTAAAAAGCAAAAGCCTCGCTATTTAGCGAGGCTTTTTTAATTGGTCTTAATCCTTAAACTGACCGGTTATATACGCATATATGCCGACGACACCAAATGTAATGATCATTGAGAGCATGATGCCACTGGGCGTGAGCAAAAAATTCCACAGTTGGTCATTGTCCATAGTTCACATCCTTTGTGAATGAGCTGTAGTTAGCATCAATTAAAGCAAGCGTTGTTATTGCTACAACACATGTTGCTATTTCTGACTTATATCGTTTAATTAAGCCTTCATAACGTGATGATTTACTTATCCCAATTGTTATAAGTTTACACGAATCGACGGTTTTGTATTATTTTCTCGTTAACGAGATGCACTTTCGCCTTTCACATCAAACTCAATCTTGTCGGCTCCGGTAAATACTTGGAAGCGTAAACCTTTTGCTCGCGCAATCGTCGTAATGCCAAATTGTTTCGCAAGATCTAACCCCATTTGAGTAACGCCAGAGCGAGAAAGCAGAACAGGAATGCCCATTTGGGCCACTTTAATCACCATCTCTGAAGTAAGGCGACCAGTTGTGTAGAAAATTTTATCTTCACCTGTTTCTTCTTTGAGCCACATCTCACCTGCAAGCGTATCCACAGCATTGTGGCGACCGACATCTTCCACAAATGACAATACCTCATTGCCTTTGCAAACCGCACAGCCATGCACCGCACCTGCTTTTTTGTAGGTGTCGTTGTAATGAGTCAACGCTTCCAATGCGGAATAGATTTCTGATTGTTTAAGCGGAACTTGAGGCACTTGGTAGTTCTCAAGCTGCTTCATCACGTTGCCATACATGGTGCCTTGACCACAGCCAGATGTGACGGTTTTCTTTTTCAGAGCGCCTTCTAAATGTTCGGTATTTTCTTTAGTAATTACCGCTGCGGAATGCGTTTCCCAGTCAATAATGACGGATTCAATCGCTGCTGGATCGGACAGGAAGCTTTGGTTTTTCAAATAACCTAGTACTAACGCTTCTGGACGCGAACCTAGCGTCATGAGCGTGACCACTTCTTTCCAGTTCAGCATGACCGTAAGAGGGCGCTCGCATGCGATTTGCTTTGTCAGTTTTTCGCCGTACTCGTCGTACACGTCGACTTCAATGGTTTGCAGGGGATTTTCACTGGTTTTAATAATATTTGGTTTCAGCACAGTCGTGTCCTAGTGATTAAGAGCGTTAGGTTGCTACGCATTTAGCTTGCTAAGTGGTTAGCAAAGCAAATCTCGTTCCAAAATAACGGTTCCCACAAAAATTGCGAGGTTTTATGTCAACAACGCATTAAAACTGCGAGTTCGCAGTAATGACACATCAGTACATTTGAGTTTCGGCTAGTTTGGTACTTATAGCCAGAGGACATGAATAGGCTAAGCTTTATCAGTGTGGCTCGTTTATTGCTTATAAGTCAATAAAATGGTCGAAAGTAAGGTCAAAGTGTCCTGATTGCTTTCAGACCAAAATAGAAAAACTGGGTGAGTTATGTCGGATAAGAAAGATTTCGAGAACAATTACGAGAAGACCGAAGACGCATGGCCAATTGGCGTAGAGCTTGTTGAGCATGAGATCAGTACAGGGATTTGGGTAACAACCCAATGGCAGTTGACGGGGTTTGCGCTAAATCCGACGGAAGAGACTCCAGATGTTTGTCTGTTGCAATTGCACAAAGACGAGCGTACAGACTACCGCTTTAACTTAAGCTCTCAGCAACCTAAACTTTTTTTAGTGATGGATAACGTCGAGTCTGGTGAAAAACCAGCGATACAGCTACTAACGGCTTCACAATCTGTCGCGGCGCAATATATGGATGGCGACAACCTTGTACTATCCAACGATATGCCGTTAGCCGTTCAGGCTTGGATGGAAGCCTTCATCGGTCGCCACGGTGAGTTGTTAGAAGTAAGACGTAAGAAACGCAAAGGAGCGGGCAGAGCAAATGGCAACTAGTTTTTTAAGCCGTTGGTCGAAACGTAAATTAGAAGAATCTTCCCAACATGATGAAGAGATCACGCCGATAGCAGAGACGGAGCAATCCGAAGATAGTGTCACAGCGCTTTCAAACGCTGACGAAAGCTCAGACGCTTTGAACGTCAACGAGGTTAGTCAGTCACCAGACATTACCGCGAGTGTAGAGACTGAAAAGCCCGAAGAAATGTCTGTGGCGCAACTGCTGGTTTCTGAAGCTTCAGAAAGTGTTAAGAAAGCCGCGCTGCGCAAAATGTTCTTGTCCGAAGAATTTAACGTGCGTGATGGCCTAGACGATTACGATGATGATTACAGTAACTTAAAGTCACTTTCTAAAGACGTCGCAGAGACGCTGCGTGATTGGGTTAAAGAAAAAGTGGAAGAAGAACCAGACGCTGAAACGGCGCAAGGATCTGAACTTAACGCTGACGATATCGCATCTGAGGTGGTTGAAGACTCAGAACTAAACGCCGAAAAAAGTGCCGGAATTACCCAAGATGAAAATGAACTGTATATAAATACAGCATCTGGTGAAAGTGATACTTTTGCTGAGGAATCACCGCCTAACGAGGTGAGACAAAATATACCACACAAAGAATAGGTACATTTTGACTAAACACTCAATGAACCGGCTGGGACAAAATGTCTCAACCGGTTTTTTTATCCCTACCATTTGTCGGTAAAATATCTAAGCTGTTGAATTTTAATTGATATTTTATTGGCATGACATTTGCTATTTGTTGCTCAATACCAATCTGGTTGAAGTTAGCACGGACGCACTGCGTAGTATTCATCGCCTATAGATGGCGGAATAAGAATGCTCATTGATAAGTTAATCAGCAGAATCTCCGGCGCTAACTACACTAAGAGATGGAAAAGACTATCCATGTTCATAAATGGAATTGAGCAATGCTGAAACAATTATTAGAACAAGCAACTTCCAATAACGGTAAAGCGAGGCTGTACGCTTTCGAAAATACCGTAGAGTTGACCAATCTTATTCCACCAACCGTAAGCTATGAAAGCGGCGGTAATACTTTGATTGTAGGTCCAACGGCAATCATCGAAAGTGCGGCAGCGCAATTGTCGCAAATGAACAGCCTAACGCTGCTTTCTACCGACGGCGAAAAGGGCACAAATCCCGAGCTTTACTACGCCAATTCGGTTCAGGTTTCAGGGTTCTTAGGTACGTTTGAAGTTCTCATTGAAAATCATGGTTCGACCAACAACCTTGCCAAGGTCGCGATCAATAGCGATTGTTTCGATATCGTACTCGATCTTTGCCTAAACAGCTGCATGTCGGAAGAAGTACCAGTACCAGGCTACTACCCAGTCGGTCGTGGCTATCCGAAACTGGCTGAAGCGTTGGAAGAAATTCCAACCTTGATGGGGACGTTCGATAAACCGAAATTCTTCCGTTTAGATACCGATCTATGTGCACACAGCTCTCGTGGCGTAAAAGGTTGCGAACGTTGTGTGGATGCTTGTCCGGCAGGGGCACTATCGAGTGAAGGCAGCGACAAAACGGGCCATCGCATCGAGATCAACCCATACCTATGTCAAGGCGTTGGGACTTGTGCTACAGCGTGTCCGACGGAAGCTATTCATTACGCATTGCCAAACCCCGAAGATACCCAAAAGTTTATTGAACGTACGCTCGCCAACTATGAGCAAGCGGGTGGTTTAGACCCTATCGTATTGATTTGTAGTTCTCGCCACGAGAGCTACAACGTGATGGCACTAAAAGCACTGCCAGATAACGTGATTCCAATTGTGGTGGAAGAACTGCCTTCGGTTGGTATTGATACTTGGTTCGCTGCGCTTGTGAACGGTGCCACTCAGGTGCTGTTTGCGGCTTCGCGTTTTATGCCTCAAACCATTATTCGTGTGCTTAATAGCGAAGTAGGTATTGCTCAAGAGTTGCTCGACCAGCTTGGTATCGCTAAAGAAACCATCGACATTCTGTATCTAGAGTCACTACGTGAAAGTGCTCCGACACTTTGTACCGAGTCTTTTGATTTGGCATTAGGTGATTTGCAAGGTAACAAACGTCAGCGTCTATTTACGGCGTTGGATGCGTTGTCCGCATCACGTATTCCAGTTGAGAACATTGTTGAACTGCCAGCAAACGCACCTTACGGCACGGTCTCTTGTGAAAGCAAAGATTGTACGTTGTGCATGAGCTGTGTAGCGGTGTGTCCAACACGTGCATTGCATACGGACGGTCAATCTCCGTCGCTTAAATTCGTCGAGCAAGACTGCATTCAATGTGGGCTGTGCGAGAAAGCGTGTCCAGAGAAAGTGCTGACGCTTACTCCTCGTATGAACTGGGTGAAAGAAGAACGCCAGAAAGCGGTTGTGATTCATGAAGAAAAGGCAGCCGAGTGCATTCGCTGTCACAAGCCTTTTGCTCCGCAATCGATGATCGACATGCTGCAAAACAAGCTTCGCGGTCATTCTCATTTCTCTGATGAAGCCGCCATTAATCGCATCGCCATGTGTGAAGACTGTCGTGTGATCGACATGTTTGAGTCGATGGCTGCTGATCCAATGAATCAATTGAAATACTAGGAGCTCGCAGTGGATACACAACAAGAACAAACACTGAGAACGGACATTTATCTCGTTCTATCCGCACTTTTTCGTAGTGCGCCAAGTGATGAAATGCTGGCGTTCTTGAAATCGCTAGAAATTGAACCGTCTGAGAGCGCGATGCAAAAAGCTTGGCTCGCACTGCAACAAGCCGCGAACGAAGCGCAGCGAGAAGCGTTAGAAGAAGAATATCAAGATCTGTTTATTGGCATTGGACGTGGTGAAGTTGTGCCATTCGGATCTTGGCATCGCACTGGCTCGATGATGGAAAAACCGTTAGCGGAAATTCGTCGCGATTTGGAACTTTTAGGCATCGAACGAGAAGAGAACGTGAAAGAGCCTGAAGACCATATTTCTGCACTGTGCGAAGTGATGGCAATGCTGACGGGTGAAGAGGAAGAACTTCAACAAGCGGTGTTTAACAAACACATCGCCCCTTGGTTCCAATCTTTTACGCGCCAACTAGAGAACGCAGAAAGCGTGAACTTCTACAAGCCAGCTGCACAGCTTTGCGATGCATTTTTAACGTTAGAGCAAGTGCGCTTTAGCGTGAACACCAAAAGCAGTAAGAGCAAATTAAAAATTGATGTGAAAAACGTCACTGATTACGAGTAATCGAGCAGTACTTGGTCATATCGATAGAGAGGCATGAGTCTCCAAAGATCTACCGTAAGGTAAGGAAGCAATGATGAAAGATAATAAAGAAATAAACACAAGCCGTAGGGATCTCCTAAAAGGCTTCACAACCGCTGCCGTTGCTGGTGCTGTTGTTGCGGGAACCACAAAAGTGGCCGTTGCTTCAGAAACGGTTGAGCCTTCTGAAAAAGACGTGAAGAAGAAAGGGTATCGTGAAACTCAACACATTCGCGATTACTACGACACACTTTAGGAGATAACGGATGAAACTTGTCAAACGCTCCGACAGTGTGAGCAAAGAAACGAACCAGCTTGGCGTATCTCGTCGTGCATTCATGAAAAACACTTCGCTTGCCGCTGGTGGCGCAGTGGTTGGTGCTAGTCTATTCGCACCGGGAATGATGAAAAAGGCGCAAGCAAAATCCGTCGATCCAGAAGCGAAAACAGAAGTTAAACGTACTATCTGTTCTCACTGTTCAGTGGGTTGTGGTATTTACGCAGAAGTTCAAAATGGTGTTTGGACGGGTCAAGAGCCTGCATTCGACCACCCATTTAACGCCGGTGGTCACTGTGCAAAAGGCGCAGCACTGCGTGAACATGGTCATGGTGAGCGCCGTCTTAAATACCCAATGAAGCTTGAAAACGGTAAGTGGAAAAAGCTTTCTTGGGATCAAGCGATCGAAGAAATCGGTAACAAGGTGATGGACATCCGCAAAGAGTCTGGCCCTGATTCGGTTTACTTCTTGGGAAGCGCAAAGCACAGCAACGAACAAGCGTACTTGTTCCGCAAAATGGCATCACTTTGGGGCACTAACAACGTTGACCACCAAGCGCGTATTTGTCACTCAACAACCGTGGCGGGTGTAGCAAACACTTGGGGTTACGGTGCGATGACCAACTCTTTCAATGACATGCACAACTGTAAGTCGATGCTGTTCATTGGTTCAAACCCAGCTGAAGCACACCCAGTAGCGATGCAGCACATTCTGATCGCAAAAGAGAAGAACAACTGTAAGATCGTCGTAGCGGATCCTCGTCGTACACGTACGGCAGCAAAATCGGATCACTATGTATCACTTCGTCCTGGTTCTGACGTAGCATTCATTTGGGGTGTGTTGTGGCACATCTTCGAAAACCAATGGGAAGATAAAGAGTTCATCCGTCAACGTGTATTCGGTATGGATGAAATCCGTGCTGAAGTAGCGAAGTGGACGCCAGCAGAAGTTGAGCGCGTAACAGGCGTAAGCGAAGAAGACGTTTACCAAACAGCAAAACTGCTTTCTGAAAATCGCCCGGGCTGTATTGTTTGGTGTATGGGTGGTACTCAGCATACTACTGGTAACAACAACACACGTGCTTACTGTGTGCTTGAGCTAGCGCTTGGAAACATTGGTAAATCAGGCGGTGGCGCAAACATCTTCCGTGGTCACGATAACGTACAAGGCGCAACCGACCTTGGCGTACTTTCTGATACGCTACCGGGCTACTACGGCCTTTCTGAAGGCGCTTGGCGTCATTGGTCAAAAGTGTGGGAAATCGATTACGAATGGATCAAAGGTCGTTTCGATGACAACGCTTATAGCGGTCAGAAACCAATGCACAGTGCAGGTATTCCTGTATCTCGTTGGGTTGATGGTGTACTGGAAAACAAAGACAACATTCGTCAACGCGAAAACATCCGCGCAATGTTCTACTGGGGACACGCAGTGAACTCTCAAACACGTGGTGTTGAGATGAAAAAAGCGATGCAGAAGCTGGACATGATGGTGATTGTGGACCCATACCCAACGGTTGCTGCGGTAATGAACGACCGTACCGACGGCGTTTACTTGCTTCCTGCAACAACACAGTTTGAAACATACGGCAGTGTTACCGCTTCTAACCGCTCTCTACAATGGCGTGATCAGGTTATTGAACCTTTGTTCGAATCAAAACCAGACCACGAAATCATGTACCTGCTTTCGAAGAAACTGGGCTATTCAGATCTTCTGTTCAAAAACATCCGTGTTGAAAACAACCAGCCAGTTATTGAAGACCTAACGCGTGAATTCAACAAAGGCATGTGGACGATTGGTTACACAGGCCAAAGCCCAGAGCGTTTGAAAGCGCACCAACAAAACTGGCATACGTTCCACAAAACCACGTTGGAAGCGGAAGGTGGCCCTGTCAACGGTGAAACCTACGGTCTACCTTGGCCATGTTGGGGTACACCGGAAATGAAACACCCAGGCACACACATTCTGTACGATACGTCTAAGACGGTTGCAGAAGGGGGCGGTAACTTCCGTACGCGCTTTGGTGTGGAATTCGAAGGCAAGAGCCTTCTTGCAGAAGACAGCTACTCGAAAGGCTGTGAAATCAAAGATGGTTACCCAGAGTTCACTGACAAGTTATTGAAACAACTTGGTTGGTGGGACGATCTAACTGCTGAAGAGAAAGCGGCAGCAGAGGGTAAAAACTGGAAGACTGACCTTTCTGGCGGTATTCAGCGTGTCGCGATCAAGCACGGTTGTATTCCATTTGGTAACGCGAAGGCGCGTGCGATTGTTTGGACGTTCCCAGACCGCGTACCGCTGCATCGTGAACCACTATACACACCACGTCG
The DNA here is from genome assembly GCF_021728175.1 of Vibrio sp. A1-1. Classification (NCBI taxonomy): domain Bacteria; kingdom Pseudomonadati; phylum Pseudomonadota; class Gammaproteobacteria; order Vibrionales; family Vibrionaceae; genus Vibrio; species Vibrio sp. A1-1. The sequence goes on from NZ_JAKKCL010000005.1 coordinate 157,745, forward strand.
TGACCTTGTAACGGACTACCCAACTTGGGACGACAAAGATGCAATCTTCCGTGTTCCTACGTTGTATAAATCCATTCAAGAGCAAGACAAATCTGGCGAGTACCCAATCGTTCTGACTTCTGGTCGTCTGGTTGAATACGAAGGTGGCGGTGAAGAGACGCGTTCAAACCCTTGGCTTGCCGAGCTTCAACAAGAAATGTTTGTTGAAGTGAACCCGAAAGACGCGAACGATCTTGGCTTTAGAGATGGTGATGATGTTTGGGTTGAAGGTGCAGAGAAGGGAAGAATCAAGGTGAAAGCGATGGTAACACGCCGTGTGAAACCTGGCTTGGCGTTCATTCCGTTCCACTTTGGCGGTAAGTTCGAAGGTGAAGACCTACGTCCTAAATACCCAGAAGGTACACAGCCTTACGTTGTTGGCGAATCGGCCAACACGGCAACCACTTACGGTTACGACCCGGTTACCTTGATGCAGGAAACCAAAGTAACCCTATGTAACATTCGTAAAGCGTAAGGAGTCTGACAATGGCACGAATGAAATTTCTATGTGACACCAAGCGCTGTATCGAGTGTAACGGCTGTGTTACTGCATGTAAGAACGAAAACGACGATGCGCTTGAATGGGGCATTCAACGTCGCCGCGTGGTAACACTGAACGATGGTGAAGCTGGTGAAAACTCCATCTCTGTTGCTTGTATGCACTGTACCGATGCGCCTTGTATGGCAGTTTGTCCAGCAGACTGTTTCGAACATACCGAAGACGGCATCGTTCTTCACAATAAAGATCTGTGTATCGGTTGTGGTTACTGTTTGTTTGCTTGTCCGTTTGGCGCACCTCAGTTCCCTAAACAAGAAGCGTTTGGTGAACGTGGCAAAATGGATAAATGTACTTTCTGCGCGGGCGGCCCAGAAACAGAGCCAGGCTCTGAGGAAGAACGTCAAAAATACGGTGCGAACCGTATCGCAGAAGGCAAGTTACCGATGTGTGCATCGCTTTGTTCAACCAAAGCACTGCTTGCGGGTGACGCAGAGAAAGTCTCTGACATTTTCCGTCAACGTGTGGTAGAACGCGGCGCGAAAAACGCAGGTTGGACAGACGGAAACGATCTTTCTTACGATGCGACGAAAAGCTAAGTAAGGAGAGGCACATGTTAAACACGCTTAAACGTGCGTCTCTAGCAATGCTGTCAATGATGACGGCATTGCTGCTGACTTTCGCAATGCCTGCTTCAGCAGAGGAACAATCTTCTAAAGTTATTCAACAGGAGATCACGCAACTCGCCGGGGCAGACTATTGGCGCGAAGTCAGAGAGGGGCAAGAAGGCTACACCACGTCTCAATCGCCAGAACATGGCGTATTGATCAGTAAACCTGGTGAGACTTGGTACATTCTAAAAGAGAAATGGATGTCTCCTGCGGGTGCTGTCGCGATTTTCGGCAGTATTGCAATGGTAATCATGGCTTACGTACTCGTTGGCCCTTTAATGCTTAGCAAGCCGCGTACTGGCAGAAAGATGAAACGTTGGTCTCGTTTAGACCGCGCGCTTCACTGGAGTATGGCGTTTACATTCTTAACGTTGGCATTCAGTGGTTTGATGCTGGTTTACGGTAAGCACTTCTTAAAACCGTACGTTCCTACTGAGTTCTGGGGCTTTATCGTCATGTTGGCGAAGCAGTACCACAATTACATGGGACCATTGTTCTTCATTTTGCTGATGCTCGTGCTCTTTAAATGGTGGCGCAAGTCGATTCCAAACATGACTGATGTTCGTTGGTTCATGAAAATGGGCGGTATGGTTGGTAAACACAAAGGCACACACCCGTCAGCTGGTTTCTCAAACGGTGGCGAGAAGGCAATCTATTGGTTATTGATCTTCTTTGGTGCTATCGCGGCAGTGAGTGGCTTAGTTCTAGATTTTCCTATCTTTGGCCAAACTCGCCGTGACATGGAGCTTTCTAACTTAGTTCACGCGATTTCGGCACTGATTCTAATCTGTGGCTTTATCTTCCACATCTATATTGGTCTATTTGGTATGGAAGGTGCGTTAGAAGGCATGGTGACTGGTGAAGTTGACGAGACATGGGCGAAAGAACACCACGATCTTTGGTATGAAGAAGTGAAGTCCAAAGAAGCGATGGGCGAAACAGATACGGCACAAACGGAAGCAAAAGGAGCGAAAGCGAATGAACAAACCTCATAACGGGATTTGGGTTGCGTACATCCTGAGCTGTCTGACCCCGTTTACGTTTCTGATCTCAGGCGTTATCGCAATTATCTATGCTGGTTACCGATTAGATAAGGGAGAAGACAGCGACGTAGTGATTTCTCATTACTACGGTTTAATTCGTACCTTCTTTCTCTACCTGACGTTTTTTGTTGTGTTGATCGTCACCGTCGCGACTTCTAACGGTGTACTCGTTGGCGTGAGTGATTATTGGTTGCATAGTACTTTGCTTGAAACCATCGCTTACTTTATTCCTTGGATAGGGATGGTGTTTGCTGCATTAGCCATCTTGGTGTGGTTTATGCGAATGTTTCAAGGGATGCAACAACTGCGCAATAACCAACCACACAGACCATCGACAGGTCCAAACCTTTAATCAGTATTCTTTAAGCAAAACCGCCGTAATAGGCGGTTTTTTTGTTGCTGTCATGTCTCAAATATGAAGCGCTGAGTCCCACAGGTGATACTTGATGCAACTTATTGAGTGAATTTACGTAACTGGGCAGAAAATCATAGTTAAGTAAGAAACATGTAAAAAAATCGCGTCGCGATGAGACATTAGTCTCACTCACGCTATTGTTCATTTACTCAGGATTCATCGTCCCGTTAAAGTACGCTGCGCTCAGAAATTCAAAGAGTTGCATACGTGAAAATTGCCATCAATACATTCAGTCTACGCATACAGAGGAATCTCTATCGGAGGATGTTTGATTAAGGCATCTTGCTCTCACAAATAAAAAGAGCGAAACGAGCATTAAATGATGCGGCAAGGTAAGAAAAGGACAAACACGTTACGGCTATGATCCCTCAATTCGTCATTCCTATCACGAATCGCTTTGGCGAAAGTTATCACTTCTCTGGTCAGTTACTTACTAGCGGCGAACCTAAAACATTCGTGACCAAACAAGAGGCAATAGAGTTTCTTGAGAGCTTTGGTGAGCTTGACCTTCGCTCTGTCGAAGACTTGTTCTATTTGATTGGTCAATTCAAGCCAAACATACCTGACGGTGAGCTTACTTCCCAACACTATAATTCAACGTTTGCCAATGCTTTGGTGAACGGTGACTTGCATGTTGCTCGAATTGTACCGACCGGAGAAAACTACGCACTCTCCTCTGCGGTTACGCCTCCACCGACTCAAAATACCGTCAATGCAAAACCATCGAAGGGAAAGGGTAAGTCGAATAAAAAGAATGGCAGAAGTGCCGCATCTGCTAAGCCTCAACAACAAAGTAGCGAAAAACATGAGAAAGCCGGTGATCCTGTATCACTTGTGACGGGTGAAGAAATTCTCGAACTCTATGATATCGAGCTACAACAAGGTACTACTTGGCAGCGTACTTATCGCTCTTCGCAGTCGGATGTAAATCATGGAATGGGCTTTGGTTGGAGACATGCATTTCAGTTTGAATTGCACGAGAAGACGGACGAGAAAGACAACGTTATCGCTTGGGAGTTTGTTGACGATAAGGCAGATATCACAGAATTTGAGCCAGTAGATACTGGAGCAACAAGTTACCAGATATACGCTGGTGCGAGCTGTTATTTCCTAAATTCAGCAACTCGGATCGTGACGCTCGCTAATGGGCATCAATATCGATTTGAACAGAAAGATGATCGTTGGCTTGTTAAACAAGTCAGAAATGGTACGTTTTCAACGTTTCAACTGCAGTATTCTCGAAACCATCGATTGATCGAGATTGCATACAACAAGCGTCCGGTTCTTGAATGTCAATATGATAAGCAAGGACGCCTTGTAGAACTGCTTAATGCAAAGTCCCAAAAAGTTCTGACAACTTATACCTATGATGAGCACGATGATTTGGTCAGTGCAACTAATCATTTGGGCTTGAAGGAACAGTATCAATACCGCGGCCATTTAATTGTTAAACGTGTACGACCAACTGGCTTTACTCATTATTTTGAATGGGATGGCGAATGTGCTAACGCGAAATGCATCAGGAACGTTGGGGACGCAGGAATTTATGACTATCGCTTCCATTATCAGGGAAATCATTCTTCTTATTCTGACTCGTTAGATCATCAATGGTCTTTCTTGCATGACGAGCAGGGTAACTTACTCGAGAAAATAAGCCCCACAGGTAAAACTTGGCGATGGCAATATGATGAATTAGGACGAAAAGCACAAGCTATCTATCCTGATCAGTCAACGGTCAATTATCAATATAATCAGCATGGTCAATTAGTTTCTAAGTTTCATTCCTCTGGCAAAGAAGTTCAATATGGTTATGACGGCTTAGGTAAGTTAGTTAAAACGGTTTCACCTGACGGGGATATCGAGAAGGCTTACTACAATAGCCTCGGTCAAAGAGTTTGGGATACCGATCAGTTCGGCTGTGTAACAGAATATGATTACGATAAACACGGGCAAGTCGTCAAAAAAGAGTCTGAAGATGGTAAGAAAAGTCAATGGTGGTGGGATGAACAACAAAGACTTATCGCGAATGAAATAGACGGTACATTACTTCGTTACAGCTACAATGAAGAAGATTTAGTGAATGGCGTCGCTTATCCCGATGGGTGTATTGCTCAACTCGCTTATGATCAATTTGGCAGGCGTACATCAGTTCGTTATTTTAACGACGAGGACAAAGTCGGTTATAGCGAAGAATATTCTTACGATGAGCACAGTCGTGTTGCTCAGATTCGAACTCCAGCTGGCGTTACCTCGTATCAATGGGGAGCACTCGCGCAACAAGAAGCAGTCATCTTTCCCGATGGCAGCCATATTTCTTATGAATACGATCAACAACGTAACCTGACTAAATTAGTTCGGAGTGACGGCTTAGAATTCGAATTCCTGTATGACGATGAAGGCCAGCTATCAGGAACTGTTGGGTTTGATAATCTACACAGCCAATTTGATTATGACGATATGGGGCGGATCCATCGTAAGCAAGCCGCCGATAGGACTGTGCTGTACCGCTATGACGCTGCGGGTTATCTCAAGCACGTCAAAGCAGGAAATGGTAGCAGTATTGTAGAGAACCACTTCAATTATACGCTTGGTGGGCGACTTACTTTCGCATCCAATCGCCATCAAACATTGCAATACCAATACTCTTCATTCGGGCATTTAACAAAGCGCATTCAAGGTCAGTTTGAGATAGCGCAGGAATTTAACAGAGTTGGCCAACGCGTATCTCAGGTACTGCCAGATAATACGGAACTGAACTTCTCTTATGATCGATATGGGCGTTTTTCAGCGATTCGGTTTGGAAACCTAGATTTACCTCAAATCAAATTTCATTACGATGAAATGGGACGAGTTTCCCAAATTGAAACGGCATATTTTAATGAGCGCATCATTTATGATGGTGTTGGTCGTTTGGTCGAACAACATTGGCCAGATAGAGAGAAAAAGTACGTTTACAATGCGCAAAACCGTATTTCATCAATCATTGATAATACGGCAGGAGCAACGCACTATCAGTACGATGCCTTAGGGCAACTTAAACGAGTCAATGCTTCCGGAGAAGTGACTAAGTTTGAATACGATAGTTTTGGCAATCCTACTTTGCCATCTTCAGAGGTATTCGCTGATCGTATTGAAGTACACGATGGTGTCCGGTTCAAATATGACGCGCAAGGAAACCAGACAAAACGTGAGGGACAAGGACAAGTTCAGACTCGAGTGTTTGATGCGTTAAATCAGCTCATTGAAGTTCACACCGACGATGGCATCAGTCAATATGAATATGATGCATTAGGGCGCAGGACGAAGAAAATTACACAACATGGCGTTACGGAGTTCTTGTGGGAAGGGGAACGTTTAATTGGTGAACGCTCTTCATGTGCTTTCCGCTGGTACCTATATCAACCCGAAACTTACACGCCAGTGGCACTGCTAGAAAATGACGTTATTTATTGGTACCAGTGCGATCAAGTTGGTAAACCAGAGCGACTGATCGATAGCGAGGGGAATGTTGTATGGAGTGCCAGCTACGATGCTCACGGCTTTGCTCATGTACATATTGAAAAAGTAGTAAATCCACTGCGTTTTCAAGGGCAGTACTTCGATCAAGAAACCGACTTACACTACAACCTCGCTCGGTATTACGACCCTGAGCTAGGACGTTTCATCCAACAAGATCCGATATCTATTGCTGGTGGTATTAATCATTACCAATATGCAGTCAACCCAATTCAATGGATTGACCCAACAGGCTTCTTGTGTGAAGAAGGGCTAAAACGCTTACAACAAATGCTGGCTGAGTATCAGGCGCAAAACAACGTTCCCCAAGAGGTTTGTGATCAGATTTTAGAGGCAGCAAAAGAGTCATCCGTCGGAGAAGATGGCGTCCGTTCACAGGTCAAAATCCGAAGACCGGATGGCCAAAATCATATTCGCTATGAATATGATTTAGAGCGCATTGATTCGCAGAAAAACGAGATTACCTTCTATCGCCACATAAATTATTCTGACGGCAGAAAACATGAAGTTCATTGCGTTGTCAAGATAGAAGATTTTGTAAATGCACACGTTATCGACAGAAATGAAGGATCTGGTATTGCGAACACATCTTTGGATAAAAGTGGAAGTTTGCGAATTTTACAAGGATTGTTATTGGAGACGAAGAACTCTGATGAAACCTTTGATTTTGGAGCATATTTAAGGTCTGTCGTGGGGCCTCCTCCTAAAGATATGCCTGATCCACATGCTCACCACATACTCTTTAAGAAGGGCTTGGGGGCAGAGCAACAAGCTCTCGTTACTGAGGGCCAAATTCTTTTGAGGAAATATGGCATTGATCCAATATTTGGCCCTGAGAATTTAGTGTGGGCTCCAAATCGCATTGAAGGTCAACATGATATTAAGGCGTTACAACAAGTTATTGATTTTCTTAAAATGACCGATGAAATGTTTGGTACGCGTGATGAGATGATCAACGCTTTAAAATCACTGGGTAAAACAGCAGCTGTGAGGAGATAAAGATGGCAGGTGAGCATAGCGCAAAAGATGTAATGGCCGCGATTAAGTCGGGTGATGTAAGTGAGGTTGAAAAAATTCTCTCAGGAGATGACAAATTACTTCATCTAATTACGCCATTGGGTTCGTGGTTGCACATCGCAACGGAGCAAGGGCAAGATAAAATTGTAGAGCTTCTGGTGAATCTAGGTATTGATGTAAATGTCAAGGGGGGGCCTTCAGGTGTAACTCCCTTAAATACAGCTGCATATGAAGGTAATTTAGACTTACTTATCTATTTTCTAGAAAGAAGTGCAGTGATGGATATATCTGAACCAGACCGCAACCCATTGTTTGCTGCGATCCATGCAGGTCATAAAAATATTGTGGAGTTATTACTAAAAGCTGGTATAGATACAACGGTTAAATATACTGGTAACTCTATGAAAGACATGGACGCTATAGCGTTTGCTTATGAGTGGGGACGCAAGGAAATCGCAGAAATGATTAAAGAGCACAATAGGCACGCTTAGTAGAAGTTAATATGGTACGACAAAGGTAACCGTTTATCTGTTGAAACTGGTTGGCTTCCTCCTTATCTCGTCGAGGGGCGTTGGCAGAAGATGTAAAAGCAGGGAAGAACACTCGATAAACTCCTTTAGTTAGCAATTCAGTATATAAGCCACCTCTCATGAGGTGGCTTTTATGTTTATGGTGGGGAGTTTGCTGCTTGTTGAGCTATATGGTGCGCATTATGTTGGTGCACTACAACCATATTGGTGCATTTATTAGCGTGTTAAGCACCATTTCAAGAATGCATAATTTTATTAAAGTTCATACAAAACAATAAATTAAAGCGTAAGTGTTAGAAATGTAAATTATGGAATGAGAATTGCTCTGTTAGACGCTCTATAAACTAAGTTCACCAAATTGGTGATGAGCCTAACTTTGATGCACAGGATAAGTGCGCTACAGATCAACGGAGACAATCATAATGAGTGTAACTGCCAATCAGGTACACGGCGCTGTACAAACTCTCACGCAAAGTTCCGACACACTTTTCTTACTACTTGGCGCAATCATGGTTTTTTTGATGCATGCTGGTTTTGCTTTTCTTGAAGTAGGAACCGTGCGCCAAAAGAACCAAGTTAATGCTTTAGTTAAAATATTGGCTGATTTCGGTATATCCGCCATCGCGTATTTTTTTATTGGATACTGGGTCGCTTATGGCGGCACCTTCTTTGCTGATGCAGAGACATTATCTCAAGGCAATGGTTACGAGTTAGTGAAGTTCTTTTTCTTGCTGACCTTCGCTGCAGCGATTCCCGCTATTGTTTCAGGTGGTATCGCAGAACGAGCTCGTTTTTATCCGATTCTAATCGCAACATTTTTTACTGTCGGCATCGTATACCCGTTATTTGAGGGAATAATCTGGAACGGAAACTTTGGTGTTCAAGCTTGGTTTGAAAGTACCTTTGGTTATGGCTTTCACGACTTTGCAGGTTCAGTCGTTGTACATGGTGTTGGCGGCTGGATAGCGTTGGTTGCCGTTGTGTTTTTGGGCATGAGAAAAGGCAGAGTTCGAGCAGGAAAGCATACCAACTTTGCACCTTCGAATATTCCGTTTTTGGCTTTGGGAGCTTGGATCTTATGTGTGGGGTGGTTTGGCTTCAACGTCATGTCAGCTCAAACCGTGTCAGGCATAAGTGGCTTGGTGGCTATGAACTCATTGATGGCAATGGTCGGAGGCATTGTCGCGTCATTGTTGGCTGGTAAGAATGACCCCGGCTTTATTCATAATGGCCCACTAGCTGGCTTGGTTGCTGTATGTGCGGGTTCAGACTTAATGCATCCTATCGGTGCTTTAGTGACAGGTGCGATTGCTGGCGTTCTATTTGTTTATCTTTTTACCTACCTACAAAACAAAACCAAGATTGATGATGTGCTAGGTGTCTGGCCTTTACACGGTTTATGTGGTGCTTGGGGGGGGATTGCAGCAGGGATCTTTGGGCAAAGCGCGTTAGGTGGGCTAGGTGGCGTGAGCTTTCTCGTTCAGCTTCTAGGAACGCTTTTGGGCATTTCTATCGCAGTGATTGGGGCACTTGCAGTCTACGGCGCGATCAATGCCAGTATGGGACTAAGGCTTTCGGAAGAAGACGAATTCAATGGCGCTGACCTAGCCATTCATAAAATATCTTCTACCAACGAGGATTGAGGCCAATGTGGGAGCGGCGTAAAGCCGCTCTTTTAGCAATTGCCTTTTTTTGCTTGGCCAGGGGGACAGAAATCTCCATTACCACGATGGTTATCGTCATTGGTGCTGACTCTTACTTTTACGTCGTCCACTTCGCCTTCAACATTGGTTAGTTGGCAACCTGCTAAAGTCGTAAGTAATATAAGCGCTAGAGATACTTGTCTCATTGCTGTTCCTCTTAAATTGTAATTCTAATAGTGACCATTACGACCATGGTCTAATCCATATTACTACTGTTGCTATTCTTTCAGTGTTAAGCTAATGAAAAAACAGCAAGGATGAGTTATGAATTTCCCTTATAGAAATATTGTAGTACTTACTGGTGCAGGTATCTCGGCCGAATCTGGTATTCAAACATTTCGTGCGCAAGATGGCCTTTGGGAGAATCACCGTATTGAAGATGTAGCAACACCTGAAGGGTTTGCTCGCGATCCGGACCTTGTTCAAGACTTTTACAACCAACGCCGCAAGAAACTTCAAGACAATGCGATACAGCCGAATGCCGCGCATAAGGCACTGGGCCGCCTAGAAACCGAGTTAGAAGGTAAAGTGACGGTCATCACTCAAAATATAGACAACCTTCACGAAAGAGGCGGCAGCCATAACGTCATTCATATGCACGGTGAGCTTTTAAAAGCGAGGTGCAGTGAATCAAACCAAGTTATAGAACATAGTGAGGACATTAAGACTGGTGAGCTTTGTCACTGCTGTCAGATCCCTTCACAAATGCGACCACATATTGTTTGGTTTGGTGAAATGCCACTACGAATGGGGGATATCTACGCAGCATTAGAAGAAGCAGATTTATTTATTTCTATCGGGACATCTGGCGTCGTATATCCCGCAGCAGGTTTTGTTCATGATGCAAAAATGCATGGCGCGCACACCATCGAAATTAACCTCGAGCCTAGTGCGGTAGAAAGTGAATTTGAGGAAAAACGCTACGGAAAAGCAAGCGTCGAGGTTCCAAAATTAGTTGACGAGATACTGGCTCTAGAAGGAAAAGAAAGAGCGTAATAATTCTCACAGAGGAGAGTTTTTGTCTTGTCATTAAGAACAAAAAAAGCGGCTCATGAGCCGCCTTTCATATCTTTAAAACTAACGAATTAGTTGTTCACTTTTAGCTTTTGGAAGTACTCATCGTACATTACGCTCGCTTCGCCAACTTCATCTTGCCAAGTACCGCTGTCCATCACTTCTTGTGGTGGGAAGATGCTTGGATCGTTAGCAAATTCTTTCGGTAGCAGTTCGTGTGCCGTTTTCACTGGAGTAGGGTAACCAATCTCTAGTGCGATCTTAGCTGCGTTTTCTGGGCGCAGTAAGAAGTCAATCATCTTATGAGCCGCATCAACGTTCTTCGCGCCAGTTGGAATTGCCAGGCTGTCCATCCAGAAGATCGTTCCTTTTTCTGGCCAGATGATGTCGATGTTCGCGCCTTCTTGACGAGCCATGTAAGCAGAACCGTTCCAAAGCATACCAAGTGAAACTTCACCCGCTAGGTAAGGGTTTGCAGGAAAGTCTGAGTTAAATACTAATACGTTTGGCATTAGTTTCTTCAACTCTTCATAAGCCGCTTTGATTTCATCTGGGTTAGTGGTGTTCGGTGAGTAACCAAGTTTAGTCAATGCAATGTGGAATACTTCGCGAGAATCATCCATTAGCATTAGTTGACCTTCCCACTTGCTATCCCAAAAATCATCCCACTTAGTAACAGACGATTTGTCTAGCATGTCAGCATTGATACCAATACCAGTCGCCCCCCAAATGTAAGGGATAGAGTAGTTGTTGTTCGGATCGAACGGTTTGTTAAGGAAGTTAGTATCAAGATCGGCAAAATGAGACAATTTCTCTTTGTCGATCTGTTGCAGCATGCTTTCTTTACGCATTTTAGAGACGAAATAGGTAGACGGTACTACCAAGTCGTAACCAGAACCTTGGGTTTTAAGTTTTGCGTACATACTCTCGTTAGATTCATATGTAGAGTAAATAACTTTGATTCCAGTTTCTTTTGTAAAGTCTTCAAGAACTTCGTTTGGAATGTATTCCGACCAGTTATAGAAATACAGTTCTTGATCAGCAGCCATTGCAGGGGTAGCGATGAGCGTCGCTGCACATAGAGCGCTTGCGTAGAATTTACTTTTCATTTGTTTTCCGTTTTGTTTCGCGATTGGACAAGTCAATACTAGCTGGAGTTATCAAGTTGAGCCAAATCGCAGTAAGCACAAATCTGTTTATTTAGCTCGAGGGCTGTATCTCCGCTTTGTGAGAAGATAAAACTAGACATCGAGCCAGATAAACCTAGCAACGCATAATTATATCAGTCAATTACAAAAATAGGCAGCGTATTGCTGCCTATTTTCTTTTAGTCGATGACTTGTTACACAAGCTCGATTACTGTCCCGCTTTCAGCTTTAGGAAGTAATCTTCGTACTTAACGGTTAGATCACCAACCGCATCTTGCCATTCCACTCGATCAAGATCTTCTTGAGAAGGAAATAGCGGTGCAACATCTTTAAACTTAGCGTTCGATTCCTCTACCGCTGTTAAGTAACCAGTATCACGTGAGATTTGCTCTGCGATTTCTGGACGTAGTAGGAAGTCGATCATCTTGTGAGCTGCTTCTACGTTCTTCGCACCGGAAGAGATAGCGAAGTTATCAACCCAACCGATACCGCCTTCTTTAGGAAATACGAGTTTAAGATTTAGGCCTTCATTTTGAGCAGCTGCAGCGCTGCCGTTCCAAAGCATACCAACGCCCACTTCACCAGACATGTAAGGTGCGCCTGGGTTGTCAGAGTTGAAAACTAGAACGTTTGGCATCAACTTTTGTAGCTCAGCGTACGCTTCATCTATTTGTTTAGGGTCTTTTGAGTTGCCTGAATAGCCAAGTTTACGCAGAGCGATATGGAAGACTTCACGAGTGTCGTCCATCAGCATTACTTGACCTTCAAGCTCAGGCTTCCATAGATCTGCCCAGCTTTGGAAGTCGTTTGGATCGTACATATCTGCGTTAACCGCTAGACCTGTAATCGCAACAACGTGTGGAATAGAGTAGTCGTTATTTGGATCGTAAGGCTTGTCTAGATAGTTCTTATCTAGGTTGCCGAAGTTTTTAAGCTTAGTCTTATCGATCTTTTGTAGCATACCTTCATCGCGCATTTTTGCTACGAAGTACGTTGAAGGTACCACTAGATCATAACCTTGGTTATGAGTTTTTAGCTTTGCGTACAAAGTTTCATTCGACTCGTAAGTCGAGTAGATCACTTTGATACCAGTTTCTTTGGTAAATTGCTCTAGGATATTACTGTTGATGTAAGGCCCCCAGTTCATAAATACCAATTCTTTATCGTCCGCTGCCGCTGAACCTGAGAACAGAGAAAGCGCACATGCACTACCAGCTAATAGAGTAGCCCATTTTTTCATTGACGTTAGCTCCAAACCAAACGTTGTCCAAATCATTTTGGACGGTAGATAGAAAAACAGAATGGCATGTAACCATTCTGTTTCGTGATGTTAACGGATGTGGATTTTACTTTACTTTTTCTCTTGCAAGCAACTGAGAAATTACGACAAGAATTAAAGAAACCACCAACATGACCGTTGCAAGAGCATTCACTTCCGGTGAAATACCCACCTTAACCATCGAGTAAATTTTCAATGGTAGGATTTCATACGTTGGACCTGTTACGAACGAACTAATAATTACGTCGTCCAGAGACAGGGTAAAGCTAAGCAGCCAGCCTGCCGCAACTGCTGGTTTTGCAAGAGGAAGGATGATCTGCTTTAAGATAACCCATTCACTTGCGCCAAGATCTTTTGCTGCTTCCAACATCTTCACATCGAAGCCATTTAAGCGGCTGTATACGGTTACCACCACAAATGGCAAACAGAAGGTGATGTGGGCAATCAATAGAGTAAAGAAGCCCAGCTGTGCGCCTAATACTAGGAACAGAGCAAGTAATGAAATCGCCATGACAATATCTGGAGACATCATTACGACAAACAGCATGCCGTTTACAGCACCTTTGCCTTTGAACGAGTAACGGAATAGGGCAACAGCTGTTAAGCTCCCAATAATAGTAGCCGCTGTTGCAGAAAATACCGCCACGTTCAATGAGTGCCATGCAGCCTGCATTAGGCTGTCGTTGTTGACTAGGGTTTCATACCATTTCGTGGTGAAACCACCCCATTTCATACCAAATTTATTGGCGTTAAATGAATTTACAATTAGTACAACGATTGGCAGATACAAAAATGCATAAACCAACGCCATAAAGCTAAATCTAACTGTGCGTCCCATTAGTCTAGCTCCACTTTCTTATTCAATAATTTTCCTGCTCGGTAGTAAGCGTAAAGCATGACCGCCATTGCGAAGGTGAGGGCGATACTGGTCGCAGCACCAAATGGCCAATCACGAGCGTTCAATACTTGGCTCTTAATTACGTTACCAATCAGTAGGTTCTTCGCACCGCCTAGAAGATCTGAGATGTAGAACATACCCAGCGCAGGTAGTAGAACCAACAAACAGCCACCGATAATGCCAGGCATTGTCAGAGGTAGAATTACTTTAGTAATGGTTTGGAGCTTGTTCGCACCGAGGTCTTTTGCTGCCTCGATGTAAGTGTTGTCCAACTTCTCGATTGCCGAGTAAAGCGGCAGAATCATGAAAGGAAGTAGGATGTATACAAGACCAATCATTACAGCCGTTTCGGTATACATAATACGCAACGGCTTGTCGATGATTTCCATTGCCATCAGCGACTTGTTCAAAATGCCCTGTGTACCGAGAACAATCTTCAGTCCGTAAGTTCGAATCAAAGAGTTCGTCCAAAATGGTACGATCACCAAAAACAGCATAAACGGACGCCATTTTTCAGGCATTTTCGCTACGATATAAGCAAACGGGTATCCAATGACTAAACACAACAACGTTGCCACAATTGCCATGTAGAACGAGTGCATCAGCACTTTCGCATACAGTGGGTCCAGCAGACGCAAGTAGTTGTCGAAAGTGAATGTCATTTCGATTAAGTTTGCTTCATCACGCGTTAAGAAACTGGTACCAATAATCATCACGTTTGGTACCAACACAAACAGTGTTAGCCAGCCTACGATTAAGGCAATGATCGCGTTCTGAAGATTAATCTTCTTGCTTATCATTGAGTACTACCTCCCAGCTCTCAACCCAAGTGATAGCGACTTTCTGGCCAAGTGAGTGGTCCACATCAGGATCATCTTCGTTAAAGAATTCGCTTACCATTACACGCATACCTGAATCCAATTGGATAACAGAATCTAACGTCATACCTTTATAAGTACGCTCAGTCACGTGACCTACAATGCCTTTTTCTTCAGACTCTTTGATTTCTTCGATACGTAAGTCTTCAGGGCGAAGTAGTACTTGTAGTTTGTCGCCTTTCTGTGCTTCCTTATCGTAGTAAACGACGGATTCAACACCTTCAATTTCTGCGCGGATGCGTTTGTCATCGATGCGCTCTAGCATGGTTGCATTGAATACGTTGATCTCACCAATAAAGCGAGCAACAAACAGGTTCTTAGGCTCTTCGTAAATCTCACGCGGAGAGCCATCTTGTTCGATAACGCCATCACGCATCACGATAATGCGGTCTGACATCGATAGGGCTTCTTCCTGATCGTGTGTTACAAAGATAAAGGTAATACCAAGTTGACGCTGAAGCTGCTTCAACTCGATCTGCATTTGTTTACGCAACTTGTAGTCCAGCGCCGATAGCGATTCATCGAGCAGAAGTACTTTTGGTTTATTAACAACTGCACGAGCAATTGCGATACGCTGTTGCTGGCCACCAGAAAGTTGGTGCGGTTTACGCTGTGCCATTTTTTCTAGACGAACCATGCGTAATGCTTCCATTACTCTTGGTTCAATCTCTGCTGCAGGCGTTTTCTGCATACGAAGACCAAAAGCGACATTGTCAAAAACGGTCATGTGTGGAAACAGTGCGTAACTTTGAAATACCGTGTTGACGTGTCTCTGCTCAGCAGGAACCTGTGTTACATCTTGGTCATCCAAAATGATTTGACCGTTATCCGCCGCTTCAAAACCAGCAATCATTCGTAAAACTGTCGTTTTACCACAACCAGAAGGCCCAAGAATCGTCAGAAACTCACCATGATTAACATCCAGATTTAAATTACCGATGATTTCCTTACCATCGAAACTTTTACTAATACCAGATAAACGAATAACTGGCTTTCCTGCTTGCGGTTTTGCGTTCAACGTCTGTATTTCCCCCACGTTCAAGCTGGAATAATCCCAGCTGATGTGACACTAGCCATTCACTTTTGAGGCGCGCATCATAATCACCAAAATTGTGAAATTAAAGCATTTTCTTATCTTGAAACAGAAAAAATTTTGCAGGCAAAAGTCATCATTCCTTACCATACTGTTTTTATAAGATTAATTGGCATTTAAACACAGTTTGATAGCACTAGCCTCTGTTCAATAATTGTTTTCAATTTCATAACTTTGAGAGTGGTTAATTATCAACCATACAGTTGAGATTGCAAGGATAGTACGTGAGTTGTGATGTTAGATGTGGAAAGATTTCTTTATAATAACGGCCACATTAATTGACTGGAATTCCAGTGAAAATTTTACAAGTTAATCTTGGATAAACTATGAACGACGATTTTGAGAAAGATTTCAATCTTGGGGGGAGTGTAGAGCGAGCTTTGTCTGGCAACTACGAGCTTAAAGCTGGGGCTGTTTTCAATGAGGCTTGGCGAGCAACCATCCAGCACTTTTTATCCTTTTCTCCTGCTATTATTGTATTGCTTTTTGTCCAGTTAGGTATTTTCTATATCGCGTTACAACTACAGTTGGGTGATCTGACTGTTATTCTTGATGCATTTGAGAATCCAGAATCATTCACTAACGATATTGTGTCTTCTATTTATGTCGCGAACTTTAGTTATGAGGTGATCAGCGCTCCAATTTATGCAGGGATCAGCTTGATGGCCATGAGCCATATCGCGGGCCTAAAGACTAAGTTGCGCCATGTAGGCAAAGGGCTGCAGTTTACTATTCCCGTGATCCTAGCAACGCTGATGAGCCTAATGCTGCAAGGCGTAGTTGGTATGATCTTCCCTCTACTGTCCCTGTATCTTTCTTTAGCGTTTAGTCACTCTATCTTGTTGATTTGTGAAAAAAGAGTGCCACCAATGCAGGCGCTATTGTTATCACTTCGCGCTATTAACAAGAAGATTTTTGTCGTCGCAGGGCTTTACTTAGGCGTGATGTTGATGTTTATTATCGCTGCGATGTTCTACGGTATTGGCTTGATTTTTGTGTTGCCATTCTTCTTTCATTTGAAAGGCATACTCTACCGAGAAATGTTTGGAATTAAGCTCAAGATCGTTGCAACACAGAAAAACGACAATGATCACGATGGTAACTCACAGGTGTTTGATGCCTAATTCTTTAAAATCAATAAGTTTACGAGTGGCGGCTACCTGTATAGCCGCCACTTTCATTTCTATTGGACCGTATTTACACTACGAGCAACAGTTTAAATATGTTGAGAATCCTGATGTGCTGTCCGGGACAATTAAGCATGTCGATTTGTCTCATTTGCCACACATTGGTGATATCCCTGACTTCAACGCAATAAAAGACACCAAAGAGAAAAAAGCGGCGTTTTTTGATTTTTTAAGGCCTAAAATAGCACTTGAGAATCAACGAATTCGCCATGAACGAGCGTTTCTTACTTCTTTAAAGGTGGGACAAATCACTCAAGAGCAAGAAGAGTACGCTCAGCGACTAGCGGCTCTGTATTCTTTGCCTTTGAGCGACAACAAAGTCGATCACGCGTGGTTGGGTGAAATGCTTGTGCGAGTGAATGTCTTACCAGAAGCGCTGGTTCTAACTCAAGCAGCAAATGAATCTGCGTGGGGCACTTCTCGTTTTGCCACTCAAGCGAACAACTTGTTCGGCCAATGGTGTTATAAAAAGGGTTGTGGAATTGTTCCTGCGCAACGTGGCGCAGGCAAAGCTCATGAAGTTGAAAAATTCGATTCTGTACAGCAGTCGGTTCATGGCTACTTTATGAATGTTAATCGAAACCCAGCGTATGCTGAACTGCGTGAAATCAGAGCTTCTCTAGCCGAAAAGAACAAAGACCTGTTATCGGTCGCAACGGCGTCAGAGTTAACTCATGGATTGCTAGCATATTCTGAACGTGGCATTGCTTATGTACACGATCTTCGCGCTATGATTCGTCATAATAACGCCTACTGGACACAATAAAATAACGGATAAAATGAAAAAGTTAAGCCTAAGTCTATTGGGAAGTGCGGCGCTAATTCTTGTATCGCCAATAACCCAAGCTCAAGAGTACATGTTCACGTACTCAAAGTTATACACCCAACTCAAAAACAACAATAAAGAAGGGCATGACAACGTGAAAGTTGGCGTCTTCTTTGTGGACGCAAAAACTAAGCAAATTTGTACAATAGAAAAAGCTTGGATGGAAAAAGAAGAGCACTATGAAGAGTTTGTTATCCCTGCTTCACAAGAGTTGCCTCTGCCAGTCGATAAAAACTTAAAGTCAGCGAATCCGTTGGTTTTTGTCGATACTCCAAAAGATACTCGCTGCGATTACTCACTTGTCGTGATGACCAAAGAACCATTACAGGGTAACGTTTCTTACGAGCAACTTAAGCCTCTTCTACCTCAAATGCAGACGATGCTGGAAGATTTAGGCGGTATGTTTGCGGGTTGGTTTACACCTAAAGTTCAAGGTGTGACGATGGAGTTTGCAAATCAACTGAATGATAAAGTGATTTTCTCAAACGGAACCGAAAAGCCAATTGTCAATGGCAAGATACAAGTCGCACTAAGTGAAATAGGGCAAGGTGGCACAATGACACTACCAGAACCGACGATGCGAGTGCTACCTTATCTGCCTAACGCAAAGAAGTGAACACTGAGAGTTTAGAAAGGGCTGCAATTGCGGCTCTTTTTTCATTTGTGACGGTAACTAAGCTACCTTTCGTGTCCTTTTCTTAATGTCTCAATAAGACAAGCATTTAATCCTGCGTAAAAAGCTCGTATAATCCACGCCCCAAAGAAACCCATGTTAGGAAGTCCTAGTCGATTTATCGGCGATGTGAGAGCCCGCAATGAACCAAATAGATACAAGAAAAGAAACCCTAGAATTCAACAAGCTTCAGAAACGCCTGAGAAGACATGTTGGAAATGCCATTACTGATTACAACATGATCGAAGAAGGCGATGTTGTGATGGCATGTATTAGCGGTGGTAAAGATTCATTCGCGATGCTTGATATCCTGTTGAATCTTCAAAAAGCTGCGCCAATCAAATTTGAAGTGGTTGCGGTAAACCTAGACCAAAAACAACCGGGCTTCCCTGAGCATATTCTGCCTGAGTATTTCGAAACACTGAATATCCCTTACTACATCGTAGATAAGGACACGTATTCAGTCGTAAAAGAGAAGGTGCCAGAAGGCAAAACCACTTGTGGTCTGTGTTCACGCCTACGACGTGGTACGTTGTATTCATTTGCAGAGAAGATTGGTGCAACTAAGCTTGCGCTAGGTCATCACATGGATGACATCGTCGAAACAATGTTCTTGAATATGTTCCACGGCTCTCGCCTTAAAGCGATGCCACCAAAGCTGCGCTCTGATGATGGTCGTAACGTGGTCATTCGTCCATTGACTTACTGTCGTGAAAAAGATCTGATCAAATACGCTGAACACAAGGATTTCCCAATTATTCCGTGTAACCTTTGTGGTTCTCAAGAGAACCTTCAGCGTCAATCTATAAAAGCAATGTTGATTGAATGGGATAAGAAGACGCCAGGGCGTGTGGAAGCGATTTTTAAATCAATTCAAAACGTAAGCCCAAGCCAACTAGCAGACCGCGAATTGTTCGACTTTGTTAACTTACCGCTAGACCGTGAAGGTAACCGCGAAGAGTATGAATTTAATGAGGCTGTCGTTTCTTCGACGAATATTGATGAATCAATGTTTATCGATGTTACGAACATCTAACTCGTAAAAAGGAGGTCAATTAGACCTCCTTTTTTGTATTCAACGCTTTAACTGTCCCCAAACAAAAATCCCCCTTTATTAGGGGGATCTATTAGCGTCTGTTTGAAAGCGCTCATAAAGAGAGATTAGGTTGCTGTGTTTGGATCAAGAGGACTAATGTAGCCTTTTGGTTTTAGAGCCAATACATCGCAATTTATTTTATCGATCACGTGCTCAGCTGTATTACCAATAAAGACAGCAGAAAGCCCGGTTCGCCCTGTAGTGCCTAAAATAACCATTGCAGCATTCAAGCGCTCTGCTGCTGCTGGAATGACATCTTCAGGTAAGCCTTGCTCAACAATCGTTTGCTCTTCATCAAGGCCGTGTTTTTGGCGTAATGCTTTCATCGCAGTTAAGTGATGACCTCGAACGGCATCGGTATAAGTCGTTGGATCAAACTCAGGAAGTTCAATGGTAATGTTCGCCGGTGTAACGGGATACGCATTAACAAGGTATGGTTTGGCATCCAGTCGGGTGGTGACTTCTTTTAGTCGCTCGACCATGGCATCGTTGAGATCAATATGAGTTGGATTTTCAGAGCCTACGTGCACCGAGGCAAGAATGCTTGCTTGTTCTGGCCAATCTGCATTTTTAATCAGAAGTACTGGGATAGGGCATTTACGTAACAAGTGCCAATCGGTCGGAGTGAAAATCACAGATTCTAACACGTCGTGCTTACGTGTGCCTTTAATGACTAGGTCATGGCTGCCTGCATAGACCTCAGCGATAATTGCTTCGTAAGGACGGTTGTGCCAGACGACACATACATCAAAGTCGAAGCCATCGTTTAGATAAGGTTGAGCAATTTTACGCATCCACTGCTCACGTTGATGGATAACACCTCGACGCATAGCATCTCTTTCATCCACTGATAGCATTGACGTCATGTCATAAGAGAAATCGTAAATGGATAAAAAGAAAGTGATTCGGCTTCTAGATACACTTTTTTGAGCTAATTGAACAGCTCTTGCAAGTGCGGGCTGCTCATCATTATTGATGTCAGCTACAACAAGGATCTTACTGTATATACTCATAACTAAGCCCACTTCTATTGCAAAACCAGATACTGAATATAAATTAAATCAGTATTTTGGAGTACTCACCGTACATTTTTACTGTAGCTTAGTTTGGGTAACTTTTTGAGGACTTTCGAAAGGAATTTATGAGAAACATGATGTAGCTCATTTTCGAGCTACATCAATAATTGGGGTGTATTATTCTTTAGTTACACCAGCAAGTTCCATCAATGCATCGTGGTCTAAGATAGTGATATATTTACCTTTTACACTTAGGATCTCGGATTTCTGGAAACGACCCAACAAGCGACTGATTGTTTCCACTGTAAGACCAAGATAGTTACCAATATCACCACGAGTCATCGTTAAACGAAACTCTCTAGGGCTGAAGCCACGTTGAGAAAAACGAGTTGATAGGTTGTATAGGAAAGCCGCTAGACGTTCTTCTGCATTCTTTTTAGAAAGAAGCAAAATCATTTCCTGATCACCTTTAATTTCGTTACTCATCAAACGCATAATTTGCTGGCGAAGCTTAGGCATTTTACCTGATAGGTCGTCTAAAATTTCGTATGGGATTTCACATACCATCGACGTTTCAAGCGCTTGAGCAAAGCTAGGGTGGGAGTCACCTGTAATGGCATCGAAACCAACTAGGTCTCCGGCCAAGTGAAACGCTGTGATTTGCTCATCACCTTGCTCTGTGATCGTATAGCTCTTGATGGTACCAGAGCGGATAGCGTACAGAGATTTTAGCTCGTCACCAGCCTTAAAAAGCTCTTGTCCTTTTTGGATAGGCTTCTTACGTTCGATGATTTGGTCAAGCTGATCAAGTTCTGCCTCATTCAGAGTGAACGGGATACACAGCTGACTAATGCTACAATCTTGGCAATGAATGGCGCAACCGCCTGATTGGATACGCTTTGTTGCAGGTTTTTCAGAAATCATAACAACCTTTCACTATTTGATATACATCAATATTTTAGCATCGCTTAATCCTAAAGGGTAGCAAAAATGTCACCTCAATAGAGTTTAACGTTATATGAAACCGAGTAACTCCATGGCTCCTACAGCAGTGTACGAACCATACCCAATAAGGATTAATGCTGAAATATTTCTAAATATTAACGATTTTTGTAATTTCTGAAAATGGTTGGCACCATATCCAATAATCAGCATTGCCGGAAGTGTTCCGAGGCCAAACGCGAGCATAATAAGACCACCGTTTATTGCGCTGCCTGAAACCGCCGACCAAGTTAGCGCAGAATAAACCAAGCCGCATGGTAACCAGCCCCAAATGAAGCCAAATGGTAAAGCATGAAGAGGGTGCTTTAATGGCAACAAACGCTTACCAGCAGGTGAGATAAAGCGCCAAATGTGCTGTCCTAACTTTTCTATTAACAGTAAACCTTGCCACCATCTAGCAATATAAAGCGCAACCAGAATCATGAACAGTGCGGCAATCAGCCTTAACCAAGCAAGAGAATGCGTTAATCCACTTAGCTCAGATAAACCTGATATTGCTCCGCCTACTAATGCACCGATTACGGCATAGCTGCTCAGTCGCCCTAGGTTGTAGAAGAGTGGAATAAGGGGGGAGCTTTTACTTGTAGAAGAGCCCATGGTAAGCAGAGACGCGATACCACCACACATTCCCATGCAATGACCGGCCCCGACGAGGCCGATCATCAAAGCACCAATAAAGTCAGGAGTCATAAAGGTTGCTATTTTTTATCACTATTAGATTTGTCTTCTTCATCAAGAAGAATGTTATGTCCTTGTCGTTCTAGATCTTCAAACTGATCACTTCTTACTGCCCAAAGAAAAACGGCAACAGCAACACAAACGAGAACGATAGCGATGGGAATCAATATATAAAGACTTTCCATGTTTGCTTTCTCTACTTATTTCTCTTTGAGCAGGCGCAAAGAGTTAGATACAACGATAATTGAGCTTGCAGACATGCCAACTACTGCAATGTAGGGAGCCACTAAACCAGCGACAGCTAAAGGCAAAATTAACAGGTTGTAACCCAAAGACCAAGCCAAGTTTTCTCGAATAATCTTTCTTGTACGCAGTGCAAGCAAACGTGCCTCTAGTAGCTTTTCGAGATTATCCCCAAGTAACGTCATATCTGCAGATGCTTTAGCGACATCCGTACCACCGCCCATTGCAACAGAAAGATGAGCTCCGGCGAGAGTAGGTGCGTCATTGATGCCATCGCCAACCATCATTGTGATACTGTCTTCATCAAGACTCTTAAGGTACGCGAGTTTGTCTTCTGGTTTTGCTGACGCAACGACGTGATCGATACCAATTTCATTCGCTACAGGTCGAGCGTTTGAGAGAGAGTCACCTGTTAGCAGCGTTGTCTTAATTCCAGCGTCAGCAAAACGTTGAACAAAGGCTGTGCTTTCTTTTCGGATAGGGTCGCGGTAGTAAAAGCTAGCGACATGCTCGCCATCAACTGAAAGATAGACCGCATGGCTTTCATCGCTTTCCTTGCCTTGAACAAAAACCGCACTGCCTATCTTAACGATTTTGCCATTCCAGATCCCCTCAATCCCTGAACCAATCACGTTTTGCACTTCATACACAACAAAGTCGTCATT
This sequence comes from Vibrio sp. A1-1, assembly GCF_021728175.1. Lineage (NCBI taxonomy): Bacteria > Pseudomonadati > Pseudomonadota > Gammaproteobacteria > Vibrionales > Vibrionaceae > Vibrio > Vibrio sp. A1-1. The sequence continues at coordinate 180,871 of NZ_JAKKCL010000005.1, forward strand.
GGCGTAACTTGCAAAAGAGCGAGCGATAGGATGGTTTGCATGAGCTTCTAATGCTGCGGCTAGAGAGAGACAATCTTCTTTTGGAAGATCACTCAACACTTTTGTATCGCAGATCTCAATATCGCCTTTCGTCAGAGTACCTGTTTTATCTACAACTAAGTGGTTGATCTTACATAGCGTCTCGAACACATGACCTTTACGAAGCAAAATGCCAAAGTTTCCCATACGAGAGGTAGCACAAGTTAGAGCAGTTGGAGTCGCAAGAGATAGGGCACATGGACAGGTGGCTACCAATACGGATAGCATGATCCAAAACGCATCATCTGGTTTTGTTTGATGCCAGTAAAACCAAGTACCAGCAGAAATAATAAGAATTGCTCCAACAAAGTAACGAGCAACAACGTCTGCAATTTCTGCGATTTTAGGTTTGGAGTGTTGAGCTTCATCTTGTAAACGCACGATATTGGAAATCATTGAGTCGGCTTTGGAACTCATGACCTCTAGCTCAAATGACTCATCACCGTTTAGTGTTCCTGCATAAACCGCATCGCCTTCTCGTTTCACAACATGTACGGATTCACCCGTTAGCATGGATTCATCAATATGAATACGACCCGAAATAACTTTGCCGTCAGCTGGGATATGTTCACCAGGAAGGACGCGAATACGATCACCAACTTTTAGAGTTTTCACTGGTATTTGCTCGCCATCCAGCGTCGTGGCGATCGCTGGGATCAACTTTAATAGGTTACCACTCGCCGCTGCGGCTTTGCGACGCGCTCGCATCTCTAAAAATCGTCCAACCAATAGGAAGAAAGTGAACATTGAAATCGATTCGAAGAAGACTTCGCCCTGTTCTGTAACGGTTGCTATTAAGCTGGCTACATAGGCAAAAATAAGTGCAATCGAGACAGGCACATCCATACCGAGGGTTCGGCCTTTGATGCTTCGCCACGCATTTAAGTAAAACGGAAGAGCAGAGTAGAGTAGGACTGGCGTAGCAAAGATCAAACTTACCCAACGAAAGTAATTTTTAAACTCCGGTTCTAGGTCACCAAAAACTTCTAGGTACAATGCGACGGCTAGCATCATAACTTGCATGGTAGCTAAACCAGCAATACCTAATCTGTATAAGTATTGCTTCATCATTCGATGATAAGAGGCTTCTTGCTTATCAGCTTCAAATGGTGCGGCTTTATAACCCAATTTATGAATGACAGATAGGAGCTCACTTAATCGCACCTGAGTTTTGTCCCAGGCTAGTAATGCGCGGTTAGTGGTTGTATTCACGCGGATAGACACTAACCCAGCCGTATTAGAGACTTGCTTTTCGATTAACCACGCACAAGCTGCACATGAAACGCCTTCTAAAGAAAGAGTTACTTCAGAGACATTTTCACGATTTCGCACAAATTCTGATTGTACATCTTCATTATCATAATGAATTAAAGCTTGGAGTTGCTCTGGTACTAAATCTGCTTTTTCCGCAGGCGCAGTTCTATATTGATAGTAGGATACTAAGCCGCTGTCTACGATGGTTTGAGCAACCGTCTCGCAGCCAGGACAACACATCTTGCGGGATTCACCGAGTATATCAACTTTAAAATCCGTGTTGGCTGGTACATCTTCACCACAGTGATAACAGGATTCACACATATGCTTACTTCATTAACGGTGTTGACGAGGCAGGAAATTCAACTTTACCTTGGATCATCCATTGTTGGTCATGTGGTTGTAGTTCGATAAACCAAGGACCTTGAATAGATTCTTCTGCCGTTAGGCGGTAATTACCAGATGCATCCGCCGTTACGAGCTTTGTAAAGTCACGATCAGGAAGAGTACGATGAGTGAAAGTGGCCGTTAGAGCAGGGTAATGAGATAGCTTCCCTTTAGCGAAAACAATCACAACATTGTTATTTTCAGAAGAAATCTCTGCGTTAAGACCTAGGTCACGAGCGACATTCATTTTACTAATGTCGATGTTAATGCCTTTGCCTTTTTTATAGTAATCCTCGGCGACTAAAGAAACAGAGTTGTTCGAGAAAACGACCACAGTAATCACAGTCCAAACTACGACAGTAAGAGGAAGGATGATTAGGAACCACGGCCAAAATTGTTTATACCAAGGCTTTACCATAAAAAAGTTCTCAACAGCTAAATGAAAAAATGTAAGGCGTTAAATTTAAAGGAAAGACAGCCCCTATGAAAGGGGCTGTTATTGCTATGTTACTTAATATCTCAGTTACTTACTCTCTGAGTTACTTAAGCTCCAGACATAAGAGGCAACGAGCTGAACTTTATCTTCACCCAAAATGTCTTTCCACGCGGGCATTACACCTGAGCGGCCGTTCATTACGGTTTCGGTTACAGCTGCACGAGAGTCGCCAAATAGCCAATCTTGGTCTGTAAGATCAGGTGCACCGACTGCAGGGTTACCCTTACCATCAGTACCGTGACAAGCTGCACACACGACGAAACGTGCTTTACCTGCCGCTGCTTCACGAGCATTCACTTTACGACCAGATAGGCTAAGTGTGTAGCTTACAACTTCTTGCACACCTTGCTCACCAAGCGCATCTTTCCATGCTGGCATTTGACCAATACGGCCATGCATGATGGTTGTTACGATTGCAGCTGGTTCACCGCCGTATAGCCATGCATCATCAGTTAGGTTAGGGAAACCTTTCTGACCACGAGCATCAGAGCCGTGACATTGAGAACAGTTTTGCAAAAACAAACGTTGGCCAACTTTTAATGCTTCAGGATCTTGCGCAATTTCAGGAATTGGGCGTAGACCACTGTCATTGTGCGCGAGTTTACGGAATGCTTCGCCGAAGTAAGCGTCGGCATCATCCAGTTCTTTTGCATATTGGTTTAGTTGCTTGTTCTCTTGTGCTGCAGCGATGGCTTCTTTTGACTCTTCTAGTGAGCGAACGGTTTGAGCCGAACTCTGCCAGTTTAAAAAGCCCTTGAAGCTACCTAGACCTGGGAATAGGGCAAGGTAAACTGCTGCGAACACAAATGTGCTTACAAACAGGTAAGTCCACCACTTTGGTAGAGGGTTGTTTAGCTCGCGAATACCATCGTACTCGTGGCCCATGTCTTCCCCTTCCTCGACGCCCATTTTATCTTTAGCGCACCAAGTCAGGAGAATCGCACAGCCTACCAGCGTACCGACAGTAATCACGATAATCCAGAGACTCCAGAATGTAGTCATTACTTCTTCACTCCTTGGTTATTTGGGGTCGTTTGTTCTTCGTCAGCAAACACCAAGTTGGCATCTTCTTCAAAGCGTGCTTTACGCTTTTTACTAAATGCCCACCATACGATGCAGATAAAACTAGCGAAGAGTACAACGGTATAAATACTATGAATTGTACCGAAATCCATATGATCCCCTTACTTCATTGCATGACCAAGAGACTGAAGGTAAGCGATGATTGCATCCATCTCTGTTTTACCTTCTACTTCTTTAGCCGAATTCGCGATCTCTTCATCAGTGTATGGAACACCGAACTGATCACGAAATAGCTCAAGTTTCTTCTGAGTTAGCTTACCGTCTAAAACGTTTTCAGCTAACCACGGGAAACCTGGCATGTTTGACTCAGGCACAAGCTCACGAGGATCTAGTAGGTGAACGCGGTGCCATTCATCAGAATAACGACCACCAACACGAGCTAAATCCGGACCTGTACGCTTAGAGCCCCAAAGGAATGGGTGTTCCCAAACACTCTCACCAGCAACAGAGTAGTGACCGTAACGTTCAGTCTCTGAGCGGAAAGGACGAACCATCTGGCTGTGACAAACGTTACAACCTTCACGGATGTAGATGTCACGACCTTCCATCTCCAGAGGAGTGTAAGCACGCAGATTCTCTACAGGTTCAGTCGTTTGCTTTTGGAAAATCAGAGGAGTGATCTCTACAAGAGCACCCCAGCTGATAGCAAACACGATAAAAATAGCCAACAAACCGACATTACGTTCTAAGATTTCGTGGCGATTATTAGAATTATTACTCATTCTTAAATCTCCTTATGCCGGATGTGGGATAGCTTTTAGGCTTTCTTTTGGTGCACTTACCGTTTTGTACGTGTTGTATGCCATTAGGAACATACCAGATAGGAAGATAAATCCACCTAAGAAACGTACAAAGTAGAACGGATAAGACGCTTCTACAGACTCAACAAAGCTGTAAGTTAGCGTACCGTCAGAGTTAACCGCGCGCCACATCAGACCTTGCATTACACCAGAGATCCACATCGCAACGATGTAAAGAACGGTACCGATTGTTGCTAGCCAGAAATGCACATTCACGAGACCAACAGAGTACATACGCTCTTGGCCAAATAGGCGAGGTACTAAGTGATATACAGAGCCGATAGAAACCATCGCAACCCAACCTAACGCGCCAGAGTGAACGTGACCAATGGTCCAGTCTGTGTAGTGAGAAAGTGCGTTAACTGTCTTAATCGACATCATTGGACCTTCAAAGGTAGACATACCGTAGAATGACAAAGAAACGATTAGGAAACGTAGGATAGGGTCATAACGAAGCTTATGCCATGCACCAGATAACGTCATAATACCGTTGATCATACCACCCCAAGAAGGAGCAAATAGAACCAGCGACATCACCATACCTAGAGACTGAGTCCAGTCCGGTAGCGCTGTATAGTGAAGGTGGTGAGGGCCTGCCCAAATATATAGAGAAATAAGCGCCCAGAAGTGAACGATAGATAGACGGTAAGAATAAACAGGACGTTCAGCTTGTTTAGGAACGAAGTAGTACATCATGCCTAGGAAACCAGCGGTGAGTAGGAAACCTACCGCATTGTGTCCATACCACCACTGAACCATCGCATCCACTGCGCCTGAGTAAATCGAGTAAGATTTACCAAGTGACACAGGAATAGCCATGCTGTTCACGATGTGAAGTACTGCTACTGTGATAATAAAGGCACCGAAGAACCAGTTTGCCACATAAATATGTGACGTGTTTCGCTTCACCAGTGTGCCGAAGAACACCACCGCATATGATACCCATACTAGCGCAATTGCGATATCAATAGGCCATTCTAGCTCAGCATACTCTTTACCCGATGTTAAACCGAGAGGCAAAGTAATGGCTGCTGCCAGGATGATTGCTTGCCAACCCCAAAAGGTGAAGGCAACGAGTGGGCCACCAAAAAGACGTGTTTGACATGTACGCTGTACAACATAATAAGACGTTGCGAACAGAGCACTTGTACCAAACGCAAAAATTACCGCATTAGTATGCAGTGGACGTAAGCGACTGTACGTCAACCACGGCGTATCAAAGTTTAGCTGTGGCCAAACTAATTGAGCGGCAATCAAAACACCAACAGCCATACCAACTATGCCCCATAAAATGGTCACAAGGGTAAATTGGCGAACGACTGTATAGTTGTAGTTTTGTTCAAGCTGCTTTACTTGGCTCATTTGCATGCTTCCAATTTCTAATTAACTACACTTTTACTTCCAACACGACTTGCGTCGTAACACCACCCAAGTAAACTCTAGAATTCAAGTGTTATCATCACCTTATTTCCATTGCTGACTTTAATAAAAAGTGGCATTTTCAGCGTGACACTATACTTGAATTAACAATTCAATGACAGGGTAGTAACCTTACTGGCCCCCTGGAAATCATTTTTTATTTAAAAAGTTTGAAGTTTGTAACAAGGATATTAGTAATTATGCCTGCACAAAAGTTAACAAAGGCGCGACTTGCACAAATCTTAATCATGCTCAGTGTGTTAATAGGCGCATTTTTCTGGCGTACCTTTACACACGAGAGCGTTACTAGCATTGACTGTTCACAAAAAGAACGATGCGATGTAACAATTGAAGGTGAAATAATCACAATTAATCGTGACTCAACGGGAATTTCGCTCGAAACGATAAAAAGTAGCACTCTAAAAATTGATCCAAATCAATCTGGCGAATTTATCAATCTCGATCGAGAGCATAAGAAAATAGAATGGGACACAATACCTGAATCAAAAAAAATCACCTTTAAAAAAGGCGAAAACATTGTTGTAGTTCAATTATAAATACGATCTGTCACGAGATAATCGCAACTTCTTAATGAAATTTTCACCTTCTTACCTAGAGAAAATTGGTTGGAATGGTATAACAGCAGAGTGATACCCAATTATAAAATCGTATGCATTGCCAATCAGTTTTTACTCATATTAAAGATGAAGACTCAGCGATAGAAACGCTTAGGTCCGAGCTGACACAACAGAACTTGTCTTACGTGATGTGCTACTACACGGAAGAGTACGACTTCGAGTTAATTCGAGAAGCTTTTCTTGAACATTTTCCTGGAGTGCCTTTTCATGGAGCTAGTTCATGCCAAGCAGTAATGACAGACCGGGGGTTTCATACGGGCCCAGTGATTGCGGCGCTCGCAATTTATGATTCAGGCCCTCATGCTTATGGAACTGGTATTTCTAACTATGACTCAGGTGACAGTGTAACTAGAGCCTTAGATATGGCTCTTGAGAACGCTAACCGTGTAGGAGAAGTGCCAAACTTAATACTGCTTCATGCAACTCCAGGGCAAGAGGAATCAATCATTGCATCTATAGATGAAAGGTTTGGTACGCTGATCCCAATTATTGGTGGTTCAGCCGCTGATAATCATATCGCGGGAAAATGGTCTGTTATTACCGCCCAAGGATCTCAAACTGCAGGTTTAAGTCTGACATTGTTTTACTCCTCACAACCTGTAGATATTGCTTTTAGTGCTGGGCACACTCCAACCAATATTAAAGGGGTTGCAACCAAAACTAACGATAGGTGCTTACTAGAAATTGATGACGAACCAGCCCTCAATGTTTATAGAAAGTGGACAAACCATCAAGATAACCAAGTAGGTAAAAACAACCTGCTATTTACAAACTCGAGTGCTTATCCACTAGGGCGTGTCGCTGGCCACCTCTATGAGCGTCCATATTACAAATTGTCCCATCCAATTCGTGAGACGCGAGATGGAGGAATTGAGCTATTTACACGAATAGAAGAGGGTGATGAACTCACTTTAATGAAAGGAAGCAGAGAACACCTCGTTGCACGCGCCGCTAAAGTTGTAAATGCAGCCTTTAATCAAAAATTAGAAGAATCTCGAAAAATTGGGGTGATAAACATCTTTTGCGCAGGTCCTATGTTGCACTTAATGCAAGACATGAATAGCGTTTGTGAACAAATTAACCAAGAACTAGAACAGTTACCTTTTATTTGCCCTTTTACTTTTGGTGAGCAAGGTAGATTTATTGGTGGTGAGAATGGACATGGAAACCTGATGATTTCATCAGCGATATTCCATAAACCTTATGAAAGATAAATACTTAGACATATACCAACAGGAAGCGCTGCAAGAAGCGTTAGTCGAACTAAAACAGGCTAGGCAAAGAGAACGACTGCTCGCCGATGAGAATAAAGCTATTCTTTCAGCGATATCCGCGATGAGTGAAGCAAAAAACCGGCACGAGATATTTACGGGATTAAATAATGTCCTTAAGAAGTACATCAACTTTGATGATTTTATCGTTCTAACTCGTGATGATGAGAGGTACCCCTTCAAAACGTTGATATCGACAAATAGTGTATTTGATAACATATCTTGGTTACACGGTAACGCATCTGAGAGGGCGCTGAATGGCGAATGTATTCTGCTGTTCGAACCAGATAGGCTTGCGGAGTTTATTAACCTGAACAGCTTTATAAAAAGCCATGTAAACTCGGTAGTCCTAACGGGCATACGTTCAGAAGTAACACAAACGGTCATCTTACTTATTGGTGCTAAGAAAGGGCACTTTAGCATAGAAAATAAGGAAACCTTAAGACGCTTTCGGCCTTTAATTGAGAGGGCTGTCATCGATATTGAGACCAAAGAGAAGTTACAACGTATTGTTGAAGTGCGAACAACTCAGCTTGCTAAAGCAAGAGAAGAAGCAGAGCTTGCAAATCGCTCAAAGTCAGAATTCTTAGCGATGATGAGTCATGAAATTAGAACCCCTCTAAATTCCGTCCTTGGAATGCTCGATATTCTGAAACAATCCACCTTATCAGAAGAGCAAATCGATGCCCTGAGCCAAATGGAATGCTCAGCGGAGTTGCTTCTCGCGATTATCAGCGACATCCTTGACCTCTCAAAAATTGAATCAGGTCGCTTTCAACTCAATGAGCAGTGGGTTAATTTAAGAGACACTGTCACTTTTGTTATTTCTCAACAAAAACAAATAGCTAAGAAGAAGAGCCTTCAATTTAAACTCAATTGCATGGTAACTACCGACAAACAGTTTTGGATTGACTCTACGCGATTATCTCAAATCCTGTTTAATCTTATTGGGAATGCAATAAAGTTTACTGATGAAGGAGAAGTAAAAGTTTCAGTATCTGAGCAAGACTCCGAGCTTGTAATTTCAATATCAGACACCGGAATTGGTATATCTAAAGCCAAGCAAGAACATCTATTTACGGCATTTCATCAAGGTGATCGTTCCATCACGAGACGCTTTGGTGGTACAGGACTAGGGCTAGCAATAACCAAGCATTTAGTTGAAATGATGCGCGGCAAGATTATCGTTAAAAGTGACGAGCATGTCGGCTCAACATTTACTATTAAGATTCCCGTTTTAACTCGGTGCAATCAAAATCGTCCAGTTAAAATAGAAAACAACCAACCAATAAAAGCGATGGATCTTCTCGTAGTCGAAGATACCGAGTCGAATCAGTTTGTAATAAAGCTTATTTTAAATAAGCTTGGTCATAATGTTCATATCGCAAGTCATGGAGCAGAAGCATTAACGTTCTTAGAGGAAAATGAGGATTTAATCGACCTGATTCTTATGGATGTCTCGATGCCAGTGATGGATGGGATTACTGCAACAAGGCTTCTCCGAGATAAAGGCTTCAAGACTCCAATCATCGCATTAACCGCTCATGCGCTAGAAAGTGATAGAGATAAATGCCTTGACGCAGGTATGGATGGATTCATTTCCAAACCAGTTCGAAGACAAGATATCTTTGAAGCTATACAGCCATTTCTGTAAGTAGAAAAAGCATTAATATAGATCTTAACAATCGATAGATTATTAAGATCTATATTAAGTATTTTATGGTAAATAGCCATTATGTTTAATGGTTATGATGGGGACCTTAAATTTCAAATCCACAGGGGAATAGGAGTGCTCATTGGCAACATTTGGCGTACGAACACTCCCAATTTAACATAACACATATAATGCGCACTGTAATAGTGGTTCCTGTGGACTTGCAATCACTAAGGCCAATCCGGCACAAACCATTGAAATGCTTGATAATCCAAGTCCGTTATACTTTTTTGCTATTCCTTCCCATACTGCTTTTATCTGCGGATTATTATTGCGATCTGCATTCCCAACCAATTACACGAGAGCCACTTCATTTTCATCTAGTTCATCGAGTCTGAAAGCTTTGCGCTCTTGCTGCCCGATGCTTCTAATCAACATTGAAATCACGAACCTGTGGCTATATGAAGCCGAATATACTTTTCTGGATATTTATAACGATAGCGTTTTCCTTTCCTCAAGTTGGATTTCACATACCGACAAACTTTTTTGTCACCACTACTGGTTACTCTTTTTATTACTGCTTTTTTACCTTTGTGTTCCATCTCTATCATGACATCGCAATAACCTTGGTAGCCATCAAATTTATTGTCCGCTTTCCTTTGAATCTTAGTTTTAATCTTTTTAGCCAATGGGTTCGTTTCCGAGTCGTCAGACAAAGCTGGAGTGCTTACGAAGAGTAAGAATATTAAAGTTACAACGTATCGCATAATTTAAGCCCGTTTATCTTATTGATTAATCAATGATAAATAATTTTTCTATAGATACGAAAATGGGACGCTATATTGCGTCCCATTTAACACGATTAAGTAACTGATATGTAATTAAGCTCGCTTCTTGCCTTTGCTCGCTTTGAAACCTTGATGCGGAAAAACGTTGCGAATCCGCTGTTGGATTTTTTTGGGAACGTCCTTGGAAAAGCTCAAACGCATGCCGGTTCGTTGGCTATATACCTTCATTTCACCACTAAACGGATTGTGTTCACTAATATCTTGTAAGTTATGTTTGAAAGAAGGTGGTAGATGCCCTTTTACGTTACTGATATGGCCGTTATCAAACTTTACTTTTAGCACTGGTCTATCAACTGCGATCAACCAAAAGATTACGATGGCAGCAATTAAGATTACATATAACATTTGGCACTCCCTATCCTAGCTAGATAGCAATTTACTCAAATCCTCTTTGATCGAGGTAACTTTTTGACTCGCTTTTTCACTTCTCGATGCTTCAGAAAGTAGATATTCAATTGCGTCAGATAATGTACAACCGAGCTCGTTTGCTCTGCTAGAAAGCTTTTCCCAAACTCGATAATCTAAGTCAATGGACTTTTTCTTTGTATGGACTTGCTCTGCATTGAAATGACGCTTCCTTTTCGCTCGGATAGCCTGCTTGAGTTTGTTGTCCAACTCTTCTGACATGTGGTTTTCTATCCAAGCTAATACAAGCGTAGGTTCGTGTTCAAGACGTTTTAGCTCTGCAACCGCGGCATCTGCTTCACTTGTATCAATATGTCGGGTAATTGCTTCACCATCTTTCCATTTCTTGATGAGATACTTCCATTTCCACCCACACTCTAGATTCTCAAGCTGCTGATATTTCATTTATTCCGACCCATAAACATAACCTAGTGACAGCGTAACCCAGATAATTTACTTGGGCAAATAAAACTCTTAGAAGTATCGATGTTGATCACTCATTTGTCTAAGTATTGTTCATTGAGTGTTGAATGCCGTGAGCGAACCAAATTGGTGCTAGGGTGTTATAGTCCATTTCGTTATAATGTCGGCAAGATTGAATTACGATGAATTTTAATGAACCAACTTAATTGGCAAGACGTAACACCTTCACTTGAGCAGTACGAAGCACTTTTAAAGTCTGCACCTTCGTTACCAAAGAAGTCTTTTACTGATCTTCAACCGAGGATGTCGGCAACGATATCTCGCTTTTCCAAAATGTCGGGATTGACACGCGTGCTACTCATTAACTGCGTCGATAATTCTGTCTATAGAGATTTCATCAGTAAAGCTCTTCAGAGTCATTCTAACGCTGCGATTGTTTTGTCGGAATCACTTGATGCCAAACGTTTATTTGACCGTTACAGTGTTGATGTAAGTGGTGATATTGCCTTCCAACCAGGCTTGATTTCACAAGCTGACGACGGTTATTTGATTGTACCTGCTAATCTCATTCTGGCTAACCCGGGACTTTGGCCGAATATAAAGTCTGCAATTCAACAAAACCTTATCGAACCACTGAACCTAAGCCCTACTCGCTTACCTACTTCAGTACCGCCATCTAAAGCTTATGATGTAAAACTGATTGTAACTGGGGAAAGAAGTCAGTTAGCAGAGCTAGAATATATCGACGAGGACTTTTGTTCAGGCTTTGCCATGTATACCGAAGTTGAAGAAGATATTCATTTGTCAGAGCAGAATTTGACAGATTACTTTGGTTTGGTGAACTGGATATGTTCTCAATATCAGATGCCTCACTTAACGGAATGTGGCTTTAGAAGACTGTTGCTAGCTGGTATGAGATTTACTGAAGATCAACATTATTTGCCGTTAGGTGTAATGTGGCATTCTCAACTTCTAACACTTGCCAGCCAGTTCAGTGATGGCCAAACATTAGATTACGAGTCATTAGATAAAGCGATTGACGACAAGTATTACCGCGAATCCTATCTTCCTCAGCGTGCCGTGTACGATATTTTAGATGGACAAGTCATCATTGAGACAACTGGGGAGCAAGTTGGCCAAATCAATGGCCTAACCGTCATCGATATGGCTGGACACCCTGTGAGCTATGGTGAGCCTGCCAGAATATCGTGTGTAATTCACTTTGGTGATGGCGATGTTTCCGATGTTGAGCGCAAAGCTGAACTTGGCGGCAATCTACATGCGAAAGGCATGATGATTATGCAAGCTTTCTTAAGCTCTGCTCTAAAATTAGATGAACCTCTGCCTTACTCTGCCTCGATCGTATTTGAACAGTCTTATAGTGAAGTTGACGGTGACAGCGCATCTCTCGCAGAACTTTGTTGCTTGGTGAGTGCGTTATCTGAATCTCCAATTAATCAACAAGTTGCGGTTACAGGAGCCGTCGATCAGTTTGGTCGAGTGCAAGCAGTCGGTGGCTTGAACGAGAAAATTGAAGGTTTTTATCAGGTTTGTAAACATCAGGGTTTTACGGGAAATCAAGGCGTTGTCATGCCGAAATCAAACCTTAAACACCTTGCATTACATAAAGATGTAATAGAAAGCATTAAAAATGGTGAGTTCCATATTTGGTCCGTCTCTACGGTAGATGAAGCTATTCCGATTGTTATGAATAAACCCTTCAGAGGCGAAGACGATAGCATTATTGGCAAAATAGCGGAACGTATTGAAAACTTTGAAAGACATGAGCATCCAGAAGGAATTGTGCAGCGCATCAAAAACTGGTTTGTCTAGTACTGATCGGAGTTGTTTAGCGTACACGTGTTCACTAAGATGCAGCTATCAAAAATTGGAGTAATTGATAATGCAAAACAAACGTGATTCTTATAACCGTGACGATCTACTTGCTTCTAGCCAGGGTGAGCTATTTGGACCAGGTTACCCTCAGCTTCCTGCACCAAACATGCTAATGATGGATCGTATTACTAAAATGTCTGAGACAGAGGGCGATTTTGGTAAAGGTTTGATCTTGGCGGAATTGGATATTACTCCAGATTTGTGGTTCTTTGATTGCCACTTCCCTGGTGACCCGGTAATGCCTGGCTGTCTTGGCCTTGACGCGATGTGGCAACTTGTTGGCTTCTTCCTTGGCTGGGTTGGCGGTAAAGGTAAAGGTCGCGCTCTAGGTGTTGGTGAAGTGAAGTTTACAGGCCAAATCTTACCGACGGCGAAAAAAGTAACCTACGAAATCCATATGAAACGCGTCGTAAACCGTAAGCTGGTAATGGGTTTGGCTGACGGTCGTGTATGCGTAGATGGCAAAGAAATCTACGTTGCGAAAGATTTGAAAGTTGGTTTGTTCCAAGACACTTCAAACTTCTAATCACGACTTTAATCGATTTATAAAGGCTCCTATTTAGGGGCCTTTTTGTTTGCCTAGTCTATAAATGTAGAAAAGGCTCCGTAGAGCCCTTTCGAATCCTTCTTTTTGTATGTGGAGAGTTTATTTGTAGAGTCCAGATTGTCTTTCATCTCTGGCATCACGCCAACCACCTAACCAATACGACCGAGCATCAACTTGTTGATATGGGCAAGCCTCTTGAGACCTTCCATTCAACCCAGCTTTATAGCCTTGAGATTGAGCTCGTTCTAGGCGATCACGCTTTTGTCTCTTCATAGTTAATTCCTCATACAGGTCCATTTACTAACGTACAGCTGTTATTGTGAAACTTTGATGGAGTTTTTATGACTCCACTTATAAGAATCGATCAAGTTGAGTGATTTCTCAAGGCATAAAAAAAGCAGAGGCTCAAATGTGTGAGCCTCTGCTTGATTTAAAAATTACTGACGATTTTTGACTATTTTCTACGGAACCCAAACAATCCAAGCATGGTCAAAGCTAACCAACCAAGGCCTGCACCTTGACGCTCTGTTGTCGTTGAGTCAACGCTTCGAGACACAATGTCCTTCTCAGTCGCACCTGCAATAGGCACCAATTTTACAGCTACGATTTGTTCATCAGAACTACATGTCGCATTGTTTGCTGTTGTACTGTAACCGCCAGCACATTTCATCGCGGTACCAGAAATCACACCTGCATCGTTGATATCGGTTGCGTCAAGAATACGGAACTGGTTGTTTTGTTCAGAGTAGTCACCGCCATTAGTCAAACTATCTAGGAACCAAGCTTTTCCATTAAATAGTGTTGAAGCACGTTCACTAGTCTCACCACCTACACTATATGGGTAGATAAAACCGCGCTTACGACGTGGCTTACCATCGTCTTCACGTGTCGTTTCCGCATCGAGCTGTCCGACAATTTCATTGTAAGAGTTGATCCCGCCCATCTTACCGCCCGCACCGCTAAAGAAAATACCTGTAGTTGGGTAAAAAGCGTTAATAGAATCCTTACGAACATCATTTACGATAAAGAGACGATTTGGAGCAGAGCCCGTTGGCATTAGATATCCGCCGGAACGTTTTGCTTCACCAATAGCAACAAAATTTGAGTTAACATCGGTTAATCGTGAGTTTGTATGAACCGTATCATCACCTTCACGCTGTCTAGCTCCTACAACAACTTTGTTTTTCCAAGTTGCGTTTTCAACGCTACCTTCTGCCTCTAGTGTTCCAACAAAAACAGTAGCATTCAGATAGTTATCATCACTGTATGTGTTGTAACCCACGCCGTAAACCGTTGTTCCATCTGTGACAAGGTCACGCATGCTTCCTTGAGCCAGTCTTTCTCCATCTTTAGATGTGCCACTTGGCCAAGCCAATTCACTGACGGTTCCACTTTGATCCCAAATAGCTGCTTTCGATGTGTGGTGAGCGCCATTGGTATTACTTGCTGTTCGAGATACACTACCAACGGTAAAAGTGCCATCGGTTTTCCAAGCGTGGCTTTGCACAACGCTTGCGTCGTTATCACCTGTAACAAAATTTGGTTCAACAGGTGCTACGACGGTATTTCTTGTTTCCAGTGTCGACTTGTTTTCACTGTTGACTTTACTTTGATTACCGACAGCGGCACCATCTTCGGTAAGCTGATTGATAACATTGTTATATTCATTTTTATAAGCAGCAGAATCGCCTTCTACAAATGCTAACGCATTAGAAGTAAAGTCTTTACTACGCTCTTTGTTCCATGGGGTCCAGTTTACAGAAGCCCAAGAGTCACAAGTAGAATAGCGAAGCTGGTTATAACAGTAACGTTCAAAATCTTTGAGTTCTTGGATGTAATAAAAGCCCGCGTCCAATCCAAATGGAATTTCCTCACGATAGCTATTTCCATCCACGGCTTGTGTTGCTGAAATAGGTGTTGTGCGAGTTTCCATCGCAAGCTTAAATTGGTCTGGTGTACAGTTTGCTGCCGCATCAAAACAGCCCAAAGCGAAAGGGGAACCTGTTGAAGGATCTGTACCCGCATCACCTTGCTGAATTGCAACCCCATAAGCCGTTTGGTAGTCACCGTTTGAGCCATGATCCTGAGGTGAAACCTCAACCACTTGATACAATGCCGCCTGTGCGTTCATTGTGGTACCAACCATCATTGCAATGGCGGTCAATTTGAATTTATTACTACAATTCATTGAATTCTTAACTATCCTGTTGCATTGCTTCGAGTTCTTCCCATCTCTCGAATGCGATTTCCAACTCCTGCTCTAGTGCAGCAAGCTGTTCCAATACCGGCTGAGTTTGCTCTACAGGTTTAGCAAAGAACTCTGGATCGTTCACTTGCTCCTGAAGGCCCTCGATATCCGACTCTAATTGTTCTAGTTTAGCTGGTAGAGCTTCTAATTCTCTTTGCAGCTTATACGATAACTTCTTCGAGTTGTTCTTAGGTTGGGTTGTTTTGGGAGTTTCCTCAACCACTTTTTCTTTTTTCGCTGGCTTTTCAACCGCTTGACGAACCGCCAATACCTGTTCACGCTGCTGTCTTGCATCGTGATAACCACCAACAAACTCTTCAATCACTCCGTTTCCTTCGAAGATCCAGCTTGTGGTAACAGTATTGTCAACAAACTCTCGGTCGTGGCTAACTAAAAGCAACGTGCCCTGATAGTTGGCAAGCATTTCTTCTAAAAGTTCCAACGTTTCGATATCCAAATCGTTGGTTGGTTCATCAAGAATAAGTAAGTTGTTTGGTTTCAACAAGATACGAGCTAGCAGTAATCGGTTTTTCTCACCACCAGAGAGCGCCTTAACCGGGGTTCTTGCGCGCTTAGGTGCAAATAAGAAGTCTTGAAGATAACTCAGCGCATGACGCTGACGTCCCCCAACCATTACTTCTTGTTTCCCATCCGCTAAGTTATCGATCACTGTCTTTTCTGGATCCAAAATCTCTCGGTACTGATCAAAGTACGCGACTTCTAATTTTGTTCCGCAGTGTAAACGACCAGACTGCGCTTCCAATTGCCCTAATAGCAATTTAAGTACCGTACTCTTACCGCAGCCATTTGGTCCGATAAGTGCAATACGGTCACCGCGCATAATGTTAAAGCTAAAGTTGTCGACGATTGTCTTGCCTTCGTAAGCAAAAGATATGTTTTCTGCTTCAAATACAATTTTCCCTGAACGTGAAGCATCATCGATATTAAGGTTAACTTTGCCTTGGACATCCCGGCGATCGCGACGCTCTTCACGAAGTTTCTTCAATGCGCGTACACGACCTTCATTTCGAGTTCGGCGTGCTTTAATGCCCTGCCGAATCCAAACTTCCTCTTGAGCAAGCTTTTTGTCGAATTCAGCATTCTGCATTTCTTCAACGCGGAGCATCTCTTCTTTTTCTTCTAGGTAGTTGTCGTAATCACCAGGGAAAGAAGCTAATTGCCCGCGATCTAAATCAACAATGCGTGTTGCCATTGATTTGATGAACGCACGGTCGTGAGAAATAAAGATGATCGAGCCTTTGAAGTCTTTTAAGAAGTTCTCTAACCATTCGATAGTTGTTACATCAAGATGGTTTGTTGGCTCATCAAGAAGTAATACATCAGGGTCACAAACCAGCGCGCGAGCTAAAGCGGCTTTACGTTGCCAACCACCGGATAAATCGGTCAGTTGAGTTTCTGGACTTAGTTTTAAAGCACCAAGTACGTTCTTAACACGGTCATCAAAACGCCAAGCATTAGAATGGTCAAGCTGCTCTTGAACCTTGGCTAAACGGTTGATGTTTTTCTCACTCGGATCTTGAGCAACAAGATCGAGAAGATCGTGATAGATCTTCAGTTGTTCGCCGATTTCAGCCAAACCGCCAGATACGTATTCGTAAACCGTACCCTCTTGATTACGCGGTGGATCTTGTTCAAGTCGAGAAACAACGACGTCTTGAGTGATTTGAATCTTGCCGTCGTCCAACAAAATGTCGCCGGCAAGCACTTTCATTAACGTGGACTTGCCTGCTCCGTTGCGACCCACTAAACAAACGCGTTCGTTTTCTTGAAGAGCGAACTCCGCTTTGTCCAGCAATGGGTGGTCACCAAATGCAAGTTGTGCGTTATGAATGGTAAGTAATGCCATTATTATCCAACCAATGTGTGAGTTGTTCTAAGTCAAACGGCCAGTTCAACTCAGAATCTTGATACTTTAATACGGGTATTGTGACGCCGTAACGAGAAAACAGTGCATCATCGAACGCAATATCAATGATATCTGTTTGCTCGGCCAAACCAATTTGGTCTACTAGAGCAAATGCCATCTCACAAAGATGGCATCCCTCCGTGCTATACAATATCAGCACGTATTAATCCTTTTGTTTATACTACGCGTGCGTTACTAGCCAACAGTTATGAATCTGTTTATTACGCGCAAAATCTAATGGTAACGTTTGAGAAGAAATATTCTGAGCCTTCAAACCAAGTTCAGCCAGCGACTCTTCATCCATCTTGAAGTGGCGCTTGTTATTCGAGAATACGATAGTGCCTTCACTTCTTAGTAAACGTTTAAGATTCTTCATCAGTTTAATGTGGTCACGTTGTACATCGAATGATGTTTCCATACGCTTAGAGTTAGAGAACGTAGGTGGATCAATAAAGATCAAGTCGTACTCACCTTTCGCGTTTTCTAGCCATTGCAAGCAGTCTGCTTGTTCATAGCGATGCTGACGTCCTACACAGCCGTTAAGCTGCATATTGTCTTTCGCCCAGTTCAAGTAGGTATTTGACATATCAATAGTCGTTGTGGAACGAGCGCCACCAACCGCTGCGTGAACCGTCGCACTCCCAGTATATGCAAACAAGTTTAAGAAATCTTTACCTTGCGCCATTTCACCTAAGCGACGACGAGTGATCTTATGATCCAAGAACAAGCCAGTGTCTAGATAGTCATGAAGGTTTACGATCAGCTTCACACCGTACTCGTTTACTTCAAGCGTCTCTGATACCTGACCTAATTTTTGGTATTGGCTGCGACCCTTCTGCTTTTCACGAACTTTAAGTACAACTTTGTTCGCCTCTACACCTGTCACCTGAATCGTTGCACGAATGATATCCGTTAGGCGACGTTTTGCTTTTTCTTCTGGAATGTTTTTTGGCGCAGCATACTCTTGAATTACGATTTGATCGCCGTATACGTCTATCGCCACATTGTATTCAGGAAGATCTGCGTCATAGATTCGGTAGCAACCTAATTTCTCTTTACGAGCCCACTTGCCAATCTTGCCAATATTTTTCTTTAAACGGTTTGAAAAGTCTGGTGCGATTTGAACATTAGTATCAGCCCCGTTCACTTCATCAGCACTGCGCTCTGCAATACTGTAGTTCTTTTGGTGACAAGGTAACGCACCATTATTCAATTTAAACTGTTTATCAGCACGCATACGAAGACAGCTCAGAAGCTCGTCTGAACTCGAGAAGATAGAGGCTTTGCATCCACCAAACTCAGATTTTAGCTGTCCACCAAATGCGGTGTAGAGCGCAATTAGCCCCGGCTCAGTTCCCAGACGTTCACCGTAAGGTGGGTTTGAAACGATAACACCGTGTTCAAATCCTGCAGGACGAGTAATAGTTGCAGCATCACCTTGTGCGAACTCAATCAATTCTTCAACGCCTGCTCTGCGCGCGTTTTCTTGAGCAACTTTTAATACTTTAGGGTCGTTATCGAAGCCAAAAAACTTAGCGTCAACTTTCTTGACACCTCGTCTAGCTTGAACATTAGCCTCTGATTTAATCTCTGCCCAAGTCTCTGGTTCAAAGTCTTCCAACACTTCGAAACCCCATTGCTTTCGCTTAACGCCAGGAGCCATGTTGGCAGCCATCATCGCAGCTTCAATAAGCAAAGTACCAGAACCGCACATTGGATCGAGTAATGGTTGATGCCCATCCCAGCCACAACGCATGATAATCGCAGAAGCAAGCGTTTCACGTAACGGGGCACGACCCGATTCTGGTCGGTAGCCACGTTGATGCAAACCACTGCCTACCATATCGATCCCAAGCAACGCTTTATCTTTATGCAAACGAACGTGGATACGAACATCTGGGCGTTCTTTACTGATGTTGGGACGCGGCAATCCTTTATTTTCAAAGCAATCTACGATGCCATCTTTGACTTTCATCGCACCGTACTGGCTATTTCTGATCTCACGGTTTGTGCCGTTAAAGTCCACAACAAAACGTTTAGAGCTATGAAATTGGTTAACCCAGTTAATAGCAGATGTAGATAAATACAAGTCCATGTCGTTGTTACACGTGAACTCAGATAAAACACGTACAAATCGAGACGCTAAACGGCTCCACAAACAACAGCGATAAACCTGTTCGTTTGTCGCTTTAAATTTTACGCCTGCCTGTACTGGTTTCGCATTTTCAATGCCTAGTTTAGTCAGTTCTTCAACAAGCAAATTTTCCATGCCATTTGAAGTTACCGCGAGATATTGATTCATAGTGTTCTTTCGCTGATAAAAAATGGCTTCAATTATACCTGACTTTACGATCAATGCCTCGTTTTTAAAGGAATTTCCCCACCTGTTAGTTCAAATCATCACCAACAAAATGATCTGAAACTTTCAACATCTTCAATTTGAGTGTTTTTTATTCACGAACGAAATTTTGTTCCCTTGGAAAGAAGTGAATACTTATTTACATCAATTTTGGTATATACCAGACAATGATTATTGATGTAAGTTACTTACATTTTTGCCTTATAGGGGAATAAATGGGGTCATTTTAAGCGCTAGGTTGCCTAGTTAAGGGAGTCATCAGATTGAAATAAGTAAAATAAAAGTGACCAGCTTCATGTTTGCATGCATAGAAAACATACAGTTTCATGGCTGATGGGGCTCTAGTATCAAACGAAAGGACAAAAAAAATCGACCTAACGAGGTCGACTAATGCAAACAAAGGAACGAAATAAAGAAAAAATTAAACAGGTTTACCCCACCATTGCCATAGGGGTTATTGCAAAGAGGTGATTTGCACAAGCCATGCGGTCATGCATTACTTTAATCGGCTGCCCAAACTGAAGCGCCTTATTGCCATCAAGCACAAACGCTTCTTGGTTAACGTAAGCACATAAGCTCGACGTCTCGCCTGGTTCTAACACGATGAACATGCCATCAGAATATTGGTTTGTTAGAAAGACCATGTCCCCTTCTTCAGGCTCGTAACCTGAGGACTGTGCGTCAAAGAACCAGCTTTTAGGCTGTACAGGTTTATGAAAGCGCTTTGCCGCAACACAATACAGTGTTAACTCAGCTTGGCGGTATTCACTGATGTCGAGGCATCGAATACGTTCATTAAACGTTTGGAATGCACTGGCGTCATCAACGGTAAATTCATTGTTTGAGAAGGCACAGTTAACCAACAATTTTCGGGATAAATTGGTTTGGAAAATCATTTCCTCCCCCAGATCCAGCATTAAGCAAGCTTTTTGCTCGTCAAAATACCAATTCCATTTGTCGCTGGGTTTAAGCATTATTCCGTTCTCTCTTGACTAGTTAAATCAGTGGTAAAGAGGTAAGACGCTTAATTACCTACTCGTGATTTTTAAATTTTACAAACGAACGGATAAAAAAAAAGAGGAAACAAAGTCCTCTTTTTTATGTAATAGCTACTGATTTTTCAGTGGTTTTTGATGTGTATGTTAAAGATTCTTAACAATATCACGTACTAGGCCTGGGCCGTGGTAAATAAAACCGGTGTAGACTTGAACAAGTTTAGCGCCTGCCATCAGCTTTTCTTTGGCTGCAACATAGGAATCCACACCACCAACACCGATAATTGGAAGTTTGTCTCCTAGCTCTTCATGAAGCTTACGTACGACTTCCGTAGAGCGTGATTGCACAGGGCGACCACTTAAACCACCTGCCTCATTGGCGTGTTTCATTCCTTCTACGATCGTGCGATCCAGAGTTGTGTTAGTCGCGATCACACCATCTATATTGTTTTTCAATAAAGAATCGCAGATTTGGCAGATTTCTTCGTCACTCAAATCAGGCGCAATTTTTAATGCTAGCGGGACGTATTTGTTATATTTCTCTGAAAGTTCCGCTTGTTTCGCTTTTAATTCAGAAAGTAGTTCATCAAGCGCTTCACCATATTGAAGTGAACGAAGACCCGGAGTGTTTGGTGATGAGATATTAACCGCAATGTAGCCTGCGTACTCATACACTTTCTCCATACAAATCAGGTAGTCCTCTGCCCCTTTCTCAATTGGTGTGTCTTTGTTTTTACCAATATTAATTCCGAGAACACAGTTGAATTTTGCTTGCTTTACATTCTCGACCAAATTATCAACGCCTAGGTTGTTAAAGCCCATGCGATTGATGATCCCTTCAGCTTCGACTAAGCGAAATAAGCGTGGTTTATCATTCCCTGATTGCGGACGAGGTGTTACTGTGCCAACTTCGACAAAGCCAAAGCCCATGGCATCAAATGCTTCAATGCATTCACCGTTTTTATCTAAGCCAGCCGCAAGACCTACTGGGTTACGGAATGTTAGTCCCATACACTCAACTGGACGAGTTGGTAATTGTTGGCGGTAAAAGAGATCAAGTGGTGTGCCGTTAAAGCGTTGGAAGTTCTTGATTGCAAGATCGTGTGCCTTCTCGGCATCGAGTTGGAAAAAGCCAGTTCTGGCTAGACGGTAAAGCATTGTGCCTCCGAAAGAAAAAAGCCCCGTATAAACGGGACAATATTATTTACTGTTTTTCATCGTAATTCAATGAAAATGAATGTATTAAGTAAAAACCTATATCTTTCTAATATTTTCAAATATAAAACAAACAATTAGAGTAAGATTTCAACAATAAAATTTATAACTAACCACCCTAAAGCAATCGATTTCAGCCTATTTTAACTTCCCAGCGCTGTTACGCTGTAACTCACCCGCACTATAGTAGAAACGATGAGCAACAAAAAAGCCTCGCTAAATAACGAGGCTTTTATTTACAATTTGACTAGCTCATCTACTCTTTCGACGAACAGTTGAGATTCAAGAGTACTAATTCTCGAAGTGCTACAGAAAACTTAGCAAATTCGTGGACAGAGCCAACTTTGAACTCATTCAAGATGCTTTCCCAACGGTGCAGTGATTGCTCGTTAGTTTCCATCCAATCTTCTAACGCTTTCATCACGTCTAGCTCTTCCGTTGCACAGCCGCAATTTAATACCTGAGCCGTAAGTTGACGTTGTTGCCAGTCCAAATCTTCTCGGAATGCAGCTCTTGCTAGTGCCTGCCAGTTATTATCAACGGCTTGGCTGTTAATTTGCTTCAAGAACCAGTGTAACGATAAACGGTCACCCAAGTTAAAGTAGAGCTTCGATGCTTGCTCAACCGTTTTACCTGTTTCACTCGCCACTGATGAGATATCCAGTGCAGATTGTAAGCTGGATAAACGAGCGACTTGATGTGCAAGTTTCTCTTCTACCCCTTTCTCAATCCACCCTTGAGCAAGTTCATTGTGTTCTTCTACTTCAGACTCAACCAGCATAGTGTCTAAGGTTTCAGTGATAACATTGACATCTTGCTTGTAGATAGCAATCAGCTCACCAACTGTGCATTTACCACTGCGGTTGCGAAGCAACCAACGTGCAATTCGACGTAGTGCTCGACGAACATAAAACATGATTTCGTACTGAGCTTGAGCAGTGGCGATATTATCGAGTTCACGAGTCTGCTTAAGAATTGCTTCTAGATCGAAAATTTCACGAGCCGCACTGTATGCGTTAGCAATATCGACAACACTTGCACCGGTTTCTTCTTGCAAACGAGTGACGAAGTTACAGCCCATTTCATTAACCATCTGGTTAGCCAATGCTGTAGCGATAATTTCAGCTCGCAGTGGGTGATTAACCATTTGATCTTTATAGTTACGTCGTAACGCACTTGGGAAGTACTCAACAAGCTGTTTCGCATGGAATTCGTCATTCGCGATTTCATCCGTAACGAGCTGCTGTTTCAGTACCATTTTACCGTAAGCGACTAAAACCGATAACTCTGGACGAGTCAGACCTAGCCCCTGTTTTTCACGCTCAATTAGCGTTTCATCATCAGGGATGTATTCGAGAGCACGATCCAAGTACCCTGCTTTTTCCATGGTATGGATGAATCGAATTTGTTCCTTAACAATGCCAACACCTTGCTGTTCAGTAACGGAGATCGACTCAGATTGACGGTAAGCATCATCTAAGACAATTTCACCCACTTCGTCTTCCATAGACTCTAGAATTTGGTTACGTTGCTTAACCGTAAGATCGCCATTTGAAACCAGTCCATTAAGGAAGATCTTGATGTTGACTTCATTATCCGAACAGTCAACGCCACCCACGTTATCAACGAAGTCTGTGTTCACTCGGCCGCCAGTCAGTGCGTATTCAATACGACCAAGCTGAGTCATACCCAAGTTACCGCCTTCGCCAACCACTTTTGCTCTTAAGTCACGGCCGTCAATGCGCAGCATGTCGTTAGCACGGTCACCAACATCCGTATGAGTTTCTGTCGATGCTTTAACGTAAGTGCCGATACCACCATTCCAAAGCAGATCGACTTTCATTTTCAAGATCATCTTAATCAGATCATTAGGCGCTAAAGATGCTTTCTTAGTACCTAACATTTTCTGAATTTCTGGCGTTAACTGGATCGATTTTGATCGACGAGAGAAGATGCCACCACCTTGAGAGATCAAATCTTTATTGTAATCTTCCCAGCTTGATCTTGGCAGATTAAACAAGCGGTTGCGCTCTTCCCAGCTGGTGGCTGAATCTGGATTTGGATCAATAAAGATGTGCATGTGGTTAAAGGCAGCTTGCAATCGAATGTGCTTCGATAACAGCATACCGTTACCGAACACGTCACCTGCCATATCACCTACACCGATTGCGGTAAAGTCAGTGGTCTGGCAGTTGATGCCCATTTCACGGAAGTGACGCTTAACAGATTCCCAACCACCTTTTGCAGTGATACCCATCGCTTTGTGGTCGTAACCATTTGAACCACCTGAAGCAAATGCGTCACCTAACCAGAAGTTGTACTCTGCAGAAACAGAGTTCGCTAGATCTGAGAATGTTGCTGTGCCTTTATCTGCAGCCACTACTAGGTATGGGTCATCTTCGTCATGGCGCACAACGTTTTGTGGTGGCACGACTTCACCTTCAATGATGTTATCTGATACATCAAGTAGAGCACGAATAAATCGTTTGTAACAACGTTGGCCTTCAGCAAAAATCTCATCACGGGTTGTGAGAGATGGCTGGCGTTTACAAACAAAGCCGCCTTTTGCACCCACAGGTACAATAACAGTGTTCTTAACCTGTTGCGCTTTCACTAGGCCAAGAATCTCAGTACGGAAATCTTCTTGACGGTCTGACCAACGTAAACCACCACGAGCCACTTTTCCGCCACGAAGGTGAACACCCTCAATATCTGGTGCGTACACAAAGATCTCGAACGCGGGTACAGGCTGCGGAATCTCTGGAATATCGCTCGGTTTCATTTTCAAAGATAACCAAGGCTTAGGTTGCTTGCTTTCGTCTAATTGATAGTAGTTAGTACGAAGTGTCGCCATGATCATGTCGATGTAACGACGAATAATACGATCATCATCCAAGCTCTCTACACGATCCAACTGCTCTGTTAGCTTTTTAATCAGATCGTTTTGGCCTTTTTCACTGCCTTTGTGTTTCGGATCGAATCGCTTGGTGAACAGCTTGACTAGACCTGTTGCTAAGTCTGGGTAGTGGCTTAGCGTGTCTTCGATGTATTGTTGACTGAATGGGAAACCGACTTGGCGCATGTATCGAGCATAAGCACGAAGAATGGAAATCTCACGCCCAGATAGCGACGCACCTAGTACCAATCGGTTAAAACCATCACTTTCAAGGTTGCCCGCCCAAATTGCGGCAAATGCTTGTTGGAAACGATCACGAGCCTCACGAAGATCAACCGTTTTCTCGCTCTTATGCAGCATAGAGAAATCAAGGATCCAGAATGTCTGTCCGTTGTTTTTCTCGATCTCATACGGTGATTCACCGATCACTCGTAAGCCAAGGTTTTCAAGCATTGGCATTACGTCAGAAAGATGGATTGGCTCATCGCGATGGTACAGCTTCAAGCGAACAGCTTTTGAATCCGCCCCCTCTTCTTGAGGTCGGTAGAACAACATACCAAGTTTATTATCATCACTTAACGCTTCTAAGCGTTCAATATCTGCAACCGCAGAACCTGGCATCATGTCCTCTTTGTATGAGCGAGGGAACGCACTCATGTATTCTTTTGAAAGAGGAAGGCCTTTGCTTTCACCAAAGTTAGCAATGATGGATTCTTTTAGTCTGTCATCCCAAGAGGTAGAAACTTCCATTAGGTTTTGCTCGATCTTTTTCACGTCTACGTCAATGTTGTTATTGTCTACACGAACAATGTAATGTGTTCTCGCTAGTGGGCTTTCTGAGAAGAACGTTGTAAATTCAACCTCTTGCTCGCAACCAAAGTACTGCTTAAGAATGCGTTGAGTTTGACGACGTAACTCTGTGTTGTAACGATCTTTAGTGACATAAACCATGCAGCTAAAGAAACGACCAAATGGGTCCTTACGAACAAATAAACGCAGTAGGTCACGATCTTGCATTTGTACAACACCCATACCCACCTCAAGCAACTCTTCTTCATTTGCTTGGAGTAGTTCATCGCGTGGGTAGTTTTCTAAGATATTGTGCAATGCTTTGTATGAATACGATCCGTGACGGTATCCGCTCGCTTCAAGGATACGGTCCACTTTTTCACGGATCAGAGGGATGCTTTGTACCGCTTGGTTATACACGGCAGAGGTATATAAACCAGTAAAGCGATGCTCACCTATTACTTTACCGTTTTCATCAAACTTCTTAACACCGATGTAATCAGTATAAGCTGGTCGGTGAATACGAGATGCTTTGTTACCTTTTGTGATAATCAGAGCGTATGGCTTTTTCGCTTCTAACCGCGCAGAGTCTGAAAGCTCAGATAGCTTGACGCTACGTACACGCTTGTCATCAGCAAATAGACCAAGTCCTTTCTCTTTAGCAGGAACAAGCTCGGTATCACCATTGACTTCTTCTAAGTCATAATCTTTGTAACCCATAAAGGTAAAGTTATGATCTTCTAGCCAACGAAGAAATGCGATCGTTTCATCCATACGATCTGTTTGGATGGAAACACGATCTTTATTTTTCTCAAGTTCATCAGTCACAAGCTTAAGCTTATCAACCATTTGCTTCCAGTCATCAACGACTAAACGAGTGTCAGATAGAATTTTTAACAGCTCTTCTTTAAGCGCTTGCATCTCTTCTTTACTAGTAAGGCGGTCTACCTCGATATGGAACAGTGATTGAAGAACACCACCCTCACCGTTTACGCCGGTAACTTGACCTTTTTTATCACGCTGTATCTGTGTTGGGTTGTTTAACATTAGGTGGCAAACAAGGTCCAAACGCGCTAAAGCCATTTTGACTGAGTCCACTAAGAATGGACTATCTGGAACAACAATTTCTACGATTGTGTGTGTGGATTGCCAGCCTTGACGACTTACGGTCGGGTTAAATACTCGTACCGAAATCTCTTCTGGTTTTTTTTCATTGATATGGTGCCAAAGGCTGACGACAGCACCATAAAGATCGGATTCGTTTCGCTGAATCAGGTCATCATCAGCAATGTTACTGAATAAGTGTTGAGCAAGTTTAGTTACAAGCGTTTGGTGAGAAAGCTCGAGTTTGTCTTGAATCAGTTGGTAAACTTTTTCAAGCAGAACCGGCACTACATTTTCACGCGCGGTCATATTCACACTCCACATTAGAATTGTTGTTTTGTAGGGGGACTTAGTAGCTAGGTTGTTACCTTAGAAACTAAGCATAGGTAATGCATGTGCCCATTGTAAAAGCATAATTACAAATGTTTAACAACTAATCGTGGTGGTAAGAGGTGAAATGTCCGATTCTGTGACTAAGATTCCTATTTAACTCTCTGCAAATACAATACATCACAGAGTTTCTAACTTAAGAAACTTATTATTTTGGTCAGTTGTTAGTCTAAACTGGCCTTTAATGCCTAATTGACTAAGAAATGGTCTGAATCGTGCGGCGGGTAACTGCAAACGTAAACCGTTATGTGTGACGACTTGAACAACACTTGCCGCGCCAGAATAATGGGATAAAAACGTTTGATATGAAATGTTGAGGTTGAAGTAGTAATAGTTCATGAAGTAAAAACTAAGTGACATAAACAATAAGGTGGCCTTAATGACCACCCTATTGTGTTGTTTACTATTCGTCTAGTGCTTTAGTCACTTTTTCGAATAAGTCTTTAGCAAGATTATCCATTGCTTTGAGCTTTTCAAGTTCTGCTTTGATCAAAGCTTGGCGACCTTCATCGTATTTACGGAACTTAAGCAAAGGATCAATCATTCTAGATGCAACTTGTGGGTTCGAATCATTAAGTTGGCGAAGGATTTCTCCTGCAAATTGGTAACCTGCACCGGATTTATCATGAAAACGCACAGGGTTGGCACTTAAGAACGAACCAATCAAACTGCGCGTACGGTTCGGGTTCTTCAAACTAAATGCTTCGTGGTTCATGGTAGCTTTCACTTTTTCAAGTGCATCCTCTGCAGGATTGCTACCTTGAAGTGCAAACCACTTGTCCATAACCAAACCATCGTGCTTCCATTTATCGCTATAATCTGCCATTAGAACTTCACGACACTCAAGCTGTGCACTATTTGCCGCACTCATCGCTGCAATCGTATCTGTCATGTTATTTGCAGATGCGTATTGTGCTTTCACTAAATCATTACCTTTTTCCGTATGTGCTAGGTATTGCAGACAACGGTTACGTAATGCACGCTTGCCAATCGCAGCATGATCGATCGTGTACTCTGTTTGCTTCAGTGTATGATAAGTTGCACTTAGCTCATCTTCTAACTCTTGGGAAAGTGACACTGTAATGCTGTTTAGAACTTTGTCTACGGCATCGATGTCAATTTGCTGGTACCAGCCAGTAATCTCATTAATTGAAGGCAAAGAGAAAACTTGAGCAATGAAAGCTGGCTCAAGCGTCTCATCCAATAGCACACCACGGAACGCATCTATCACGCCTTCAGAAAGCGATACTTCTTGTCCGGCTTGAACGTTTTTCACGTTCTGACGAATGTACTTAGCCAATAGCATTTGGCTTGCATCCCAACGAGCGAAGTCATTCGTCGCGTGCTTCATCAAGAAGACTAATTCATCATCACTGTAGTCGTATTCTAGTTTTACTGGTGCCGAGAATTCACGCAACAAAGATGGCACTGGCTGTTCTTCGACATTTTCAAATACGAACGTTTGCTTATCTTGTTTAATATCTAGCACGTTATGAACCGATTCACCGTTAATCATCAACGGGATAACGTGACCTTTCGAATCGTACAGCTCGATATCAAACGGAATGTGCAGCGCTTGCTTCTCAGCCTGGTCTTGCGTTGGCTCCGTAAATTGCTCTACCGTTAGTGCGTAAGTTTTTGCATTGGCATTGTATTCGCTATTTACGCGCAGCGTCGGTGTACCAGACTGGCTGTACCATAGACGGAATTGTTTTAAATCGACACCGGTGGCATCTTCCATTGCAGAAACAAAGTCTTCGCATGTCGCAGCAGTACCATCGTGACGTTCAAAGTAAAGTTTCATCCCTTTTTGGAAGCCCTCTTCGCCAAGGAGTGTATGGTACATGCGAATAACTTCGCTGCCCTTTTCATACACTGTTAGCGTGTAGAAGTTGTTCATCTCAATGACTTTGTCAGGACGAATCGGGTGAGACATTGGGCTTGCATCTTCTGCAAACTGAGGGCCACGGATGATACGTACGTTATCGATGCGGTTATCTGCACGAGAGCCTAAGTCAGAAGAGAATTCTTGGTCACGGAATACGGTTAAGCCTTCTTTTAGACTTAGTTGGAACCAGTCACGACAAGTGACACGGTTGCCAGTCCAGTTATGGAAGTACTCATGACCGATTACAGCTTCGATACCTAAGTAGTCACGATCGGTCGCCGTTTGGTCATTCGCCAGAACATACTTTGAGTTAAAGATGTTTAGGCCTTTGTTTTCCATTGCGCCCATATTGAAGAAATCAACGGCAACGATCATGTAAATATCCAGATCGTATTCAAGGCCAAAGCGTTCTTCATCCCACTTCATCGAGTTGATCAGCGATGTCATCGCATGGCCTGCACGATCTAAGTTACCTTTATCAACAAAGATTTCTAAATCAACACTGCGACCTGACATCGTTGTGTATTTGTCACGCAGTACGTCAAAGTCCCCTGCGACAAGAGCAAACAAGTAAGCTGGCTTTGGATGCGGGTCCTGCCATTGAACCCAATGACGACCGTTCTCTGCATCGCCTTCTGCAATTCGGTTACCATTGCTCAGCAAATATGGATAAGCGGATTTATCTGCGATCACTTTTGTCGTGTACTTTGCCAGAACATCAGGACGATCTAAATAATAAGTAATACGACGGAAGCCCTCGGCCTCACACTGAGTACAAAATGCGCCGCCTGATTTGTACAAACCTTCGAGTGCTGTATTCGCTTCAGGATCAATTTTAGTGACGATTTCAAGTTCAAACTCGGATGGAAGATCGGTCAGTACAAGCGATGATTCTTTCACTTCGTGATGAGCCCAATCCTCACCATTTACTTTTACAGCGCGTAGCTCAAGCCCTTCGCCATCGAGTTCTAGCGTTGTTATATCGCCTTTTTGAACAACCTTTGATATCGCCGTAACGATGGTGTCATTGTCATAAAGATCAAACGTAAGATCGATATCGGTAATCGCGTGAGATGGCTCTTGATAATCTTTACGATATTTGGCCTGGGGAGCTTGGGACATGAGCATAAATCCTTGTATGTCGAACAACAAAAATACCAGACTGCATGATCAAAAATGCAGTTCTGGTATCACTATATAAGCTATTTGTAGGGGTTGTGGTATCAGAATACAAGTCTTTCCATCAAAAAACGGAGCTTTTAGTGCTCTAGCTCCGTTTTTTGATTAACATTTAAACAACATTGACAATTTACCGTATGCTCGCGTAATTTGTCGTAGCAAGATAAGCTATCAAGGCGTTACCCGATTAAGTACCGCGTACATATCGCCATTTGAATCTTCAATCGTTAATTCATTTTTGTTGAGCTTATAGGTGGTCCCGTGCTCGCCATTTTCATAGAGCAAGACTAAATATTCATCTTCTGTATAGAAAACACCTTGCTTGATTGACTCATCTCCTTCTTCGTTGGATACCCGAAACATAAACACGAAGTCAGGTTGAAGTATCAGATCCATATGGTTGATGTTGTTTGCCACAAGGCCATCTCCGGATACATAAGAGCTAGACCATATGCCCGCTAGCGAGTTAGACAACCCTTTAGTAAAAGTCACACCATTAAGATCAAGCGTATTGTGATTATTGCGATAGGCATAAATTTGAGGCTCATCTGTGTTTAAGCCAAGAACGATGGTGTCTTCATTGGCGTTATACAATCCTTCCCAATGATCGACAGAATAATCTTTCTTTTGAATATCAATAGAAAAGCTGTAGTCGGAACCCAGTGACAGTTTTATCGCACGAAAATTTTCAGCCGACTCTTCGGGGTTTGGGTTCATTAAATACCAGTCTCCGATGAGAAACGGCGTGTCAAAGTGACTTAATTCATCTTCTCTGGTGTTTTCTCCGCTAAACACACTAAAGCAGCAAAAGCTAAGTAAAATAAAGAACCATTTCATATCGGCATCCTTATCGTTTTCTTTTAGCTTAGGCAGTAGTCCTCACTTTCGCGAAATTTTAGATGTAGATCACGTAAATTATTGGGAAAAAATAAGCGAATATCTTACTTGATACTCAATACAAACAAAGATGAAAAGACATAAAAAAAGAGTGAGCCTGAAAGACTCACTCTTTTTACTTTGAATTGCCAGTTATTATGACTGATTTTTCTGCTTGAGTAGATCAACCATAATCGCGACAGACTCATCTAAATAAACATCAGGCGCTTCATAATCTTTAGGTATATCATCCAATGTTTTGAATGCTTCCTTACCTAAAGCAGCTTGACGCTCATTGATGCGTTGCAAACGAAGTGCTTCCGCTTTATCCGATTCAGCCTTACGAACTTTCTCGTTCAAAGACAACATATTATCGTCTTTTTCTTTACGATACTTCTCTATGTCTTCATTGATGAAACGGAATTCCATCTCATCAGAAATACGCTTGTTATGAAGAGCGGTGAGTTTTTCAACTAGTGCTTCGTTGCTTGGGAAGGTTTGATATTTTGCTTTATCAATCTGATCCCAAGGTAGTGCATTGTCTTCTACACTTTCACCCGTTTCAGAAGCTTCAATTGGTGTTGGGTACGAAATATCGGGTGCAACACCGCGATTTTGCGTACTTCCACCGTCAATACGGTAGAACTTCTGAATCGTGTACTGAACGTAGCCTAGCTCTTTATCGAAAAGATCGTAGATATGATTCAGTGAACGATGCTGTTGAACCGTACCTTTACCGAAAGAATTTTCACCTAAAATAATTGCACGATTATAATCTTGCATAGCTGCTGCAAAAATTTCAGACGCTGAAGCACTGTAGCGGTTAATCAACACCGTCAGCGGACCATCGTAGCTCACTTTTCCGTCAGTATCGGCGTTCACCTTAATACGACCATAGCTGTCACGAACTTGAACAACAGGACCTTCTTTAATGAATAACCCTGTTAATGCTGTCGCTTCTGTTAATGCACCACCACCGTTGTTACGTAGATCAACGATTACGCCGTCAACGTTTTTGGTTTTTAACTCAGCAAGCAGTTTATCGGTATCTTTCGACAAACCGACGTAGAAACTTGGCACTTCTAAAATACCAATCTTCTTACCATCTTTTTCGATGATCTCCGACTTCACTGCGCGATCTTCTAGGCGAACTTTGTCACGAACAATTGTGACAATGTAACTCTTCGCATCGTTACCTTCTGGCAAGATCTGTAGATTAACCTTTGTGCCTTTTGGGCCTTTGATTAATTGAACTACATCATCCAGACGCCAACCGATCACGTCGACAATCTCTTCACCGTCTTGTCCAACACCGATGATTCGATCCCCTTCGCCAAGCTGCTTGCTCTTCGACGCAGGGCCACCAACAACAAGTGAACGAATTACTGTGTAATCGTCAGTCATTTGTAAAACAGCACCAATGCCTTCCAGAGATAGGTTCATTTCCGATTGGAATTGCTCAGCATTACGTGGAGAAAGGTAGCTAGTATGAGGGTCGACTTGTCGGGCGAAGGCATTCATATATAACTGGAATGCATCTTCGTTATTAGTCTGTGTGATCCGCTTCATCGCGTTGTTATAACGCTTCTCTAAAACTTCTTTAATCTCTGGCCATTCTTTGCCAGTCAGTTTCAGATTTAACGCGTCATATTTCACGCGCTTACGCCATAACTCGTTGAGCTCCGCTTCGTCTTTTGGCCATGCAGCTTCAGAACGGTCTAACTCTATCTCGTCGTCAGTATCAAACTTGATCTCTTCGTCGAGTAGCGTTAACGCATAAGCAAAGCGCTCAAAACGCTTTTGCATTGAGAGGTTATAAACATCAAAAGCAATTTGGTTGTTACCAGCTTTTAGCTGATCATCAAGCTCAATTGACCAGTCTTTAAAAGAATCGATGTCCGCTTGAGTAAAAATATTTCTATTATAATCAAGCAATTCTACATAGCGTTCAAAGATCGCTTTGGAGAAATCATCATTGAGGCTGAAATGCTTATAATGAGAGCGGGTAAATCGAGAGGTGACTCGTTTGCTAGCTGTTTCGTGCTGAACTTCAGGAGCGAGAACCGGCAAGTCATCTTTATGTAGTTTGGCTTCGAGAGCCTGAGCTGATGCTGCTAGCCATAAGCTAGCAGCAATCAGTGTCACTTTTGAACGGCAATTCATGCGTAGGAGTATCTCCTTTATGCGCGCAAGTGCTCCGCTTTCACAACCATTTGTAGGCCGTTAGCAAGTTGAACACGTACATCATCCTTATTGATCTCAACAATGGTCGCTGCCATGTTTCCTTTGCCCATGTTCACGTTAACTGCGTTACCTACTGTGATTTCGTCAGCATTTAGAGCGCGCGTTTCTACAGGCTTAGTTGTTTTTTGTACTTTTGGTTTGTTAGTACGACGAGGCTGTTGAGGCTTTTTAGCCGCTGGTTTCGCTTTCGCCTTACCCTCTTCACGAGCTTTTTGTGCTTGTTCTTTACGACGAGCTTGAACTTTTGCCTTGCTTTCTGCAAGTGTCGCTTTCGCGTGTTCAACGTGCTCTTCTTCTAGCTCACCACAAGGGTTGCCGTCTAGGTCTACACGTACTGCACCTGGTTTTACACCATGTAGGTAACGCCATGATGAAGTGTACTGTCTTAACGCTGCACGAAGCTGTGTTTTGCTTACTTTTTCGTCTTCACTTAGACGTTCCGCAAGATCTTGAAAAATACCAATTTTCAGAGGTTTTGCTTCACCTTCTAAAGTAAAGCACTTAGGGAAACATTCAGCAATATATGCAATAACTTCTTTGCTGTTTTTTAACTTTTCAGTCATGAGGGTTCCTGATTTGAGCGGATTTCCGCGAAGCATTAAGAAAAAATATTCTCGTATTATAGTGACATGCCAAGGAAAAACCACACTCGAGGGCTAATTTATGCGTCGTTCGCGTGTGAATTAAGCAGCTTTTCTACTTCAGCCATGAAATGAGTGAGACCTTCTTCGTCTGTTTCATTGAATCGACCAATACTTGGGCTGTCAATATCAAGGACACCAACCACCTCTCCATTGATAGAAAACGGAATCACAATTTCCGAATTACTCGCTGCATCGCACGCTATATGTCCCTCAAATTCATGAACGTCGTATACTCTTTGTATGGTGTTAGTTTTTGCAGCAGTACCACAGACACCGCGCCCCATAGGAATGCGGACACAAGCTGGTTTTCCTTGAAACGGACCAAGAACGAGCTCTTCACCTTTTGCTAGGTAAAAGCCAGCCCAGTTAAGATCGTCCAATTCCATGAAAAGCAGTGAGCTCAAGTTTGCTAGGTTAGCAATAAAGTCTGGCTCAGACTCAATTAGAGCAACGGCTTGTTTGGTTAGTCTATGGTATTGTTCTATGTTCATATTAACTTCCTACTTACTATAAAAGCTTCCATTCTCACTGTATGGCGCTAAAATGCAGCCCTACTTTATAATAGGACTTATTCTCAATTACAATGCTTCTGAAAAATGACACTATTAGCCGTTCTTGGTTGATAACACAAGTAAAAAAGCACAAGTCCAAGCTGATCATAGCGAACTTGATAGCGGTGCTTGCAACCTTGATTAGTGTTCCAATCCCCCTTCTCATGCCGTTGATGGTTGATGAGGTTTTATTGGACCAACCAGCAAAAGGCTTAGCTGCTATGAATGCCATTCTCCCTGAAGCGTGGCACACTCCGACGGGTTATATATTTTTCACCCTTTTCTTGGTCGTCCTGATGCGAGCTGCGAGTCAGGGGTTAAATATCCTTCAAAGCCGACAATTTACACTTGTTTCTAAAACGATCACGTTTGAGATGCGCAGTAAAATGATCGACAAGCTTGGTCGTATCAGCATCCGCCAATACGAAACCAAAGGCAGCGGAGGCATCAACGCCCACCTTATCACTGACATTGAAACGATCGATAAATTTATTGGTTCTACGTTAGCAAAATTCGTTATCAGTTTTTTAACGGTCATTGGTACTGCCATCGTTCTGCTTTGGCTCGACTGGCGACTTGGTCTATTTATTCTGCTAGTCAACCCTATTGTCATTTACTTCTCACGTAAACTAGGAAGTATGGTTAAACATCTGAAACGGAAGGAAAATCATTCTTTTGAAATTTTCCAAAATCGTTTAGTTGAAACATTAGATGGCATTTACCAGCTGCGCGCAGCCAATAAAGAGCGAGAATTTCTCCAGCAACTCAAAGACAGTGCGAACCAAGTTCGTGTGGATGCAGACAAGTATGCGTGGCAATCAGAGGCAGCAGGTCGCGTCTCTTTCCTACTCTTCTTAATCGGTTTTGAGTTATTCAGAGCCGTCGCCATGCTGATGGTCATGTTTAGTGACCTCACTATTGGTCAAATCTTTGCTGTTTTTGGTTACCTATGGTTTATGTTGTCTCCTGTTCAAGAGCTGCTCGGCATTCAGTTTTCTTGGTACAGCGCGAAAGCTGCGTTAAAACGCATCAACGACTTATTAGTATTAGAAGAAGAACAAAGACCAGTACCTAAGGTAAATCCTTTCAAAGAAGACAGAGAAGTCGATGTTAAAGTAGAAAACGTAGACTTCTCTTATAATAATGAAAACAAAGTTCTAGATAACCTTTCTTTACATATACCGGCAGGAAAGAAAGTGGCGCTAGTTGGTGCGAGCGGAGGCGGTAAGTCGACCTTAATACAACTACTTATTGGGGTTTATCGTCAAAACTCCGGTAGCATTCGCTTTAATGATGAATTAACAGAAGATATTGGTTTTGAAGTAATTCGTGACAAAATTGCCGTGGTATTACAGCAACCTATACTATTTAACGACACCTTGAGGCATAATCTAACACTCGGTGGGAATTTTGACGAAATGTCACTTTGGCGAGCTCTTGAAGTAGCTCAGCTGCAAGATGTTATTTCTCAACTGAACCACGGTTTGGATACTCAAGTCGGCCGTAACGGCATTCGTTTGTCAGGTGGTCAACGACAACGCCTTGCCATCGCAAGAATGGTGCTGAGTGATCCTCAATTTGTTATTTTAGATGAAGCCACGTCTGCGCTTGATACCGCTACTGAAGCGGCATTGCACAAAGCATTGACTGAATTCTTACGTGGTAGAACAACATTAATCGTTGCGCACCGTCTATCAGCCGTAAAACAAGCCGATTTGATCTACGTGCTTGAAGATGGAAAAGTGACGCAAACAGGTACTCATGGTGAGTTAGTTGAGCAAGAAGGCTTATATCAAACCTTATATGGGGGCATACAGTCCCACGCTTAAATCGTTCAAGTTAGAGAGGTCGTTATGACCTCTCTGTCTAAGCACGCCATGCAGCCAAATAATGTGCGCTTGTGCCAAGGTTGCGAATTGCCTGTCGATATCGTCGACTTACCCAATGGAAAAAATGCACACTGTCCTCGTTGTGGCACACAGTTGTATCGAGGCGGTAGCCCTAGCCTCTCAGGTAATTTAGCCGTCGCGATAACCTGTATCCTGCTATTTATTCCATCACACTTTTTTAACTTTATTAGTATCCGACTCTTTGGTGTGATGATTCCGGCAACCCTACCTTCAGGGATGATCACATTGATGGAAGAAGGCTTTGTTCTTCTTTCACTGCTTATTCTATTTTGTAGCTCTCTAGCGCCGCTGACGGTTTGTGTTTCAGTGGTTACGGCACATATCTCGCTGCATCAACGGTGGTTTCGAGGGCTTCGTGTTTCACTGTGGCTAATTCAACATTTGAAACATTGGGTAATGCTGGATGTGTTCTTAGTTAGCATCGCCATTTCCTGCTTCAAACTCCAAGATTATTCCGACATTTTTGTAGGCCCAGGGTTAATTGGTCTGGTTCTTTTGCAGATATTTACCGTTTTGTTAGTTTCTCGAATCAGTGTGCGTCGTTACTGGGAAGCCTGGAAGCCAGAACGTCTTTATTCCTTTGAACACAAAGACGTGCATTGCCATGAGTGCCACCTGTCTCAACCTGAAGGTGACCATTGTCGGCGTTGTCACCACGAGTTATATCATCGCAAGCCCAACTCCATTCAGAAGACATGGGCTTACCTCATTGCGGCAACGATAGCGATTTTCCCAGCCAACTTGATTCCTATTTCCATCTTGCTGACCAATGGCAAACGTTTGGAAGATACTATTTTCTCAGGCGTAGCTGGGTTGGTAAAAAGCGGTATGTATGGCATCGCAGTGATCATTTTTGTGGCCAGTATTGTTGTGCCAGTTGTAAAAATACTTGGCCTTGCCTACATCATGCTTTGCATTCAATTCAAACGTTCGGTGTTTAAGAGACAACGAATGATGGTTTACTTTGTTGTTAAATGGATCGGTAAATGGTCTGTGATGGACTTGTTTGTTATTTCTATCATGATGACCTTAGTCGATCGTGGTCAGATACTTGATTTCACACCAGGATATGGCGCCGTGGCCTTTGGTGTTGTCGTGGTATTGACCATGCTTGCAGCGGAAAGTATTGATCCAAGGCTAATCTGGGACCAAACAGGCCCAACACAATCAGAAAAAGAGTCAATGAATGAGTGATCAGAACAGTTCTCAAACGTCATACGTACCAGATGTAAAGCGGAGCAAAGGCATATCTCCTCTTTGGCTTTTGCCAATTTTGACTATGGTCTTATTAGCTGGCTGGCTTGTGGTGAAGTCGATACACGATGCCGGACAACGGGTGCAAATCTATTTTTCTGACGCTGCTGGCTTGGTCGCCGGGCGAACCACTATCCGTTACCAAGGGCTAGAAGTCGGTATGGTGAGAGACATTAACCTCACTGAAGATCTCGGCAGTATTTATGTTGATGCCGATATCTACCCTGAAGCGGCAAAATTGCTGAACGATAAAACTCGCTTTTGGCTGGTAAAACCAACAGCAAGCCTAACGGGAGTTTCTGGGCTCGATGCGCTCGTGTCGGGTAATTACATATCGATTCAACCTGGAGATGGTCAAGAGTTTGAAACAACGTTCCATGCGTTAGACTCTGCACCAACAGATTTGCGCGTTTCACAAGGTTTGAACATTAAACTCAAAAGCCGCGATTTAGGTGGTGTGTCGATTGGATCTCAAATTGTTTATAAGAAAATTCCAATCGGTGAAGTCTACAGCTACCAGCTGGATGAAGACGCAAAATCTATCACGATTCAAGCCAACATCCAGGATCAATACCGACATATCATTAACAACCGCAGTCGGTTCTGGAACGTAAGTGGAATCGGTGCCAGCATCGGTTTTGAAGGCGTCGATGTAAGGCTAGAAAGCATGAGTGCTCTACTCGGAGGCGCGATCGCCGTCGATTCTCCGGATGACGGTGAGCCTGTAGAAGAGAATACTGAATTCCGTCTGTATAAAGGTTTGAAAACCGCAGGTCGAGGTATCGCTGTTAAAATCGTCCTCCCTGATGACAGTAAAATCAGTGGCGAAGGCGCACCCATTATGTATCGCGGAATCGAGATTGGCCAAGTTACAGACTTAAGCCTATCCGAAGGGCGAGAAGTGATATTAGCGTCAGCGGCAATTCAACCAGCTTTCAGTGACATGCTGACGACAGGTACCCGATTCGTCTTAGAAGAAGCAAAAGTGTCCCTCTCTGGTGTTGAAAACATTGCCAATCTCGTGAGAGGAAACTTCTTAACCATTGTGCCAGGTGCCGGTGATCGCTCTCGCCGCTTTACTGCCATTCGTAAAAACGTTTTTAACCAACAGCAAGAAAAGTCCATCGCTATTCGTTTAGTGTCTGACAACTCGTTTGGCCTAGATAGCGGTGCCAACGTGCTTTACAAAGGCATCGTTGTCGGTTCAATTATCAACGTAGGCTTAGTTGAAGAAGGTAAAAAATCGCAACATGAAGTATTTATGGACGTATTGATTGATCATGAATACAAACACCTGATCAAATCAAACAACCGTTTTTATGTAACCGGAAGTGCCTCTGCAGAGTTAACGGAATCGGGCCTCAGCGTTACCGTTCCTCCGGCAAAACAGTTGTTAACTGGGTCCATTAGCTTTGTAAGCGAAGGCAAGCAAGATATTCAAAAAGAGTATCAACTGTTCCAGAACGAATCATTGGCAGAACTAGCACAGTACAACCAAAGTGGCTCTAGAGCACTCACACTGTTTGCTTCTGAATTGCCGCCGATTTCCAAAGGCAGCCCTCTGCTCTATCGTAATCTTCCTGTTGGTAACGTCTCCGATTTCCAATTGGTTGATGGCGGTGTGTTAATTAAAGCAACCATCGAAAACCGCTTTGCTTACCTCGTAACACCGCAAACCGTCTTTTGGAACCGTTCAGGGATCGAGATAGATGCATCGCTAGCCGGTGTGAGTGTAAAAGCTCACCCTTTAAAATCGTTAATCGAAGGAGGCATCGCTTTTGACTCTGTTCCTGGCGTTGAAAACAAAATTGGAGACAACTGGAAGTTATATACAGATCAAAAAACCGCTCGCAAGTTTGGACGCGTCATTGCTTTAGAAACCGACGGCTCGCAAGAGATTGCTAAAGGAATGCCGATTGAGTATCAAGGCGTCAAAGTTGGTGAAGTCACACTGGTTGTACCGAATTTTCGTCGCAATATGGTTGAAATTACCGCAAGAATTCTACCTGAATACGTAGAAAACATTGCGGTTGAAGGCTCACATTTTTGGCTAACTGAGCCAGAGATTGGCTTAGGGGGCGTGAAAAACCTTGGCGCATTGGTGTCGAAATCCATCAGTGTTGAGCCAGGTAAAGGTAAAGCTAAATTTGATTTTCAGTTGGAAAACGGTTCAGAACGTGTTCAGGGCATGATGTTTACTTTACAAAGTGAACAACGAGGCTCAGTACAAGTCGGAACGCCTATTCTTTACCGCCAGATGGAAGTCGGCCAAGTAACCGACGTGAGCCTAGGAGAATTTGCCGATCGCGTTGTCACGACCATCAAGATACAGCCTGAATATGCTTACCTCGTTCGTCAAAACAGTGTGTTTTGGAATATTTCAGGAGTAGATGTCTCCATCGGAATTACTGGTGCGAACATCAAAGCGGGCACATTTGATAGTTTAGTTCGCGGAGGAATTGCGTTTTCAACGCCAGAGCAATCGACTATTCCACCAGCGGCAAAAAGTGGGCAATCTTTCTTTTTATATCCACAAGCTGAAGAAGGCTGGACTCAATGGCGTACTGCGATTCCTAAGCCGTAGAATAAAGCTCAATTCACATACAATTGAAGTTTGATTACCTTAAAAGAGCAGCAATCGCTGCTCTTTTTTATTGCTCGGTCCTTGTCACTATTCGTTTCTGCTTCGCTTTCGTATATTATTTGCCACAAATTCTGCAAACGAGATCCCACATTGCATCCTAATGTTTACATCCCAGACGCGTTTCTGGAAAAAATCCAAACTATCCTTCCTGCTCACCTCAACATGGAAGACTTTATCGCATCGTGCCAAAAGCCACTGCGCAAAAGTATTCGTGTTAATACGTTGAAGATCAGTGTTGAAGCGTTTCTAGAACGTGCAGACGCAAAAGGCTGGAAGCTTTCTCCTGTGCCTTGGTGTGACACAGGGTTTTGGATTGAAGCGGACGAGTCAGTTGTACCATTAGGCAACACTGCAGAGCACATGTCAGGCTTATTCTACATTCAAGAAGCCAGTTCAATGATGCCAGTATCTGCGCTGTTTATGAATGACGAATCTTACGATGCCGTGTTAGATACAGCAGCTGCACCAGGATCAAAGACCACTCAAATCGCGGCTTTAATGAACAATGAAGGCGTTCTCGTGGCTAATGAATACGCCGCAAGTCGTGTAAAAGTGCTGCATGCCAACGTGGAACGTTGTGGTGTACGTAACGCCGCACTAAGTAACTTCGATGGGCGCGTTTTTGGCGGTTGGCTACCAGAACAATTTGATGCGGTTCTGCTCGACGCGCCCTGCTCCGGCGAAGGCGCCGTTCGCAAAGACGAAGATGCAATGAAAAACTGGACGCAAGCTTCCGTGCTCGACATAGCTGACACACAGAAAGATCTTATTGAAAGCGCCTTCCATACACTAAAGCCCGGTGGTGTGATGGTTTACTCAACGTGCACACTCAGTACCGAAGAAAACCAACAAGTTTGTCATCACTTGAAAGAAACCTTTGGTGATGCCGTTGAGTTTGAAAGCCTTGAGACCTTGTTTGAAAACGCAAATGCTGCTCTAACTGAAGAAGGTTTTTTGCATATCTTTCCACAGGTCTACGACTGCGAAGGGTTCTTTGTTGCAAGAATTCGTAAACTGGCTGCTGTTGAACCACCAAAGGTCAAAAAGCGCATGGGCAAGTTCCCGTTTACCAAAGCATCGAAAAAAGAATCGGTTGAAATTGCCCAACAGCTGCAAAGTGCGTTAGGTATTGAACTTCCAAATGACAGTTCTGTATGGCTTCGCGATAAAGATGTCTGGTTGTTCCCTAATTCTTTAGAGCCAATGATCGGCGAATTACGCTTCTCCCGTATGGGTATCAAGATCGCGGAAGCCCATAAAAATGGCTACCGTTGGCAGCATCAGGTGGCAACGGCATTAGCGACAGGCTCTGAGGCAAACGCCATTGAACTCAGTATTGAAGAAGCGCGCGAATGGTACATGGGACGTGATGTTCGCCCACAAACGATTCCTGAGGGAATGAAAACAGGTAAAGGCGAAGTGCTTGTCACCTATCAAGGCGCAGTCATTGGCCTTGGGAAATGGGTAAGCAACAGAATAAAGAATGGTCTTCCTCGCGAATTAGTACGAGATAAGAACTTATTTTAAAGAAGTAGCAAATCATAAATAAATGAAAAGCCATCGTATTTGCGATGGCTTTTTAATTCGTAAGTATGAAAGCAACTGGGCTCGCTAGCGATCCGGATACGCTGTACTAAACTAGTTGTATCAAAGTAATGCTTTGATATGGCATTTCTCTCTATGTTCACCAACAAAATTATTGTTGGAAAAAGTTTAGCGCAGGCTCTGCGGAGCCGTTTCCCCTAGGCCCAAAAAAAGGAAAAGTTTGGGCCGTTTTTTTGGCTGCCGATCCGCTATACGTGAGTTTGGGCTACGCCAGACGAATGCCGTCTTTCTCGATAACAATCTTGCCCTGCTTGTACAATCCACCAATGGTCTTTTTGTAAGTACCTTTACTTGTACGGAAAGCGTCAAAAATCGCTTCAGGAGAAGACTTATCGTTCAAAGGTAAAAAGCCGCCTTTCTTCTCTAACAGATCAAGAATCTTGCTAGAAAGATCGTCCATTTTTGCCACGCCGACTTTTTGTAGCGCGAGATCGATTTTGCCATCTTCACGAATTTGCTTAATAAAGCCTTTCAGTTTCTTACCGAT
Organism: Vibrio sp. A1-1; assembly: GCF_021728175.1. Classification (NCBI taxonomy): domain Bacteria; kingdom Pseudomonadati; phylum Pseudomonadota; class Gammaproteobacteria; order Vibrionales; family Vibrionaceae; genus Vibrio; species Vibrio sp. A1-1. The sequence goes on from NZ_JAKKCL010000005.1 coordinate 223,275, forward strand.
GTAAAGCTTACCAAACACATCTGATGGGAAAATCATGCCCCAATGCTTTCCGTTAACAATCGCTTTGTAGCCAAGTTGACTGCGCTCTGCGATGATCAAATCAACTTGTTCGTTAACTTCATAATTCGCCGGAGTTTTGTCTAACCATTTGTTGAACTTAGTCGTACCAACAATGCGGCCTGACGCTTTGTCAGTATAAACATAGACAAGAATAGTTTGTCCCGCAGAGAAGCGAGTGCGTTGCTCACTAAAAGGAATAAGTAAATCCTTCTCTTTGATGCCCCAATTTACAAAAGCACCTGTCGCGTTGACGCCCTCAATCTTCATTAAGCCCCATTCACCCACTTGGGCAATAGGTCTTTCAATGGTCGCAGCAAGCTGGCTTTCTGAATCGAAGTACAAAAATACGTCTACATGATCACCAATTTCAGTACCCTCTGGTACATACTTATTAGGCAGTAGAACAGAACCGTAATCATCACCATCCAGAAATACGCCAAAATCAGCCTTTTTAATGACTTCTAAGCTGTTAATTTGACCAATTTTAATCATTGATTTTGTCTCTTTTTAAATTTACGTGGAATTATACCTAAACTAACAAGAAAATCAGAGAGAAAAGCATAGTGCTCTGTTATGCTGTTGTCGTTCAGCTATATGCCCCAGTCACTCTTTTAGCACTTTTATGCTTACCTGCTCAACAGTACGCATAAGTTAAGAATGCTTTAACAAAGTCAGGAGCTTTCTTTGGTCACCGTCGATAAACAAGACTCAATAACATTAAAAATCAGTCATGCACTCGCAAAGAGCAAAAGTGTCGACCTAGATATTTACTTTTTTATACCTGGTGAGCTTGGTTTAAACGCCGATATCATCAGTGAATCCGAATTTTATTACACTTCAATCACACAGCAACGCTCTTATTACAGTACTGAAATCCTTCTACCGCTAGTACACAGTCGACTTGCCAAACGTGGACGCCTGTCGAATCAACAATACCGAGTAAGTTTGAGTTTGTTCGCGTACCAATACGTTATCGCGCTAGATAAAGCGGTAGCAAGTTTAAACAAGCATCAGAACAACTCCGTAACGGAAGATGAAGTAGACGAAGTTATCGAGCTCACGCTTGAGATCTTAAAGCGCTTGCGACGTTCTATTCCTTATGAAGAGAACTTAAAACGGTACTACGTTAACATCGATAACTATCTGTCTTGGTATACCGAGCAAAAGTTTTTATCTCTAGTGGCTCATCTCCCGCGTGAAGGCGATTATGGCACGATTAAGAAACGCTTGATCACGCTCTGTGAAAAAGAGCAAGCCCATCGAAAACTCAACAAGTACAACTCTCCAAGAGTCGTTGAAGACGTTACTCGCCTATCTAACAAAATGCGCTTGCTAAGACGCTTGATTGAACACCCTATCGTGCTTCGTGAAGAAACCATATCAATGGGTAACAACATCAAGCGTGCTATCAAAGGTATTGCTACTGGCTTGGTGATGGTTGTCGTGACCTCAACCGTGATTCTCGCTCGCGATTACCTTGGGGAAATTTCCGCGTCCTTCATTATCGCGATGTCATTTATTTATGCTCTACGAGAAATCTTTAAAGATGATTTGCGCGATGCGATGTGGCGATGGATCCGTAAAGGCAAGCCAAAGTGGCGTAAGAAGTATGTTGATCCAACAACGAAAAAAGTGGTCGGCAGAAAATTAGAGTGGCTCGATTATCGTACGTTAAGTAGCTTGCCAGATAAGATTCAAAGAATACGTAAGAAGCGCGTCGTGCAGCGCGAAGAGCAGATACTTCATTATCACGAGAAAACCGAAATGGCGACCTCTCTATTCTTGAGTGGTTATGAGCAAACAAGAGAAACACTGAACATCAGTTTGCGCCCTATCATCCGCTTGATGGATAAAAGCTCAAACCGAGTTTACCGTTTAAATGAAGGGCAAGTGACCAAAGAGTCGGTAGAGAAACGTCATTTGCTCAATGTGATTGTCAAAGAGGACAACCACACCGATGAGCCTGTTTATTACCGTTGGAAAGTGGTCTTAAACCGCTCCAAAATCGTCTCGATTGAGCAGATTGAACTCAATTAAAGCGATATTCTTTAAAACAGCAAACCACTAAGCAGCCTCTTTTCCTTGTTGGGCTGCTTTTTTTATCGAAAGAGTCAACGAGAATTCAGCCATAGGTTCGTCACCATGTAAGCTAGGACACAATGCGACGATTTTTACATCGCGATTCACTCGTTCACCCGTTGCCAACGTATGATCGAGCATCTCATCAATAACATCACCATCGTTACACACAAAGTGTACATCCGCTTCCGGACGTTTTAAAAACTCGGCTTTGACGCCTTTAAATGCTAAAGAGATCGCTTCTCCTTTTTCTTGCGCCTTGCTCATAGCAAGAAAACCACCAGCTACATCCGCCCCAACAGCTAAAGCGCCGAAATACATGCTATTCAAATGGTTCTTTGTTCTTCTTCGCAAAGGGATTCGAACCTCAACGTGCTCGCTATCTATCGCAATGATCTTAGGGTGACAAAGCCAAATCAGAGGCACTTTAGAAAAGCCGAATAGATTTAGATACAAATTTGCACGACGTACAGCTGATAACATTTTGGTCTCCTTACCAATCTAGTCAGACCAGTTAATCAACGAAAGAAATAGATGTCAAAGAAATGTTAACAAAAGCTCGATCTCACGAGTTATTTAGCCACCATTTTAGTGACATTGTCACACAGATAAACATGAGGTTTGCCGCAGTTATCTTGATTGCCGAACGGTGAGATAGATGAAATGGTTATAAATTCAAATGTATATATATTGATTTAATGATCAAGTTTTGTCATTTATACATAAGTCATTTAAATGAATACCTACACCTTTGTATACAATTCGGTATTTCCTGGCGAAGATTCCCGTGAAACGGTTTATTCCTGCCTGTAATTCCGTTATCTTTACCCCTTCGCAATAGAGAATAAAGCTATAACATGCCTATAAAAACAGATGAATTGAGAACCCAACCTTTGGGTCCAATGCCTACCCCAGCAGAGCTAGGTAGTGTACATCCTATTACGGATGACGTTGCAGACCGTATCGCTCAATCTCGTCGTCAGATTGAAAACATTTTATCGGGTGAAGACGATCGCCTTCTTGCGATTGTAGGTCCGTGTTCTGTTCACGACACTGAAGCTGCCATTGATTACGCCACTCGCCTGAGTGAAATCCAAGACAAGTACAAAGACGAACTGTTTATCGTGATGCGTACTTACTTTGAAAAGCCTCGTACAGTAGTTGGTTGGAAAGGTTTAATTACCGACCCTAACCTAGATGGCTCTTACGCGCTTGAAGCTGGTCTCCATAAAGCACGTAAACTACTACTGGATATCAACAAGCTTGGTCTTGCGACTGCTACTGAGTTTCTTGATATGATTACTGGTCAATACATAGCGGATTTGATCACGTGGGGCGCGATCGGTGCTCGTACAACAGAATCGCAAATTCACCGTGAAATGGCATCGGCGCTGTCTTGCCCAGTTGGTTTCAAAAATGGCACAAATGGCAACGTAAAAATTGCAATTGATGCAATTCGCGCATCGAAAGCCTCGCATTACTTCTACTCTCCTGATAAGAATGGCCGCATGACGGTTTACCGTACAAGTGGTAACCCATATGGTCATATTATTTTACGCGGCGGAGAGAAAGGCCCTAACTTTGATGAAGCGTCAGTAAAACAAGCGTGTGATGCTCTAGCCGAGTTTGGCTTGCCACAACGTTTGGTTGTGGATTTCAGCCACGCAAACTGTCAGAAGCAGCACAGAAAACAAATCGACGTTGCTCAAGACATTTGTAACCAAATTAAGTCAGGCAGTACTCGTATTGCGGGTATCATGGCTGAAAGCTTTATTCTTGAAGGCAATCAGCCAATGACTGACATCAACAACCTAACGTATGGTCAATCTATTACAGACCCATGCCTAGGCTGGGAAGATACTGCTACAATGCTAGATATGCTGGCAAACGCCGTTAAATCCCGAAAGTCCCTATAACAAAATAATCAAGGAATCTTCATGCCATCGTTTGATATTGTTTCTGAAATCGATACGGTTGAACTACGTAACGCCGTTGATAATGCTAACCGTGAATTGTCTACTCGTTTCGATTTCCGCAACGTTAATGCGAGCTTTGAGCTAGTAGAAGAAAACGTAAAAATGTCTGCGGAAGGTGACTTCCAACTTAAGCAAATGCGCGATATTTTACGTGGCCACTTGGCAAAGCGTAATATTGATGCAAACGCAATGGATGCACAGGACCCAGATGTAACTGGTAAGAACTGGCACCAAACTCTGCTTTTCCGCCAAGGTATCGATACACCAACAGCCAAAAAAGTAGTGAAACTTATTAAAGACGCAAAGTTAAAAGTACAAGCCTCTATTCAAGGCGACAAGGTACGTGTTACTGGTAAGAAACGTGATGACCTGCAAGCGACAATGGCAGCGATTCGTGAAGCAGAGATGGGCATACCATTCCAGTTTAACAACTTCCGTGATTAATCTGTCTGAGAAGTAACTTAGTTTAAAAACGCCAGCGCATAGTTCGCTGGCGTTTTTGTTGGCCTTTTAATCGAGAAGCCAAGTGCCCACTTTTTAACGTGGTTATATCACCAAGTCCTGCCCTTGCAGCAATAAGAACTCGCTCGTCCCTTTAGGGATAAACACGCAAACTCGAAGCTTTTCAGATTTAGCCTTGGTCAACATATCAGAGAGTTCAGCTGCGCTGGAGAAAGCTTCTCGCTCTGCATCTCTTCGTATTAGCTCTAACACGTTCGCTTCGCATCGAGTTGAGTAAAGTGCTAGCTCGGCTTGTTGCATGTAGCGCACGGCCTTAATTGGCAACATCTCAACGTCTTTCCCTACCTGTATCCAAGTACAACTTCCCTTTTCATCCAAAGGTGTTGCCATGGTCGCTTGGTAAATCGTTTCTAACTCTCTATTATCTCGCGCGTTTTCAACCTCAGGATTCGAGAAGAATTGCTCCCAAAACTTACGACGTAAATCGACGCTAGGTAGTGCTTCTTTAATCGAATTACGCTTTGAGTTAGCAAAGTCCGCCATCAACCCCATGTTTTGTGGGAGTATCGATTCAAGCTTTTCACGGATGTTTCGAATTAAAACTGGTGAGGCGCCGCCACTAGAAATAGCAATTTGTATGCGGCCACGATTGATCATAGAGGGCGTAATGAAGTCACAATAAGGCTTATCATCCACAACGTTCACTAGGATGCCTAATTCTTTCGCATCTTTATACACTTGGTGATTTAGCTCAGGATTATCTGTCGTGGCCCACACTTGAACAAAGCTTTTAGTGACAATGTCACTTGAATAGAAACGTTGCACCCAGCGCACTTGATGCTCTGCAGCAAGCTTAGACAGAAAATCGACCAACGTTGGAGAAACGATAGTGACATCCGCCCCTGCTTTTAGCAAAGCTTCCACCTTTCTGCTTGCCACTTCACCGCCGCCCACGACAAGAACGGGTTTATTGATTAAATCTAAGAACAGAGGAAAATATCGCATTTCAATCCATGATTACTCTAATTAGCTGTTGCAGACCATGCTACCAAAAATGGGGCAGGCTCATCACCCTGTTTCGGTATCACAAATAATTTTTGTTCGAATTTTTACTGAACTTCGCCAAGCTCAGCTAATGACAGTTTTAATAACAACTTTTTATTCTCTTGTATTGTTCACTCTTCTATTGATTGTTCTGATGCACCAAATTGTCCATGATTTGCACTATTTACAAACAATTAACATTTCGTCATTCTAAATCTCAAGGCGCTTTGTAAGTTCTCTCAAAACTTCATTTAAATTATATATTTGAGAATTAACAGATCCTTTCCTACGCTTATAACTGGTTGATCTATCGAATACCGTTTCTTCGAAAATCAATCACGTAGGACGATAACTCTAACGAATTGGACACGTTATTTCAGGTCACTCCTGATTAAACATGGATCATACAGGAAGGATACAAATGGCAAATAAACTCACAGTTCTTGCTTCCGTCGTAGCGGCTTCTACTGCGATGATGGCAACATCAGCTCAAGCAGCAGACACTACTCTGGACAAAGTCACAAAACAAGGTTTTCTTACTTGTGGCGTAAGTACCGGTCTACCTGGTTTCTCTAACCCTAACTCAAAAGGTGAATGGGAAGGTATCGACGTAGAATATTGCCAAGCACTGGCTGCAGCCGTTCTTGGGGATAAAACGAAAGTTAAATATGTACCCCTAACCGCGAAAGAACGTTTCACTGCGCTTCAATCAGGTGAGATTGATGTGCTTTCTCGTAACACCACCTGGACACTGCATCGTGATACTGCACTTGGCCTCAACTTCGTAGGGGTAAACTACTACGATGGTCAAGGCTTCATGGTGAAGAAAGATCTTGGCATCTCAAGCGCAAAAGAGCTTGATGGTGCATCAGTTTGCGTACAGTCCGGTACAACAACTGAGCTGAACCTTGCTGACTACTTCCGTAATAGCGGTATGTCATACAAGCCGGTCGTATTCGATACGGCAGCCCAAACGTCAAAAGGTTTCGATGCAGGACGTTGTGATGTGTTAACGACTGACCAATCTGGTCTTTATGCATTGCGCCTGAACCTGAAAGATCCCTCTTCTGCAGCCGTTCTTCCGGAAATCATTTCCAAAGAACCACTAGGTCCCGTCGTTCGTCAAGGTGATGACCAATGGTTCAACATTGCGAAGTGGACATTATCAGCAATGATTAACGCTGAAGAGTATGGTATTAGTTCGAAAAATGCGGATGAAATGCTGAAATCGAAAGATCCAAACATCAAACGTATTCTTGGTGTTGACGGTCCGAAAGGCAAAGGTTTGGGTATTCGTGATGATTGGGGCTACCAAGTTATCAAGCAAGTCGGTAACTATGGTGAAAGCTTCGAACGCACAGTCGGTACTGGTTCGCCGTTAGAAATTTCTCGTGGCGTTAATGCGCTATGGAATGCAGGCGGCTTTATGTACGCGCCACCAATCCGATAGAACGAGTTAATCAGGGCGGTTCATGCCGCCCTTTTTCTTGATTTTATCCATCTGTATGAGTAAGGACCGCTCATTGAATGGCAAGAAGTATTCGCTTAGACAGGCTATTTCAACTCGAATATCGCCGTTTAGCTCTGGTGAAAACATGCTTCGACCAGCAAGGACGTGACTATTTATACAGGCAGATATCTATAACTAAGGTTTGAGGTTATCGCTGTATGAAACCGACAAAAGATGCATCGCCAAGTACGATGTCCAAACCGAGCGGAAGCAAGAGCTTGATTTATAATCCCGCCTTTCGTTCTGCTATTTTCCAGATCATTGCCATAGCTGCACTGGTATTTTTCTTTTACACGATTATAAATAACGCACTGAACAACTTAGATGCTCGTGGGATCGCTACGGGTTTCGGTTTTTTAAATCAAGAAGCCGGGTTTGGTATCGGGCTGACACTAATTGAATACGATGAAACGTACTCTTACGGCAGAACGTTTATTATTGGCCTTCTTAATACAGCGCTGGTCTCCGTATTAGGTATTATTCTGGCTACCGTGATTGGTTTTACCATGGGGGTCGCTCGCCTTTCTTCTAACTGGTTAGTGAGTCGCTTGGCTGCTGTTTATATCGAAACGTTCCGAAATATCCCACTTCTTCTACAAATATTTTTCTGGTATTTCGCTGTTCTTCAAGCATTACCCTCACCTCGTCAAAGCTTGAGCCTTGGCGAAGCCATCTTCTTGAATGTTCGTGGTTTATATTTTCCAGCACCAGAAATGGAGCCAGGCAGTGGCTTTGTTATTGCTGCATTAATCTTCGGGGTGATCGCCAGCTTGTTGATTAATGTATGGGCGAATAACAAGCAACGCCTAACTGGGCAACAAACGCCAATGGGAAGAATAGCTTTAGGCTTAGTCGTTGGCCTTCCGCTGATTGTCTACTTCCTTGCTGGTATGCCAATTTCACTAAATTATCCTGAACTGAAAGGGTTTAACTTCCAAGGTGGTATTAGCATTATTCCTGAACTTGCTGCACTACTTTTGGCACTGAGCGTTTATACCGCCTCCTTCATTGCCGAAATTGTACGTTCTGGTATTAATGCGGTTAGCCATGGTCAAACGGAAGCGGCGATGTCGCTGGGCTTACCACGCGCGAAAACTTTAAAGCTTGTTGTCATTCCGCAAGCGTTACGAATTATTATTCCACCTTTAACCAGTCAATATCTCAACCTCACCAAAAACTCATCGTTAGCGATGGCGATTGGTTACCCAGACCTTGTCTCTGTCTTTGCTGGTACTACCCTGAACCAAACTGGGCAAGCGATTGAGATCATTGCGATGACGATGGGCGTGTACTTAACCTTAAGTTTGATTACGTCTGCATTAATGAACTTGTATAACCGTAAAGTCGCGCTGGTGGAGAGATAATATGAGTACTCATCAATTTCAACCGGATCTCCCACCACCAGCCAATACCGTCGGTTTTGTTGGTTGGATGCGGAAAAACCTATTTAATGGACCTGTCAATTCCATTGTTACCGTAATTCTTGCTTATCTTGTCTTTAGTGCAATTTGGCATATCGTTGATTGGGCGTTTATCAACGCGGACTGGATTGGTTCGACGCGTGACGATTGCAGCCGAGAAGGTGCTTGCTGGGTATTTATCAGCGTGCGCTGGGAGCAGTTCATGTACGGTTTCTATCCTGAGTCTGAACTGTGGCGCCCTCGCCTTTTCTATATCACATTGGCTATATTTACTGTGTTGCTAGCGTATGAAAAGACACCGAAACGGATTTGGATTTGGCTTTTCTTCGTAAACATCTACCCATTCATTATCGCTGGGCTGTTATATGGTGGGATATTTGGGCTAGAAGTGGTCGATACACACAAATGGGGCGGATTACTCGTTACGCTCATCATTGCGCTAGTTGGTATTGTCGTTTCATTACCTATTGGTGTGGTACTCGCGCTCGGTAGACGTTCGGAAATGCCCATCATTCGCAGTATTTGTACCGTCTATATTGAAGTTTGGCGTGGTGTGCCACTGATTACCGTTCTGTTCATGGCTTCCGTTATGCTGCCTTTGTTTATGTCCGAAGGGTCCGAGACAGACAAACTTATTCGCGCTCTTATTGGTGTAGTGATGTTTGCCTCGGCTTACATGGCCGAAGTAGTACGGGGTGGCTTACAAGCGATTCCAAAAGGCCAATATGAGGCTGCCGACGCACTTGGGTTAAGTTACTGGAAAAAAACAGGGCTTATTATCTTGCCACAGGCGCTGAAGATTACGATCCCTTCTATCGTGAACACGTTTATCGGATTGTTTAAAGACACCAGTTTGGTTCTTATCATTGGTATGTTTGACGTACTAGGTATAGGACAAGCAGCAAACACCGACCCTGACTGGCTAGGCTTTGCTACTGAAAGTTATGTATTTGTCGCGTTAGTGTTTTGGGTATTTTGTTTTGGCATGTCGCGTTATTCGATATGGCTTGAAAACAAACTTCATACCGGTCACAAACGATAACTCATCAAGCTCAAGGACGTATTATGACGCAACAACAAGACTATATGATCCAATTGAAGGACATGAATAAATGGTATGGTGAGTTTCACGTACTAAAGAATATTAACCTCGATGTTAAGCGCGGGGAAAAGATCGTAATCTGTGGCCCATCAGGGTCAGGAAAATCAACGATGATTCGCTGTATTAACCGCCTCGAAGAGCACCAAGCTGGCAGTATTTATGTTTCCGGTACGGAATTAACTGAAGATTTGAAAAATATTGAAGCTGTGCGCCGTGAAGTGGGCATGTGCTTTCAGCACTTTAATCTCTTCCCTCATTTAACCGTACTGGAAAACTGTACGCTCGCGCCTATTTGGGTGAAGAAGATGCCTAAAGATGAGGCAGAAGCGGTCGCGATGAAATATCTGGAACGCGTTAAAATTCCGGACCAAGCAGAGAAATATCCTGGCCAGTTGTCTGGTGGTCAGCAACAACGCGTGGCGATTGCTCGCTCTTTGTGTATGAACCCTAAAGTCATGCTTTTTGATGAACCAACATCAGCACTTGATCCGGAGATGGTTCGCGAAGTGTTGGATGTAATGGTCGAGCTCGCCGAGGAAGGCATGACCATGCTCTGTGTGACACATGAAATGGGCTTTGCGAAAGAGGTTGCCGATCGCGTGATATTTATGGACGCAGGAGAGATCATCGAAGAGAACAACCCTGTTGATTTCTTTGAAAACCCTCAATCAGATCGAACTCAAAATTTCCTAGCGCAAATCTTACATCACTAAGATCTTTTGCAACTGGTATAATAAAAGCACTGATTTCAATGAAGTCAGTGCTTTTTGTTACTAAATTCAAAATTCTGTGTGACAATTGCTATGACTTTGCTCTGCAGTAATATTGTGTTACAAGTTGTCAAATACATAACATCTTATTTCTATTATTATTTTATCTAAGTTACGCATGGTTAGGGCTTGATTTTTTGAACTTTCAGCCCCATAAATGTACCAATAGTAAACTCCCTTACTGAGGATAATTATGAACAGTCCAATGTTTACTCGTTCAACAAGTGTTCCCAACACACTTGAAACTAACAAAGTACTGAAAAACACTTACTTCCTACTGTCGATGACACTGATGACCAGTGCGATCGCAGCAGTGGCAACAATGGCAATGCAAATTTCACCAATCATGGCGATCGTGATGCAAATTGCAGCGATTGGTATTTTGTTCTTTGTCATGCCAAAAGCAATCAACTCATCATCTGGTATCGTTTGGACATTTGTTTTCACAACTCTAATGGGTGGTGCTTTAGGTCCAATGCTTAACTACTACGCATCGATTCCAAACGGTCCAACGATCATTGCTCAAGCTCTAGGGTTGACTGGCATGGTGTTTCTAGGCCTATCGGCTTACACCATTTCGAGCAAGAAAGATTTCTCTTTCATGCGTAACTTCCTGATGGCAGGTTTGATCATTGTTATCGTGGCGATGCTGATTAACATTTTCGTTGGTTCAACAATGGCCCAACTAGTAATAAGCAGCGTCTCTGCACTAGTGTTCTCTGGTTTCATCTTGTTTGATACAAGCCGTATCGTTCGCGGCGAAGAAACTAACTACATTAGTGCGACAATTTCGATGTACCTAAACATCCTTAACTTGTTCACTAGCCTACTAAGCATTCTAGGTATTATGAACGACGATTAATCGTTCAACACAAGATGAATTTAAAAAGCCCGAAGGTATTTTCCTTCGGGCTTTTTCTTTGTCAGTGATTAAGTACATTACGCCTGTTCGACTGCTAACTCGATAACTTCATCAGCTTCAGGGTTTTCTCTAAAACGTCTCACTTTAATCGTATCTTCACCCAACATGATTTGCTTGGCGATTCGATGCATACCATCAAAAACACGGTAATCATTGGTTAAAATTACGGGATACGACAAATCGGCATTGTTGATGCGTTGGCAATGCTTCGCGATCTCACGACAGGTTGGCTGTGGTCCATCATCACTAAACCAGGTCACTTCATTAGGGCCTTTGATATCATCAATAGCAATTTCTTCTACAGGTAGGGACTCCGCGAGCTCCCAAATACGCTCAATAGACCAAATGGATTTTACGTTGTCATTTATTTCAATGTAACGTTGTTTCGACATGACTAACTCCTTGTCATCGTTATTGTTTACAACCAGAATGTAGGTTGCTTATCAACCAAGAGAATATCGGTCTATAAGAGCAAACACAACGTCGTAAGCTATTCATTCACAGATAAAATTCCATATTCAGACAAGTAGCCAAGAAAAAAACAAAACAAAAATGAATAAGCCTGGATATCCATGCAATTTCATTGGTACTCACCCCGAAAAATTTCTAACAAACTGAATAGTTTCCTATTTATTTGAATAAAAGAGCATTTATATCAAAGCACCTCGCTTAGTCAAAAAGCACTCACCATTTTGTACGCTTTTGCTTCGCTCGGCACTACTTCGAGATTCTTTTGTTGAGAACATCTGCACCTGTCGCTAATCTATAAACATCCATGTTCACTTAGCGGATAAAACGTTATGTTCGTTTACAACGGCAAAGAAATTGAAACTGATGCTCAAGGCTACTTACTGGATCATACTCAATGGGAAGAAGGTATGATTGAGCTTTTAGCAAAAGAAGAAGACATCGAGCTTACGGATGCTCATTTGGAAGTTGTGCACTTTGTGCGAGATTTTTATGAAGAGTTTAATACTTCCCCTGCTGTGCGTATGCTTGTCAAAGCAATGGAAAAAGCGCACGGCCCAGAAAAAGGTAACAGTAAGTATCTATTCAAGCTGTTTAAAAAGGGGCCAGCCAAACAAGCGACTAAATTAGCCGGCCTACCAAAGCCAGCTAAATGCTTGTAGAATTTACAAAATCTTAAAACCGCGCAACGGCTTATATGACGCAGACTCCTGTATCACACTCTCTACTGTTGCCGTTCGCGGGCCTTCTTTCAACCACTCGGAAAACGCACCTATTTGTGCATCTGTTCCACACGCCATAACTTCAACATCACCATCGTTTAGGTTCTTCGCGTAACCCGTCAAACCCAGTTTCAATCCTTGATGGGAAGTATGGTAACGAAAGCCGACGCCTTGAACGTGACCTTTTACTATAAATCTCTCACACTTTACGTTCATCTTTGTACCGCTTCTTTTTACTGAGTGATATATTCTTTTCGTCTATTCACCCCACTAAGGATAGTGGGTTTTTGCACGGTTATTATAATTATGAAAGAAATTCCATTCCGCTGGATTGATAAGTATCTCATTCACTTAAAGATTCAAGAAAAGTTCTATTTGCTCTTCGTTCTCCCTCTTCTTGCTTTAGTCATTCTCACTCTCGTCCTTAATAGCGCGGCTAATACGTTGATCTCAAGTATGTACCAAGAAGAGCTCATGCTTATGAAAGGTCTGATAGAGGCAGGCAACCTTTCTCAATCGCAAGTAGCAAACCTCATAGCTGGTTCAGAAACCGTTTCTCTTGGCTCTGGTCCGCAATCCGTGTCTGTTCTAAATGGTGCGTACAGCTTGGTTGCAAACCATGAACTTTCTCTATGGACTGCCCTATCAACGACTCAAGTGAGCATCATCTGTGTGAGCTTGTTTATTCTCGCGCTTGGCGTTTACTACATCATGACGTTTATCGGCGGCGCAATGTTCACAATGAATAAAGCATTAAACACCCTAGCGGATGGTGACCTAACCGCGAGAATGAACTTCTTCCCAGTTCGCGACGAGTTTAGTGAAATTGCTATTACGATAGACAAAGTTGCAGAACGAGAGCAACAAATGGTGCTGTCGATTCAAGAGTCTGTGGCGTTAATGCAACAAATTAGCTCAGACCTGAATCAATCAATTCATCACAGTTCAGATATTTCTGCGACGCAACAAGAGCACCTCAACTCTCTTGCGAGTGCAACGGAACAGATGGCATCAACGATTCGAGAAGTCGCGACATTAGCTCACGATTCAAGCGCGCAAACCGATGATGCGCGCAGCGTGGCTCAGTCTGGACAAGTAAAAGTAGAGAATACGCTTCACTCGATTTCGAACCTCTCTAATGAGATTCAATCTGCGTCTCAAGCAGTAGCGGAGTTAGATGCCAATGCCGCACAAATTGATGAAGTCGTGACAACCATTAATGGGATTTCCGAGCAAACTAACCTACTTGCATTGAACGCAGCCATTGAAGCAGCACGTGCTGGTGAGCAAGGTCGTGGATTTGTGGTCGTTGCGGATGAGGTTCGCGCTCTTGCGGGACGCACTCAGCAAGCGACCGTTGAAATCCAAGCGATGATCGAATCATTACAGCGTAACAGTCAATCACTTACTAAACTGATGGAAGTGACTGTGAACAATGCAAATGAGGGACAAAACCTCATGACGGAAGTGAATCACGAAATCGGCTCTTTGGCAGATAAAAATCAAACTATCTCCGACAGTAGCATTCAAATTGCAACAGCAGCTGAAGAACAAGGTGTAGTCGCTGACAATATCGCCTCAAGCGTTGAAGAGATTCGAGTTCAAGCAGATAACGTGTGCAATATGATAAGCACGACTTCACAAAACGTGGATCAACTGCGTAAGCAAAGCGACACCATGGAGTCGCTCCTTACTGGACTTAAAGCGTAGCAACGTAATCTGTTACGACCAGTTCAAATAAAAGGGTTACTTTAGTGACCCTTTTTTGTATTTAAAAGTCACTACAATGTACTGGATTGCCGAGGGATATTGCTTTTACCATTCACATCCCGGACAATACGCCCCTTTCAAAATTCAACAAGAGCTAATGAAATGACAGCTGCTATCTATTTGGTAAAAGGTCGTGAGAAATCGGTCAAGCGCAAGCACCCTTGGATCTTCTCTCGAGGCATCAACAAAGTTGAGGGCGAACCCGCTCTTGGCGAAACGGTTGATGTATTCACTCACGACGGTAAATGGCTAGCTAAAGCGGCATATTCGCCAGCTTCACAAATTCGTGCTCGTATTTGGAGTTTTGATAAAGAAGAAATCGACACCGCGTTTTTCGTAAAACGATTAAAAGACGCACAACTTCTTCGTGAAGACATTATCGAACGTGATGGCCTTACGGGTTACCGCCTTATCGCGGCAGAGTCTGATGGCATGCCAGGCGTTACGATTGACCGTTACCAAAACTTCTTTGTGTGTCAACTTCTCAGTGCTGGCGCAGAACACAATAAACAGGCCATTGTTGATGCTCTAGTTGAGTGCTTCCCTGATTGTAATGTGTACGAGCGTTCTGACGTCGCGGTACGTAAGAAAGAGGGTTTGAAAGAAGCCACTGGTGTACTGCACGGCGAAGAGCCACCTAAATCGGTCGTCATCGAAGAAAATGGCGTAAAGATTAGTGTAGATATCGTTGGCGGTCATAAAACAGGTTTCTACCTAGATCAACGTGATAGTCGCCAGCAAGCGATGAAATATGTGAAAGGCAAAGAAGTTCTTAACTGCTTCTCCTACACAGGTGGCTTCGGACTTTACGCTCTGAAAGGTGATGCAAAGCGTGTGATAAACGCTGACGTATCACAACCTGCTCTAGACACTGCGAAGTTCAACGCAGAACTGAATGAATTTGATATCTCGAAGAAGCGCGCTGTGTTCCTAAACGCAGACGTGTTTAAACTGCTTCGCGAGTATCGTGACCAAGGAACTCAGTTCGATGTGGTTATCATGGATCCACCTAAGTTTGCAGACAGCAAAGCCCAACTAAACGGCGCATGTCGTGGTTACAAAGACATCAACATGCTAGCAATGCAAATCCTAAAACCTGGCGGTACGCTACTGACCTATTCGTGCTCTGGCTTAATGGATCAAGTTTTGTTCCAGAAAATCATTGCTGACGCAGCCTTAGATGCTAACCGCCAAGTAAAGTTTGTGGAGCGCTTTGAACAAGCTGCTGACCACCCAACCGATACAGCATACCCAGAAGGTTTCTACCTGAAAGGTTTTGCATGTAAAGTTCTGTAATCACAGTGCTAGTTTACCGTATTATTAAATAAAAAAACGGAGCGAAAAAACGCTCCGTTTTTTTATTTTTGGCCATCTATTCTCGTAATTGCTCGAGATTAGAAATCAGACTATTGGCAATATCGGCTGCAGAGGCACCATCAAAGTTAACCTCTAGCTGTTGTCCATCTTTGTTGATGGTCAACGTCGAGTTACCCCCACTTTCAGTCACTTCAACGGAAATGTCATCCACACTGCCGCGATAGTCACCCGAACCAAGATCATCAAGCAAGGCGGAGATATCCGTACCACTCATATCGTCAAATACATCGGTAAAATCAAGCTGATCCCCGTCACTGAAATCTGTCACGGTATCAGTTGCGGATTGCATTTCTGTCCATTTGAATACGTCATCACCTTCACCGCCAGTCAAGATATCATTACCTAAACCACCGATGATCAGGTCATTGCCTTCAGTACCAACCAGAATATCATCGCCATCTGTCCCCATAACCAGATTCAGATCCGAATTTAAGGCCATGGTTTGATAACCAAGCGCCGTAACAGCGTCTACCGTGACGTTCTCGAAATCAACCGCTACCGTAGCTTCGTTACTTACCGCACCATCAGTGTCAATAGCTTGGTAGGTAAAGTCATCGTTCACGTCAGTAAAACTGGTGATTTCAGTTCCCACCAAGGTAAAGCCCGCTTTATCACTCGCGCTATCGGTTTCTGGAGTAAGTCGAATTTCATCAAAGCTGCCATTTGCTAACGCAACGGTAATAGAACCTTCGTGGTTGCTGGTATAAGTAATATCCGTTGAGTAAAACTGCTGAACATCAACAAGTGCACCATTTAGGAAGATGTATGCCGTTAACCATGCACCACCACTGTTGAAGCGGTCATTCAGACTGGCTAAGTTCAGTTTCGCTTCGTTAGCTGATAAATCCTCATCCAGTTCTAACGTAATATATTCACCAGTACTGATTTCATCA
Source organism: Vibrio sp. A1-1 (assembly GCF_021728175.1). Lineage (NCBI taxonomy): Bacteria > Pseudomonadati > Pseudomonadota > Gammaproteobacteria > Vibrionales > Vibrionaceae > Vibrio > Vibrio sp. A1-1. The sequence goes on from NZ_JAKKCL010000005.1 coordinate 239,851, forward strand.
CCCTGACCCGTTTCATTTGGCGAAACGACAACCAACCCGACTTGTTGATTCGCAAAATCGACTGAAATCTGAGCGTCGGAATCAAAGATGATGCTGTTGCCAATGGTGATGATCTGGCCTCCAGTGAACGTTAAGTTCGAATTAGGAGGAGTGTAGGATCCCACCAAGATATCTTTCCCTTGTTCTTCAAGAAGGTCGGCTGAGTCAAAGCTCTGCTCCTCAAAGAAATCTTCAGTCAGACGATACTTAACCTCTGTGTTTTCAGGGAACTGTGTGGTTTCGTCTATAATGACTTCCTGTCCATTTCCATCCACATAATACAGTTCACCGTGTTCAGGAAGGCTAACGACCTGAATTAAAATATCATCATCATTTGCAGTAACTGCGTCATCTTCGAGATCTTCAACACGCTGTTCCCCAGACGTCGTTAATCCATCAAACTCAACATCCTGAACCGGGAAAATACCATTTTGAACATCGAGCGAAATGATGAAATCACGGGCTGTAGGTGGTGAGTTATCCACGATGGTCGCCAGACCAGTATCGCTGCCTTGCACTGCTCCCAAGCCAGTTACTGTAACGCTGAAATCTTCAGGGCCTTCGTACACACCGTCATCAATTGATTTGATGCGTAGATCAAATTCCGTCATACCTGCCGGCACCGTCACAATGCCACTTACAGGTACACTTACCCAACCTGAACCGGTGTTGTACTCTAGAGTGCCAAGGTCACCTACTTCTGTTTCATCCAGATTAAGCGTTAATTGAACCTCGACCGCTGCTTCTGAGGCATTACTCAATGACACGGTAAATGTAGCGAAACTACCTTCATCAATGGTACCCGCATCCGAGATAGACACAGTTGGTCGATCGTCGTCCGTTTTAGTGCCATCATCCACAATGGTCGCCAAACCAGTATCGGTGCCCTGAACTGCGCCCAAACCCGTCACGGTCACGCTGAAGTCTTCCGGACCTTCATAAACTTCATCATCAATGGTCGCAATGCGCACATCAAATTCGGTAAGCATTGCTGGCACTGTTACGATGCCATCGACAGGCACAGCAACCCAACCTGCTCCGGTGTTATATTCTAGCGAGCCAAGATCATCCACTTCTGTTTCGTCCGGGTTTAAGGTCAACTGCACCTGAACTGTACCTTCCGAAGCATTACTCAATGACACGGTAAACGTCGCGATATCACCCTCATCTACGATACCCGCATCTGAGATAGATACGGTCGGGCGATCATCATCCGGGTCAGGGCCAGGGCCGTTACCACCGTCGTAAATAATGCCCAGCGCACTGTCACTGCCTAGGACGCCAGTGTCACCTTGTACCGCCACAGTGAAGGTTTCATCCCCTTCGTAGACGCCATCATCTGTGGTTGGCACAGTGACTTTCAGCTCGTTCTCACCGGCGGGAATGGTATACGTACCGTCACTGTTGGCATTCACCACTGTCACACCATCAGCAAGGGTCACCACAAAGCTACCTATATCGTCCGCTTCCGCCGTGTTGCTGCCGTCGGTTGAGGTGTTCAACCTGACGGTCACATCGATATCGGCCGCCGCCGATAATCTAACGGTATACACAGCCTCAGTACCTTCATTCACGCCAACGCTATCTTCGACAATATAGACACTTGGACGGTCATCATCTGGATCGGGACCTGGACCACTGCCGTCATCCACAATCGTCGCCGTGCCCGTATCACTGCCTTGTACTGCGCCAATGCCCGTTACCGTAACACTGAAATCTTCCGGACCTTCGTACACCGCATCATCAATGGAAGCGATACGCACATCAAACTCAGTCTGCCCGGCAGGCACCGTCACCACGCCATCGTTTGGTACTGTGACCCAGCCACTTCCCGTGTTGTATTCCAAGGAGCCTAAGTCTCCGGCTTCGGTATCGCCTAAGTTGAGGCCGAGTTCAACTTGAACAGTTGACTCTGAGGCGTTCGATAAGGTGACTTTAAAGTTAGCCGTATCACCTTCATTAATGGTGCCAGCGTCGGTAATAGTCACACTCGGGCGGTCATCGTCTGGATCAGGCCCCGGGCCACTGCCGTCATCCACTATCGTTGCCGTCCCCGTATCACTGCCTTGTACTGCGCCAATGCCCGTTACCGTAACGCCGAAATCCTCTGGGCCTTCATAAACGGCGTCATCAATAGAAGCAATGCGCACATCAAATTCGGTCTGTCCAGCAGGCACCGTCACCACACCATCGTTTGGTACTGTGACCCAGCCACTTCCCGTGTTGTATTCCAAGGTGCCTAAGTCACCCGCTTCGGTATCGCCTAAGTTGAGGCCGAGTTCAACTTGAACACTAGACTCTGAGGCATTCGATAACGTGACTTTAAAGTTCGCCGTATCACCTTCATTAATGGTGCCAGCGTCGGTAATAGTAACACTCGGACGGTCATCATCAGGATCAGGGCCAGGGCCACTGCCGTCATCCACAATCGTCGCCGTACCTGTATCGCTGCCTTGCACCGCCCCAATGCCCGTCACCGTAACGCTGAAATCCTCTGGGCCTTCATAAACGGCGTCATCAATAGAAGCAATGCGCACATCAAACTCGGTCTGTCCGGCTGGCACCGTTACCACTCCATCGTTTGGCACTGTTACCCAACCACTTCCCGTGTTGTATTCTAAGATACCTAAGTCACCGGCTTCGGTGTCGCCGAGATTAAGACCCAACTCTACTTGCGTTTCCGCTTCAGACGCATTCGATAACGTAACTTTGAAGTTAGCTGTTTCACCTTCATTAATGGTGCCAGCATCCGTAATAGTCACACTTGGGCGGTCATCATCGGGATCAGGTCCAGGGCCACGGCCGTCATCCACTATCGTCGCCGTACCTGTATCGCTGCCTTGCACCGCCCCAATGCCCGTCACCGTAACGCTGAAATCCTCTGGGCCTTCATAAACGGCGTCATCAATAGAAGCAATGCGCACATCAAATTCGGTTTGCCCGGCTGGCACGGTCGCCACGCCATCGTTTGGCACTGCAACCCAACCACTTCCCGTGTTGTATTCCAAGGTGCCTAAGTCTCCGGCTTCGGTATCACCTAAGTTGAGGCCAAGTTCAACTTGAACACTCGACTCTGAGGCATTCGATAACGTAACTTTGAAGTTAGCTGTTTCACCTTCATTAATGGTGCCAGCATCCGTAATAGTAACACTTGGGCGGTCATCATCGGGATCAGGTCCAGGGCCACGGCCGTCATCCACTATCGTCGCCGTACCTGTATCGCTGCCTTGCACCGCCCCAATGCCCGTCACCGTAACGCTGAAATCCTCTGGGCCTTCATAAACGGCGTCATCAATAGAAGCAATGCGCACATCAAATTCGGTTTGCCCGGCTGGCACGGTCGCCACGCCATCGTTTGGCACTGCAACCCAACCACTTCCCGTGTTGTATTCCAAGGTGCCTAAGTCTCCGGCTTCGGTATCACCTAAGTTGAGGCCAAGTTCAACTTGAACACTCGACTCTGAGGCATTCGATAACGTAACTTTGAAGTTAGCTGTTTCACCTTCATTAATGGTGCCAGCATCCGTAATAGTAACACTTGGGCGGTCATCATCGGGATCAGGTCCAGGGCCGCTGCCGTCATCCATAATCGTCGCCGTACCCGTATCGCTGCCTTGCACCGCCCCAATGCCCGTCACCGTAACACTGAAATCTTCTGGACCTTCGTACACCGCGTCATCAATGGAAGCGATACGCACATCAAACTGAATCTGCCCGGCAGGTACTGTCACCACGCCATCGTTTGGCACTGCGACCCAACCACTTCCCGTGTTGTATTCTAAGATACCTAAGTCACCGGCTTCGGTGTCGCCGAGATTAAGACCCAACTCTACTTGCGTTTCCGCTTCAGACGCGTTCGATAGCGTCACTTTGAAGTTAGCTGTTTCACCTTCATTAATGGTGCCAGCGTCGGTAATAGCCACACTCGGACGGTCATCGTCTGGATCGGGACCTGGGCCACTGCTGTCATCCACAATCGTTGCCGTGCCGGTATCACTGCCTTGTACCGCACCAATGCCCGTTACCGTAACACTGAAATCTTCAGGACCTTCATAAACGGCGTCATCAATGGAAGCAATGCGCACATCAAACTCAGTTTGCCCGGCAGGCACCGTCACCACACCGTCGTTTGGCACCGTAACCCAACCGGAGCCCGTGTTGTATTCCAAGGTGCCTAAGTCGCCGGCTTCTGTATCACCTAGGTTGAGACTTAGTTCGACCTCAACATCTGTAGCTGATGGATTCGATAAAGACACTTTAAAGCTGGCTAACTCACCTTCATTAATCGTCCCTGCATCGCTCATCGTTACCGTTGGACGATCATCATCAGGACTTAAACCAGGCCCACTACCATCATCAACAATGGTTGCAATCCCAGTTGCAGGTGTACTTTGTTCTTCTGTGTTGCCAGAAAGCGTAAATGTTTCTGGACCTTCGAATATAGAGTCATTTATAGAGTCGAGAGAAACCGTAAAACCATTTTCACCTAACGGGACCGACACAGTAAAAATACCGTTGTCATCGACTGAGATTTCTTCTGTTGTGCCATCGGAAAATGTTATGAGAACACTCTCGTTAACGTAGTCACTTCCGCTCTTGTCAGTAGATCCACCAGTCGCAGTCTGATCGAACAGAGAAAAAGTGATATTGATATTGTCTTCTGTTGGTTGGTTAAGTGTGACGTCGAAGGAAACCAGATCGCCCTCATTGACAGTTGGGCTAGAAATCTCTTGAACAATTACTGTTGCAGGAACTGATATTGCTGTTGGTTCTGGTGGTTGTATTTGGAAAATATCGAGTAGCGTCTCTACCTGAGTACTTGAAAATCCTGTTCCGTCAGTTCCCACTGTCTCAAAATTGGTACTGGCGAGTAATTCAGCACCTGTGCGATCTATAGCCCCCGTATTTTGTGGGCTAGACCCGTTTCCTTCACCTGCAGCAGGATCAAACTCTTCACCCAGCTCAGTCGGGTCTTCCCCACTAGCAATTGCTTCAATTAACGCTGTGATATCATCAGTTACGTTTATCGAACTTCCTTGTGGTGTCACCTGCTCGATCATAAGCTCAGAAGTATCTGATACCTCATCAATTATTAACTCTCCTGGTTGAGGTAGTTGTCCCTCTTCTAGGGTCCTAATTTCCCCATCCAGCCCGATAACCACGATGTTGCCCATCAATGAGCTCAAAGTTACTCGATCCATATCTACCTCGCCCCACTTCAAACCAAGTCAAAAGTTTGTCACCCCTACATTTACGTCTATAGTTTAGTCAAAATCATCATTTTTTCGTTGTATGCGCAGCTCGTGGGATGCTTGATAACTCAAGGGGCGGAGTTATTCAAAAAGTATAGAGTTACGCTAGCTGCGAAACGCTATGATATTAAGAATTCAAGCTTTTCTCTGGCCTAAACATGCTGTGTTGCTGAGCAACATTTGCCATATGTGCTAAGGTTTAAAAAGGCGAAATTCTGGAATTTTTAAACAAAAGCCTAGTTTTAACAGTAGGTTGATAAATCCCTTACTCAAGCACTGTTATTTATGATGTTTCGTCTCAGTTATGAGATGAAATAGCAAAAAGCAACACGAATTTTTAGGAGAAATACCGTGAAATGGAACCGACTAAATATTGCTTGCTGCTGTAGTTTAATAGTGTCTTTACCCGTTTTCGGTCAAACTTTAGAGCAAGCCGTGGCATTGACGTTAAAAAACAATCCTGACATTAAGAGCGCATTTAACGAGTTCACCAGTCGAAAATACGTAAATGAAGCCTCTTCGAGCGCCTACTTACCTTCTATTGATTTAGATGCGGGCATTGGTTACGAGGGATTAGACCCTTCTGACGAGGTGGGACGTGGGGATACAGATTACACTCGAAAGGAAGCTTCGGTAACACTAACTCAGCTCATATGGGACGGCAGTGCAACCTTAAATGATATCGATCGTACCGCAGCCGATGCAGAGTCAGTTAGATTTCAACTTTTGGCCGATGCATCAGATAAAGCGCTTGAAGTCACCAAAGTGTATTTAGACGCAGTAAAAGCTTACGAAATACTCAAGCTTTCTGAAAATAACTTGGCGGTTCACAAAGATATTTACGAAGACATTAAAAAACGAGTCAACTCAGGTATCGGCTCTACCGCTGACTTAACACAGGTAGAAGCACGTTTGGCAAAAGCGCACGGTAATTTGGCAGCTGCTCAAAATAATTTGTACGACTCTCACACTATGTTCACTCGTTTAGTGGGTCAAACCCCGCAAGGATTGATCTTTCCAAGAGCGGATCAGAATTTCATTCCATACACCATTGATGAAGCGGTAGGTTTGGCATTTGAGCTGCACCCTGTCATTCAAGTCGCGCTCGCAGACGTAGACTCTGCTAAGTTTCAATACAAACAATCTAAAGGTGTTAATTACCCAACCATTTCCATTGAAGCTTCACAAACATGGCGTGACGACGCTGATGGCTTAAAAGGCCGCAGTGATGAGACACTTGCCATGCTACGTCTACGCTACAACCTATTTAATGGCGGCAGTGACGCTGCAAACTCAGAAAACTTCGCCTATCAGTTAAATAAAGCGAAAGACTTACGTGAAGGTGCTTATCGCAATGTTGAAGAAGGGTTAAGGCTTTCATGGAGCGCGCTGGATTTGACCCTACAGCAAAAAGAGTTCCTGTCAGATCATGTAGACTCGGCATCTGAAACCGTTATTGCGTATGAAAAACAATATCGCATTGGTAAGCGAACGCTGCTTGATCTATTGAATACTGAAAACGAACTCTTTGAGGCACGTAAAGACTACTTAGATTCTAAATACGCAGAGCAGTACGCCAAATATCGAGTGATGAACGCAACAGGTCAACTGTTAAGTGCATTAAGGGTTGAAATGCCTAAAGAATGGCTAGAAGAAGTGGAGTATTAATTATGAAATACATAACTCTTATTGCACTCTCATTGATGATTTCGGCATGCAGTTCATCCGATAAAGGCGATGAATATGATTATATTGATACGCCAATTGCCGATCAGTGGGCAGATCATCTTGATGATGATTCTGATGGAGTCATTAATGAGCGCGATTTATGTCCGGGGACTCCTTTAGGTGCCGAGATTGATAACGATGGCTGCGGTTCGTATGTCGACTCCTCGCAAGAAATGCAAATTCGAGTTCTGTTCGCGAATGATTCCGATGTGATCAATCCTATCTTTACGGAGCAAATTCGAGAACTATCCGACTTCTTGAAGGAGTATCCAAATACATCGATAGAGATTCAGGGCTATGCCAGTCGTACTGGTACTGCAGAACACAATCTTGACTTATCTAAACGCCGCGCTGAGAACGTTAGAAAAGAACTCATGATGAATGGTATTAGTGGAGATAGAGTCACCATTGTCGGCTATGGAGACACGGTACTTGCAACACAAGGCACCGACCAAGTGAGTCATGCGTTGAACCGTCGAGTCACCGCAACGGTGATTGGCCACAAAGGTGAGGTGAAGAAAGAGTGGACCGTTTTCACGACACTTCCTAAGAGCTAACATCGCAATGAACTGAGTTTAAAAGTAAAAGGTCTAGCAAAATGCTAGACCTTTTTTGATTTTCAATTTCACCTGTGGCTAGACATGCTACATGTCTTTGTATTGCGCTTCTAAACTTGCAATCAGACTTTGAGTCACATCATCGACACTTGCACCATCAAAATGGATGTCCAATGTCGAGCCACCTTTCGTAATACTCAAGTTCGCTTCCGAGCCGCCATCTGGTGCCACTTCTACGTGATACTCTCCGACATCACCAGTATGACCACCGGACTGAAGATCAGTAAGAAGCTCACCAACTTCATCTTTTGATAAGTCATCAAACAGATCGGAGAAGTCTAAAGTATCCTCATCTTTGTTGAAATCAGTAACCGTATCAACCTCGTTGGTCACTTCACTCCACTTAAAGATGTCAGAGCCCTCATCTCCCGTTAAGATATCATTACCTAAACCACCAATCAGAATGTCATCACCTTCACCGCCAACGAGTATGTCGTTACCACCCTGACCAAACAGTAAATCGTTGCCAGCACCACCAGATAAGTTATCCGACTTATCACCTTGGTGAGATTGGTTGAATTCTTCTAAGTTATTTTTAACGTATTCATGGATGTCTTCACCATCAATGGTAGAAACATCTTGACCCGTTTGCTGTGCCACATGTGATTGAATCGCACTCAAACCTTGCTCATTACCGCCAAATTCAATTAAATCACCCAGCAAGATATCGTCACCTTCTCCACCCTGAATAGTGTCTGAGCCTTGTTTTAGGGGCACATCTTGACCCAATATCGTTTCAGCAAGTTTAGTAACATCGATATCTGACTCTACCACACCATCAGTGTCATACTGCTGAAGTGTTTGTTCATCAACACCACTACCAAGACCTATCGACTCTACTGAAGACAATGCTGCTAACACTTGATACATATGTTGAGCTTGTGTTGAGCTGCCACGTTCATCATCGTAACGGATAGAACCATAATATCTGTCGATATCCCCTAGAGTTCTGCCTGTTAGCGGTGAATATACCTGACCGTAACTATCTATAACGACATCACCTTTGTAGATAACCGTCTGTCCGTATGAATAATTATTGCTATTAACTATATCTTGCAGGGTAACAAGCTTGCCAGAATCATCGACATCCAAAATCACTTTCGAGAATTCATTCTGCGCTAAATGGTAGAGATGCGTTGCTCTATTTGGTTGACCATCAGTAACAAAGTACGTGATATTTTGGCCATTAGGGTTAGGTTGACTGCTAAACCATTCAACAGCTGACTGTAAACCCGCCTCATAGTTTGTGCCGCCGTCACCCTCATCACCTATAGCACTATTCAGTTCTTTTACAAACTCATCTCTTGCTGTTGGAGAACTCAAGTCAACGGAAATAACTGCTGACGCACTTGAAGCAAACTCACTGAGGTGAATATTCACTGTTCCAGGCTTCTCACCCTGATTTGCAGCACTTAACAGTTCATCAAACACATCTAGCACTTCTTGCTTCGCAGTTCCTACCCAGTTACCCATGCTCCCCGAAGTATCCAAAACAAAGGCGATGTTGTAGTCCTGACCGGCAATGATCTCCAACCCTTGGACATCGCCAACAATAATATCGTGATCGTCACTGCCCGTTATCTGATCGTTCCCATGTGAACCCGACTCTAGAACATAGTCACGAGCTGTAAGCGCAACAGACTCTGTTGTTGAAGCGGCATCATTATTTGCTTCTTCAACCGACGTCGCGGTAACGCTTAGTGGGAACTCTAGACTACCTTCATAATCAAACGGTACTCTGATATCTAAAGAGACCTTACCGTTAGCATCCAGGGTGACAAGATAATTACCGTTTGCGTCCTGATTAACGGCATGTCCATCGATATACAGCTCTACACCATCCGGCAAACCTTCCACAAAAACAGTTTGCGCCAAGCTTTCACTTCCATCGACATCAACCAAATCAACGTTAATATCAACGGGAATCCAACGCTCTTGAAGCACTTCATAGGTGCCGTCGGGCTTCAATTCAACGACTTTGTCTGCAAAAACAATTCGTTCAATTTCATATAAGTGATCACCACGATCATCACTACCTGTGTGGTCGTTTACCGAATCGATAGAACGATTATCTAGCAAAATCCAATATGGAACTTGACCTCCATGATCGTCTTTGAAGGTCATTTTGTAGTCACTGAAGTTTCCAGTTAAGTAAACCGTATCTTGGCCATCATAATCTGTAATAGTGGACGCATCATCACCATAGAAAGAGTCGTTATTACCACCGCCAATAAATACGTCATCACCGCCGCCACCGTAGAAGGTGTCATTGTAATCAGTCCCAACGAATAAGCTATCGGTATCACTTCTGTCGTTGTTGTCTCCTAGCATCACTCCGGCGTATGAGTGATTTTTTTGCACAACATCATCCAAACCAAGATCAGCAGCGACGAGTTCATTCTCTGTAGGCGTTTTATCTATCGCAGAAGTAGCTAAGTTGTGATTAGGATCAACAGCATCTCTTTTTACTAACTCTCCCACATTAATCGTGATCGCAGGGGCATCTGCAACTGCGACAACGTTGATATCAAGCGTATTTGTTGCGCCAGTATTTGTGGTGTAACTAATTAACGGAACATCACCTGACCAGTGCTCGGTAGGTTCAAATACGTAACTACCATCTTGGTTTACTAATAAAGTGCCACTGGTCAAAGATACGTTTTGACCTACCGCATAGTCAGTACCATTAATAGTAATGTGATCAACCATCAGGGTGTTGTCGTCATCAAAGTCATTACGCAATACGTTACCCTGTAGCGAATTATCTTCGTTGGTCTTCCCAATATCACTTTCCGTTTCCGTCGGTAAGTTCTCATGTACTACAACATTGATCGCTAAGTTAGACTCTGCTGAATCACCATTCGCGCGTTCTGTACTCGTTGCCGTCAAATTGATTGTGAAGTCATCATGGGAGCCAGCTGGTGGAGTCACAGTAAGTGTATCTAATGCCCAACTTGTCACGTCCAGTTCTTCATCAATGGTTGCTACAGTAATAGAACTGTTTCCATCTGAAAGGATCGCACCTACAGGTAAGCCAGTTAGCGTGACTTTAAGTGATTCAGAGCCATCTTTATCATTTAAGCTTGTTTTAATTTCAGAGAGCGGTATCGCTGTATCTTGTAACCCTTCGTTCAGCTGATATGTTTCGTAAAACGCAACACCATTAACTTCTTGTAGTTCAGACGTTCTGATATCAGTTGCTTCTAGTGCACTTTCATCACTAACTACGTAAAGACTGCTGTTGCTCAGATTGACAGGTGCTTGTCCATTAATCGATACATCCACATTAAAGTTACCCGGACCACTTTGGTTATGGTGATAAATTTCAATTGGATAAAAGCCAGATACCGAAGGTGTAAAGCTAGCACCCTTAATATCACCACTGTCGCTACCCCAACGAGCTTGATCAAGTAACGTACCACCCAACTTGATAGCAAGGCTATCATCTGCTTGGCCAACAAAGTCGTAACTCGAACCAGCTTCCAGATAAACAAGAGATGTAACGAGAACGGCCTCATTTGCTAAGGTCGCATTAGTACCTAAATCTTCTACATTTGCCCAACTCAATCGAGTACCATCGGCTTCATCAAGAACGTTGATCGCTGAGATTAGAGTCTCTCCATTGACCCCCATACCATCACTAGAACCAACTTGAACATTACTCCATGTCGTAACGTTAAACTCTTGTTGGGGTAATGAGTTCTCGTGCGTCACTGCGATTAAGTTCGGTTTATCAGCGATAGGGTTTACGTCTATTGTCAGTGTTGACTCTTGACCGGCACTCTGTCCATCTGTTGGTTTAAAGCCAATTTGAGCGTAACTAGACTCCTGGTCTCCGACTTGATTTCCGCCGAAACTGTCACTGCCAGACTCATTTAATTCAGGTACAAAGCGAACACTGTTTTCATCAAAGAGCGATTTATCAAGCACTTGATCGATTTGGACAGACTGCCAATCACCTTGCGAATCTTTATACTCTAATGACCCATCGCTAGGAAGCGTTGTGATTTGGACGGAGAGCTCTGATACGTTAGAGTCAACATCGCTAATACCGAATGATGACCAATCAAGCATCACTTGGGTATCTTCACTCATCTCAACCGCGGAAGGCGAAGATTCAGGTGCATCATTCACATTTACCAGAGAAACATTGACCTCGGCAGTATCAATCCCGCCAGTTCCATCGATAACCTCAACCTGAAGCGTATAATCGCCCAAATCAACATCATCGATTGTCTTGTTCAATGAAATCTCTCCGCTTGTCGGGTCGATATCAAAAATACCATTAGTGGTCGAGCCATCTGCAAAGCGGTATGCAAGCACGTCATTATCGTGATCTTCAGCAACGACCGTACCAATAATGGACCCACTCACCGTGTTTTCGTTAACTGACCCGAAGTCGTAAACATCATCATTTGGTTTGTCACCAGCACTATCGCCGCCAGAAATAAACTCTGGAGCGTGCTGAGCATCTATAATAGAGACTGTTGCTTCATTCGAGTCACTTGCAAGCGTCGAATCTGCACCAACCGTATCAATTAGAGTCACGGTTAGGTTTTCAAGATCTTCGTAAATACCATCATCGAGAGTTTTTATATCAATCGGCGCCGACGTTTTACCCGCTGGAATCATGACTGTGTAAGTACTTGGAGCAATATAATCTTTGTCATCAACATTCCCGCCGATTGTGAATGTTACCAGTACATCTTCATCTGCTTTTTGGTCAATGTTGACGATAAATTTTGCATCACTACCTTCATCAACTGAGGATTGATCTGAGCTAATAGTCACTTTCGGTGCACTTTGGGCATCAACGATCACAACACTTGCGCTGTTATTTGAAGCAATGCTCGCATCAGCGCCATCCACCTCTTTAATGGTTACTGTGAAAGATTCTGCGCCCTCATAAATACCATCGGTGAGCGTCAGTAAGTCAAGAGCAGCTGAAGATTGACCCGCAGGAACTTCAACACTCAGAACGCCAACAAAATCTTTTCCATCTTGGGCCACGCCACTATATTCGACATGAACCGTAACGCTCTCATCTGCAACTTTATCAAGTTTCAGTGTAAAGCCTGCCGTTTCACCTTCATTTACGCTGTTTTGATCGGCACTAATACTAACTGAAGGTGCATGATCAGAATCCACAATATTTGCGTTACCAGTTGCAATACCATTACTGGTGACACTACCGATTTCCGTAACCGTCAGACCAAAGCTCTCATCACCTTCATGGACATTATCTAGTTTGGTCGGGACTGCGACCAGGGCAAGATTACGAAGCCCCTTGTACTGCAAGGACTTGCGAAAGGTAGCTATTGCTACGGTTTGCTTTTTTCTGCTTTCTTTTGATCCCTGCTTTGAAGCTGGTTTCTTCCGTCAGCAGATTTAA
>NZ_JAKKCL010000050.1:0-1583 GCF_021728175.1 Vibrio sp. A1-1
GTAAGTGTTCACCGAGCCCATATTGACAGAAAAAGTGTGACACTCAGCACTTGATCCACTTTTGGCTATTGAGTGATCATTCCAGTGCTTCATCCTGTTTGTTATGAGCAGAAAGAAAGCCCCTAAATATCAAGAGGAACCGCCCGTAGCCTCTGACCTTAATGAAGCAAACGCACTGATTGAAGAGTTGTGGGAACAGTTGCGCCACCTTACCGATAAACAAGCAACTAACTCCAAAAATTCATCGAAACCACCTTCGTCTGACAACCCTAAGGACAAGCATGAGCGAAAAAAGATCAAAGCTCTGGTGGTCGCAATTCGAGAGGAGCTAAACAAGGCCACACCGGGCATCAACGAAAACTCTCCCCATTAAAAGATACGGATACCATTATTGATTGCTTCCCGGATGCTTGTCCTTGTTGCGCTCAGTCTGACATTGATGTTAATGATGGTCCTTACTACCGACACCAAGTCTTTGATATTCCCAAGCCCACTGTCGATATCACTGAATACCGTTTATTTTCAGGTCAATGTCGCCACTGCAAGGAAACAGTGAAAGCTCAAAAGCCTGACAATGCATCACAAGGGATTATCGGTCCCAATTTATTAAGCTACATTGGTGTGCTTGCAGGACAATATCACCTTAGCGTTCGAAAGATCCAATCACTGCTCAAAGAGCAACTCGGCACAACGTTTTCTGTTGGTGCGATTAGCGAAGCGCAAACAAAAGTCGCTTCAATGCTGACTCCATTGCATCAAGCGATAAAACAAGCGTTAAAGAAAGCGCCTTTGATTCATACTGACGAAACCTCGCATCACCGAAATGATGAACAAAGCCTTCGCTGGTGTTGGTTAGTGGCAAGTGATGACCTTGTCTATGAACAAATTCTGTATTCGCGCTCGACCTCCTCAGCGAAGAAGGTCATCGATGAAGAGTATACCGGCATTGTGGTCAGCGACCAGTGCCCAAGCTATAACTGGATAGCCGCAGACCGTCATCAGTTATGTTGGGCACATGTGAAGCGCAATCTTCAGCAAATGGCGGATTATAGTGGCGGTGGCCACACCGCTTATATTGGTAAACATCTTTGTTTGCTGACGAACGCCATTTTCCATACTCGGCATCGTTATGAACAAGATGAGTTAGATTATGTGCTGTACTTACGAAGAATGTGTAGGTTGCAGAAATCGTTCGATCATTGGTTGAGCAAAGGGACTGATGTCATGGTCAAGCGGTATCGGGGGCGGTGCAAGTTATTGCTCAAACATAGAGAGAGCTTGTGGGTTTTCCTCAAGAAAACGTCAATCCCCTTAACCAATAATGAAGCTGAGCGATGTATTAGGGGCTTTGTAATCCAAAGGAAAATCAGCTTCGGAACGACCTCGGATGCAGGCGATAAATTCCGCAGTAGGATACATACCCTCATAGAAACCTGTAAAAAACGTGGCTTATCAGCAATGTCAGTGTTGAGTGAAATCATCACGGCTGTTGTGGCGAAGAGAGCGTACCCCAACGTCTTTGATCTATAGGCGGCTCTCGCCCTCCGTTAATATCAAGTCAAGTTACCTTGGTGAACGATTAC
>NZ_JAKKCL010000051.1:0-1381 GCF_021728175.1 Vibrio sp. A1-1
GCTTAGCGTATGGAATGGACTTCCTCCCTATCACTCAGCCGTTAGTTCTGAGATGATAAATTCACCATTTCATACGGAGATAACAACATGGCTGTGACTGTATTAGGTATCGACCTAGCAAAAAATGTGTTCGCATTGCATGGTGTTGACCACAAAGGCAATACCATTTTATGCAAACCCAAAGTAAGTCGGGCCAAGCTGTTAGAAACGGTAGCCAATATGCCACCGTGTCTGATTGGAATGGAAGCATGTAGCAGCGCTCATTTTTGGGCCCGATTATTCAAAAATGTCGGCCACGAAGTTCGCCTCATCGCTCCTAAGTTTGTCTCTCCTTATCGACTGTCTGGCAAAGCAGGGAAAAATGATGCTGCTGATGCTCAAGCTATCTGTGAAGCAGTTCAACGTCCTCATATGCGATTTGTTAGCATCAAGTCAGAAGAGCAGCAATCGATTCAATGTTTGCACCGAGCTAGGCAGGACCTAAATGAAGAAAGGACGGCAGTATGCAACCGCATTCGTGGTTTGCTCGCTGAGTTTGGTGTGATTGCTCCTTTATCACCGGAGCGATTGCGTAACGAGTTCGAGAGCATGAAGGTTCACCTTCCAACCTTAGCCGCAACTTGCATGGATGAATTATTTCTTCATATAGACAACATTGAGCGCAGGCTTTTAAAGTTCGACCGACTGATTAAAGAGACGGCAGAGCAAGATGAACGATGCCGACTATTGATGCAACTAAAGGGGGTTGGACCTATGACAGCCAGTGCTCTAGTATCAGCGATCTCTGACGGAAAAGAGTTTCGTAATGGCCGTCAATTGGCGGCCTGGTTGGGTTTAACGCCTTCTCAATACAGCAGCGGAGGGAAACCAAAATTAGGGCGAATTACTAAAGCTGGTGACAACTATATTCGTAGTCTGCTTGTGCAGGGGGCGCGTTCAATGATGGCTAGCGCCGGACGAAAAGACGATCCGCTCAGTAAGTGGGTCTGTGATGTCAAAGATCGCCGTGGTTACTGGCGAGCCGCTATTGCTTTAGCTGCAAAAAATGCACGACACTGTTGGGCAATACTTCACTATGGTGAATCATTCGAAAATTGTTATTCAACCTAAATAAATCTCTTACCACCAATGATGACAACGCAAATATGATAAGGGTTAAGACCCCGCAAGAGGTGCCTGAGAAAACGTTAGGATGTTAAATATCCGATTAGCGTATGAGGTTCTTGCGAGCGTCTTTCATTTTGGTCCGGAACAGAATATTCCAGTATGACCGCTTATAGTACTGCATCTTAATCTTCATTGTGATTGCGTTCAGAGCACCCATTGACATCGGGAGGAAGTCCTTATAGTACGTTTTCGTTCCATTGGGCTTCAGACCCCT
>NZ_JAKKCL010000052.1:0-1307 GCF_021728175.1 Vibrio sp. A1-1
CAGGGCAAGATCATGAAAACCCCTTATGGAATAAGGGATGACGTGAAGTCATATTTTCACTAATTAGATACTGAAGTCACAATAATCTCAATACATCCAAGATCGATTTGATGATCAGATTTAGGTGTGATCATATACTGTTTTTTAACAGCAGATATTTAGCCTAATGAGCGGATTAAGCCTTTTGGACCATATTTCAGTTATTCGAGACCCTCGCCAAGCCTGGAAAATAGAGCACACGCTAACCGACATTATCTTCTTAACAATTGCAGCAGTGATTGCTGGTGCTGAAGGTTGGGAAGATATTGAAGATTTTGGTGAAGATAACTTGGAATGGCTTAGACAGTATGGTGATTTCAAACAAGGCATACCAGTACACGATACCATTGCCCGAGTTATCAATCTTATTTCCGCCAAGCAACTGCAACGATGCTTTACTGCGTGGATGAAAGACTGTCATGAGGTGACTGAGGGTGAAGTGATTGCTATCGACGGCAAAACTCTCAGAGGCACATACAACAAAGACAAGCGTTGTGGTGCAATCCATATGGTTAGTGCGTTTAGTGCTGCAAATCAAGTTGTGTTAGGGCAGGTTAAAACAGCAGATAAAAGCAATGAAATCAAAGCGATCCCCGAACTGCTTGAAATGCTTTCCTTACGAGGTTGCTTAGTGACGATTGATGCTATGGGATGCCAGAAGGATATAGCTGAAAAGATAGTCGGCCAAGATGCAGATTACCTCTTAGCGGTAAAAGGTAATCAAAAACGATTGGAGCAAGCGATTAGCCAAGTCTTTAATTCGAGTATGCTCAATAGTTTTGAAGGTGATAAATACGTCACTCAAGAGAAAGGACATGGTCGTACAGAAACGCGTTTGAGTATGGTTGTTCACAATACAGATTTCTTAGGCGATATAGCGCTTGATTGGGCGGGACTCTCCACCATTGGTATGGTCGTTTCAATTCGTCAAGAAGGTGATAAGCCAGCAGAAACAATGCAAATCAAGCACTACATAAGCTCAGCAAAACTGACGGCTAAAGCTTTACTAGAGAGCACGCGAGCACATTGGAGCATTGAAAATCAGATGCACTGGCGATTAGACGTAGGTTTTAAAGAAGATGAATGTCGGATTCGTCGAGAGCAAGCTGGTGAGAATTTAGCAGTTATAAGACATATAGCTTTAAATCTGCTGACGGAAGAAACCAGCTTCAAAGCAGGGATCAAAAGAAAGCAGAAAAAAGCAAACCGTAGCAATAGCTACCTTTCGCAAGTCCTTGCAGTACAAGGGGCTTCGTAATCTTGCCCTG
>NZ_JAKKCL010000053.1:0-1101 GCF_021728175.1 Vibrio sp. A1-1
TATACCCGTGATCATTGAAGATGCTTGATTTTTTTTAGAATCAGGATCATGCTACGAACCATGAAAATTACACTGACTCCTCAACAGAAACTGCAACTCGAACAAATGCACGATATTGAACGTGATAGTCGAGTTTGCGACCGTATTAAGGCTGTTTTGCTGGCTTCTGAAGGCTGGAGTCAGACCATGATTTCACAAGCTCTTCGGATTCATGAATCCACCGTTGCACGTCACCTTAGCGACTACGTTCTTTCTGAAAAACTTAAGCCTGAAAATGGCGGAAGTCAAAGCAAGCTTTCTGCAACTCAAACCATGCACCTAATCGAGCATTTGACTGAGAGAACCTATCCTCATACTCATCAAATTGTCGCCTACGTTAAAGAGACTTTTGGACTTGATTACACTGTCTCTGGTATGAACAAATGGCTTCACCATAACGGTTTTAGCTACAAGCAACCGAAAGGCGTTCCACATAAGTTTGATGAAGCAAAACAACAAGCTTTCATAGATGCTTACGAAGCGCTAAAGGCAAGTTGTGACGAGGATGAATCGATAGTCTTTATCGATGCTGTTCACCCAACCCTATCAACAAAAATATCTCATGGCTGGATACGAACTGGTCAAGATAAAGTGATTGAAACAACGGGAAATCGCAGTCGATTGAACATTCTTGGCGCACTGAACCTGTCAGATATCGGAGCTACTATTATTGATGATTATGAGAGCATTAACAGTGAAACGATAGTTCGCTTTTTCTGTAAGTTAAGAGAGAGTTATCCGTTAGCTCATAAGCTTCATATCATTTTAGATGGTGCGGGATATCACCGTAGTGACTTGGTCAGAGATGCGGCATTTGTCCTTAATATCGAGCTGCATTATCTTCCACCTTACAGCCCAAACCTCAATCCAATAGAGCGGCTTTGGAAAGTAATGAATGAGAAGTCGAGGAACAACGTTTACTTCAAAAGTAAACGGGACTTCAAGGCGGCAATAGACCAATTTTTTACTGTGACTCTTCCAGAGATCGCAGGCTCTTTGGCATCTCGAATTAATGATAATTTTCAGGTTCTCAAGCCTGCATCTTCAAGTTGATTCGGTATA
>NZ_JAKKCL010000054.1:0-1066 GCF_021728175.1 Vibrio sp. A1-1
TTTGACGTTAGCGACAGAAGAAGCACCGGCTAACTCCGTGCCAGCAGCCGCGGTAATACGGAGGGTGCGAGCGTTAATCGGAATTACTGGGCGTAAAGCGCATGCAGGTGGTTTGTTAAGTCAGATGTGAAAGCCCGGGGCTCAACCTCGGAATAGCATTTGAAACTGGCAGACTAGAGTACTGTAGAGGGGGGTAGAATTTCAGGTGTAGCGGTGAAATGCGTAGAGATCTGAAGGAATACCGGTGGCGAAGGCGGCCCCCTGGACAGATACTGACACTCAGATGCGAAAGCGTGGGGAGCAAACAGGATTAGATACCCTGGTAGTCCACGCCGTAAACGATGTCTACTTGGAGGTTGTGGCCTTGAGCCGTGGCTTTCGGAGCTAACGCGTTAAGTAGACCGCCTGGGGAGTACGGTCGCAAGATTAAAACTCAAATGAATTGACGGGGGCCCGCACAAGCGGTGGAGCATGTGGTTTAATTCGATGCAACGCGAAGAACCTTACCTACTCTTGACATCCAGAGAACTTTCCAGAGATGGATTGGTGCCTTCGGGAACTCTGAGACAGGTGCTGCATGGCTGTCGTCAGCTCGTGTTGTGAAATGTTGGGTTAAGTCCCGCAACGAGCGCAACCCTTATCCTTGTTTGCCAGCGAGTAATGTCGGGAACTCCAGGGAGACTGCCGGTGATAAACCGGAGGAAGGTGGGGACGACGTCAAGTCATCATGGCCCTTACGAGTAGGGCTACACACGTGCTACAATGGCGCATACAGAGGGCGGCCAACTTGCGAAAGTGAGCGAATCCCAAAAAGTGCGTCGTAGTCCGGATTGGAGTCTGCAACTCGACTCCATGAAGTCGGAATCGCTAGTAATCGTGGATCAGAATGCCACGGTGAATACGTTCCCGGGCCTTGTACACACCGCCCGTCACACCATGGGAGTGGGCTGCAAAAGAAGTAGGTAGTTTAACCTTCGGGGGGACGCTTACCACTTTGTGGTTCATGACTGGGGTGAAGTCGTAACAAGGTAGCGCTAGGGGAACCTGGCGCTGGATCACCTCCTTA
>NZ_JAKKCL010000006.1:0-242793 GCF_021728175.1 Vibrio sp. A1-1
CACTCGAATTTGGCGGCCAAAGCTTCATAACGGGTGTTCAAGAGCATCAGACTCGGCTGCTTAAGCTTCTTGGTGTTCTGTATGAAGCAGTTTATTCCTAAATTGGCTGCGAAATCTCGGTTGGAAAACCATTAAGGGAAAAGTAAAACGGACGGAAAAAAGCCAAGTGTGCGCCTATGGGGGTCAGCAACAACACTTGGCTTGTGTATGAGAAAAGCTTCTGGTCAGCTCAACTGATGAGCGGTGATTCTGGATACTTCCTAGGGTGTAACCGCAAAGAATCGACCTTGTAATGGCGACATCGGAATTTGATATTGACCATTGCTTGGCGTAATTTTTTCATTCGTGAGCAGATCCACCAACTCACCAGTACTAACACTTTCCTGATTAAGAATAATTGTTCTCGCGCTTTTCGAAGTGTTTAGCGCAAACAGTACTTTGTCTGTACCAGATTGTTTCAAGTCCACATAACTGCCGTTACTCGCAACTAAATTCGTGCGTGACCCCTGATACAATGCTGGGTGCGCACTGCGCATCGTCATCAGCGATTTCACGTAAGCTTTGAGATCGGCTTGGTTTGCGTCAAGTGTCGCCGTCACACCTTCAATTTTTGCACTGCTGCGCGCAACGTGATCATCGCACAAACCTTGAATGGCGCAGGTGTTGTTGTCTTCTTTTGCGGCAAAACCATCCACTTGATCCCCGATTTCATCGCCGTAGTACAGCGTGATTGGCCCAGTGTAGGCAGCTTGGAAGGCAAACGCAGCTTTATGGCGTAACCAATATTCTGCATCATTCACATCCGCCAAGTTTCCGCGTTGCAACAAGTCACCAAAGCGCACTAAATCATGGTTGCCGATCATCAAATTCGGTTGCGCATGCGTTGGATATTGGTTGTGTGTGCTGTAGCCGTTGTCTAGCCAATCCACACCGCGACCACCCACGCCGCTCTCATTCACGGCCAAAGTTTCTACGATGCGATAGCGCATCGGGAAGTCAAATGCAGAGCACAATGCTGGATCGCTGTTCGATCCATACGCCTCATTCGCGATCTCAGACTCCCCTTTCCAAATCTCTGCCACCATGTAACCCAACGGATTCACTTGTTCGCCTTTGCTATTGGTGTACGTGACACCTTGCGAGGCTTCATCGACAGCTTTACGAAGTTGTGTCCAAGCGTCTGTCGGAACTTGATAGGCTTGATCTAAACGCCAGCCGTCAATCTTGAGTTCTTTGATCCAATACGTTGCTACCTCTTTGTAGAAGTCGAGACTGGCCGGGTAATCAACGGGGTTACTCGATCCCGTTGGCAACAAGCCGGAGGGAGATGGTTTGATCAAACCATCTTTGTGATGACCAAATACGCCATCAAAAAACACGTATAAACCGCGCTTGTGTGCTTCTTCGACTAGAGTTTTCGCGGTCGCTAAATCACCAAATTTTGGGTCGATCTTAAAGTAATCTGTCGCAAAATAACCCGTGGCGTCCAAACGATCGGCCCAGTGATCTTGTCCTGCTATCGCTTCAGACTCAAAAATCGGCGTCAACCAAATCGCATTCATCCCTAAATCTTGGATGTAATCAAGTGAATCAATCACCCCTTGCAAATCGCCATTATGGTGACTGGTGCCATAGCCCGTACCGTGACCAATGCTTGCATCACCATCCACAAAACTCTCGACCATGATTTGATAAGTACGAAGTTGGTTACTTTGCGCCATGACATTGGCTTGGCAAGCATAACTGGTATCCGGTAGCGGAGTGCTGCTATTAGTATCGCCACCACCAGAAGAATTACACGCAGATAAAGCACCAATCACACTTAACGCAAGCAGCGATCGATACAGGCGATGGTTACGTCGGACGTTACGCATTTTACTCTCCCTAACTTACTCAAATTAAGTAAAAACATTTGAGTAATAAAATTAACCCCAACATGCTTCCCATGTAGGGGTTAATAAATAAAAACAGATTTTAAATAACTGAATGGAATATTATTGACACTTATTTACCATAACATGAAGCGGTTTGCCTTTTCCTTCAAATTGAAGGCTCCAGACATATTTCCCGTCTTCTTTAATATCAACTGAAGTATCTGTACCGTAACCACCAAATGTTAATGGTGTTAATTCACCAACGTTCATTCGATTCCCTTTAGCGGTAAATTGTGGGAACCACAACTCGGTCGCATACTGCATTTTGTAGGAGCCTACTTTTTCTTGAATCACAGCTTGGTAGAAGTTATTTCCTTTGTAGGTGTATTGACGTTGAGGCACGTGTTTCCAGTCGGAATCCGCAAACGTGCCCACCACAAACAGTGGTTTAGAAATTGGTCCTTTCGCCGTGCTATCTGGGTTGTCACACGCTTTCATGAAAGCAACCACTTCGTCTTGAGACATATTCACAACGGGCTCTGCGGCCGCTTCTGGTTCTGCAGTCGATTGACAACCCACCAAGGCAACAAGTAGGGCAGCAGCAAGAGAGGTCTTCATCATGTTCATTTCACGTAATTCCTTTTTAGTATATCCAAAGCAAAATAAACTCAACGTTTAAAAGAAATATTAATCGTTATTAAAATGGAAATATCAAACGCTAAATAAATATCGTCGGATTGCGAATTTAAATTACTTCGAGAAGTTTATTTATTTCCTAAGTACAAAAAATAAGTTAGGAACTGTCAATAATTATTGATCTAACCAATATAAAAAACAAAACAATAAAAATAATTATGTGAATAAGATAACTCTATGTAGGGGTATTTTTATTGGTTTATATTCTATGAAAAAAGGCCAGCATTTTGCTGGCCTTTTATATTCAATTATTTTTTATTTACGGCTTTCACAAACACTTGTTGCGCACCTTCAATACCCAGCTCTTTTGCTTCATCGAGCAAGGTGAGTGCTTTCGGAATATCGTTCGCTGCCACTGCCGCTTCAATTGAGCTGTGGTAGTAGCTAGTGAGATCCGTACCTTGAGGAATGTTGTCGTTTTTCGCAACAATCTTGGTATTCACGATATCATTTGCGGATACCGACAAACGGAACTGACCCAGTGGGCTGTGTTTCGCTAAAGGGTCTGCAATATCTGGCGGCTGAGTGTGGCGCGCCATGGCGAAGGCTTTTGCAGGATGCAGAACTTGCGTACTGCCTTTTAGATCAGCGGAAGTCGTGTACACCAATACATGCAGATCGTTACCTGTCATGTCTGGAATCACATTGAGATCAAGTACGAATTTATCATTGTCCAACAGTTTTGCTGGTTCGTACTTAAACTTTGAGAAATCTGCTTGGTAAATAGTTTCTCCTGCCGAGTTCATCACTGCGACATTAGGAGCATAAAATTGAAGTTCTTTACTTACGAATGTCTCTAATTTGATATCGAGACTGCCACGGTTGCCCGGAAGAGCAAACGCTGCAATAGCGCCAGCACTGTTACCATCCAACAGCATTTGGCTTTTATCAGTCAAAGCGAATTCAGTAACCACAGGTACATCAACCGTTACCCATTGAATATCACCCGATTGAGTGATCACTTGTTGCTGACCTTTTGGACTCATCTCTACTTGTTCTACGGACGCACAACCAGTAGCCAACATGCCCAGCAGTACGGGAGCAAGCCATTTTTTCATTACTGTCTACCTCGACTCTTTATTGTTTTTTAAATAAATACAGCCAGATAAGTTCTGGCTGTATCATTCTAGGACAATTTAGGACTTAGTGGTTAGATGATTACCACCAAGCTTCAGCTTGTACACCGAATTGGAACGTATCGTCTGAACGACCGTTGTCAAATGTGTTAGAGTTGTCTTCTTTGTCAGCCGTTAGGTAAGAAGCGTAAACACGGATTTCAGGACGAGCCCAGAAGCTAGAACCAGCAGACCATGCTTGAGCAACAGTTAGCTTACCGTATTTGTTTTCGTCGCCGTCGTTATCATCGATAGCGTAACCAGCTTCGAAGATAGTTTTGTGGTTGTCATCCCATTTGTACATTGGACGAACTACAACAGACATTGTTTCCCACTTGTCTTGGCCAGCCCACATGTCTTCACCAACACCGTAAACTAACTGGTGACCCATTTCCCAGCTGTCACCCATGCCGATTACACCCCAGTTGATTAGGCGGTAACCAGATGCACCGTTATCAGCTTCTGCGCCGTACCAGCTACCGTCGCCGTAGAATGCCATTGTTTTTGAGTAGCCTTCAGTACCGTACTGAAGCACTGTTTTGTTGAAACCAGCGTCTAGACCTTGAGTCAATTCTGCTGTGAACATTACGCCGTTTTTCGCATCTTTAGTGCCGTTTGGCGCAGCGTCAGTTTCGTTAAGGATTGCGTAGTTCAAGCCCATTTCTAGAGAACCGTTGTCCCATAGAGGAAGACCTGCATAACGTACGTCTAGAGTGTTAACGTTTGTATCGCCGCCATCGTTACCTGGATCTGCGATATCGCCACGGTCGTTACGAACCCAAGCGAAAGAAACTTTACCTGGACCAGCTTCGATACCTTCAACACCAGCGCCCGCGCCAGAGATGTTCCAGTAGTAGAAGTCAGAGATATGAATGTCGTGACGTTGGTAGTAGCGCTTACCAGCCCAAAGTGTTGCTTCTGGAGCAAAGTTTAGTAGGCCTTTAGCTTGAACGTTGAATTGACGTAGTGCGAATTGTGCATCGTCAACACATTTCACTTCGCCGTTATCCAAACCACAGTTAGCAGAAGTGCTTTCCCAGTCGTTTGAACCATTAGAAGTCATTGCAACCATAGAGTCTACGTAGAACGTTTTGCCGTTGTTGTTGTAAACTTCTTTACCTAGTTGAATCTCGCCGTAGATATCGCTTTCATTACCTAGACGACCGATCTTGTTCTTTTCGAATGTTAATTGTTGACCACCGTCAGCGTTCACGCCAACGCCAGCACGCATGTAACCGTGGAAATCCACTGCGAACGCAGAACCAGCAGCTAAAGTTGCAGCCACAGCAGCAGCAATTGCACTTACTTTTTTCATTCTTAACTCCATTA
The DNA here is from genome assembly GCF_021728175.1 of Vibrio sp. A1-1. Classification (NCBI taxonomy): domain Bacteria; kingdom Pseudomonadati; phylum Pseudomonadota; class Gammaproteobacteria; order Vibrionales; family Vibrionaceae; genus Vibrio; species Vibrio sp. A1-1. The sequence goes on from NZ_JAKKCL010000006.1 coordinate 5,015, forward strand.
AGGGTATTTATAATTCTGTCTTCCCTGCTCACTCTTTTAGGTGAATATAGGCAGTAAAAACACACCTAAAGAAAGAGAGGTAAGATGGGAACGAATCCCCGTTTGTTTCAACAGTTATGAGATTACCCGAGGCGTACAAGGATGACTTCCTCCGCCCCAAACTAATTTAGGGGGGATGAGAAGGGAGTAGAAAATTTACCGAATGGTGTTTTTTCGAGTCAGATCACCAATCTAGGGAGGAATTAGTAAGTTTATTCGGTTTTGAGCCGCTACAAAGTGATAGCCATTTCATATTTTTGACTCTAAGCCGTCACATAAAGTAATTAAATTACATGAATATTTTTATATTTAGGGTGGTTGACCTTAGTAAGACAAAGTTTTTAACTTATAGTTTCCTAAAGGTAGCAATAAATATTAAATAAAGTATCTCCGATGACACGACTTCTCTCTCGCCCTTACCCCTTGGGTGCAACTGTAAATAAAGAAGGTTGTAACTTCTCTATTCACGCTCCGGGGAATAAAGACATAAAACTCGCCCTGTTTGCAGGCGATGGCAGTTACGCGCTTCATGATTTACCGAATGAATACGCTGGCATACGTCATACTTTTATTCCGGATATTAAGCCGGGGCAAAAATACGGTTACCTTGTCTCCCACAAGGAAGAGCCACTATTAATTTCTGACCCTTACGCAAAGTCAATTGATAAAGCCCTCCACTACCACCCTCCCTACTCTCCAGCCAAAAGTTTCGATATGCCGAAGTGCATCGTTATCGAAGATAATTTTGACTGGCAAGATACGGATCATCCGCGTATACCAAGAGAAGAGATGGTGTTGTTTGAGACACACGTCAAAGGGCTTACCCAACTCCACCCAGAAGTTGAGGACAAACTGAAGGGGCGTTATTTAGGTCTTGCGTCACCTGAAATGCTGGCCTTTTATGAACAGCAAAACATCAACACGCTGCAATTGCTACCTGTCGCTGCGTGTATGCATGAGCCTCACCTACTAGAGATGGAAAAGGTCAACTATTGGGGATACAACCCTTATCTCTTTATGGTGCCTGATCCGCGCTATGCAGAAAAAGACGCCGTCACAGAGCTCAAAACAACGATTCGAGAACTGCACAAAAACGGCATCGAAGTGATTCTCGACGTGGTTTACAACCACACTGCAGAGGGGGGGGAAGGGCCTACAATTTTCAACCTGAAAGCGCTCGACTCCCGTTTTTACATCAAGCATGGTAACCACTTTGCAAATTACACTGGCTGCGGAAACACGGTCGATCTCACCTATCAACCCGCTTTAAACCTTGTAATGGATACATTGCGCTACTGGGTTAGCGAATTTAAAGTCGATGGCTTCCGTTTTGACTTGGCTGCAACGTTAGGTCGACAGGGCGATGATTACAACCCAGAAGCAGCTTTCTTTAAAGCCGTAGCGCAAGACCCAATTTTGCGTGAAACCAAATTGATTGCCGAACCTTGGGATATTGGTCCAAATGGCTACCAAGTGGGTAACTTTCCATTTGGCTGGAACGAGTGTAATGACAAACTGCGTGATATTTCCCGCAGTTTTTGGCGCGGTGATCAAGGCTATTTAAAAGAGTTTGCCACTCGATTAATGGGCTCTCGTGACATTTATAGTGCAGCGAACTGGCCATACAAACTCACGGTGAATTACATCACGTATCACGATGGCTTCACACTGCAAGATTTAGTGTCTTACAAGCACAAACATAACGAAGCTAATGGCGAAGAAAATCGCGACGGCCACGGTGACAATCGCTCAGAAAACTACGGTGTCGAAGGCGAGACGGAAAACCTGATGATCATCGCCACGCGTGAGAAGCAAAAACGCAACCTTATTGCCAGCTTGCTGTTTGCTTTTGGAATCCCACACATCCTCACTGCTGACGTGCTGTCTCACACCCAAGGCGGTAACAATAATGCCTATTGCCAAGATAACGAAACCAGTTGGCTTAACTGGGGAGAAACGGAGCGTAAGCAACATTTCAAAACGTGGATGTCACAAATGGTCGCCAACCGAAATCAATACATGGTGCCATTTATCCGAGCTTTCAGTGGCGAAAACCGCAATAACAACCGCATTTTCTGGCGCCGAACAGACGGTCGCTTAATGGAGCATGATGATTGGAACCGTTTAAGCTCTGTCGCACTTCACCTTGGCATCGGTAAAGAAGGACAAGAGCTGGTCTATCTCATCAACCAAACTAACGCTACAGCGCGCTTTAAGCTCCCCAATGAGCGAAAGCAAGAATGGGTAACGATCTGCGACACAAACGTACGTAACCTTAACCCAGGGCATGCTGAAGGCGAGGTTTTGCTATCACCTACTTCGATGGTGATTTTGCACTATCAACCAAACCAACGCACACCAAAAGGTGAGCAAACGCATAGCTAAGTTATAAACGTTCCAAAAAAGGAAAGCCGATGCATCTCAGTGCTTCGGCTTTTTTGTTGGTTAGATTTGCCTAACTCATTATTCGCAAGGTGGCGCTAGGTGAATCAAAGCCAATCCACCCAGTGACGTCTCGCGGTATTTCTTGTTCATGTCTTTGCCCGTTTGATACATGGTTTCAATCACCTTATCCAACGAGATCAAACATTTACTATTACGCTTTAATGCCATGCGAGAAGCATTGATCGCTTTCATTGCACCCATCGCATTACGCTCAATACACGGAACTTGCACTAAGCCCCCAATTGGGTCACAAGTCATGCCTAGTGAGTGCTCCATGGCAATCTCGGCCGCAATACAAATTTGTTCATTGCTACCACCACGCAGCGCCGTCAAGCCAGCTGCCGCCATGGAAGAAGACACGCCAACTTCGCCCTGACAACCCACTTCGGCACCCGAGATAGACGCATTAGTTTTGTACAAAATGCCAATCGCACCGGATACAGCAAGGAAGTCTTTAAGCTGTTTAGTATCGAGCTCTTTGATGAAACGATGGTAGTACATCAATACCGCAGGAATCACACCCGCCGCACCATTGGTTGGTGACGTTACGACTTGTCCACCAGCGGCGTTTTCTTCACTCACAGAAAAAGCAAACAGGTTAATCCAATCCATGATTTCCATTGGATCGTTTTCGATTGCTGCATTTGCTTCAAGCTTCTTCAACAAGTTTGGCGCACGGCGGGTCACGTTCAAGCCACCATCCAAGATACCTTCTGTCTCGAAACCGCGCTCCATGCAACGCGTCATCACACGCCAGATCTGTTCTGCACGTTGATTGATGGCTTCCATATCCTGAAACGCTTGTTCATTTTTCAGAATCATGCCGCCAAGGCTCATGCCATTCTTCTCTGCCTGTGCCAACATTTCGTCCGCACTGGAGAATGGGAACTCAACGTCTACAGGTGCAGTCGCACTGCCATTTTGCAGTTCATCCGCCGTTGCGATGAAACCACCACCGATAGAGTAGTAAGTTTCAAACCCAACCTGATTGCCATGCGCATCGAGCGCAGTAATCGTCATGCCATTCTCATGCAGAGGAAGATTCTCTTCATGGAACAACATATCCGTTTTGTAGTTGAATTCGATTTCATGACGGCCATCGACAGACATCATGCCCTCTTCAATCGCCTTGCGCATCGCTTTGTTCGCAGAAGCGATTTTGATGGTATCTGGTTTGTTACCCAACAGACCCAAAATGGTTGCACGGTCAGTATGGTGACCAATCCCCGTTAACGAGAGTGAGCCGTATAAATCGACTTGAATACGAACCACTTTTGCCAAGTTCGATTCAATCAAACGAGTGAAGTGGTAGCCCGCGATCATTGGACCATTGGTGTGAGAGCTAGAAGGGCCCACACCAATCTTGTAAATATCAAAGATGGACAGCATAAACTTACCTATTACGACAATGCAGCATAAAGCCAATCAGGGAGAACCATACAAGCAGCGATGGTCGCCACAGCGAACACCAATAGCCCATAATGGCTTGCGGTTGGCTTTGCAAAAAGATGTTTTTGATTATTGATAAAAATTTGTTGCTCGGCAGTCACAGCGCCCCAACGACGGCTCACTAACACACCAAACAAAAGGAAGACGAACGTACCAATTGGCGCGAACCACGGCCAAGCCACGTCGAGATACATCGCAGTAAACACCGCAATCACACTCATGATACTGCCAACGATCACGCCTTTCTCATTGGCTTTTGCCCAGAATAAACCAAGCACGAATGAACCTAAACGGATACCAACGAAGATAGAAGTCAGACTAGCGATGGTTTTGAGTACCGATTCATTCGATACCGCCAGAAGAGCTGGCACCACCACCATGGCCGCAGCAAGTAAACTCATCTTTCTTGCGACTTTTTCGTAGTGCTCATCATCGGCACTTTTGCGAACGAAACGCTTGTAGATATCGAACGTTGCGACGGTCGCCATTGAGTTGTAGGTCGAATCCAAGGTCGACATTGCGGCCGCCGCCAATGCGGAAATGATCAAACCAACGACGATTGGGTTAGTGTGGTTGAAAACGAAATCCAAAATCACTTCGTTGCTGTTTTCAAACGATTGATCTTGATAGAAAACACTTAGAAGCACACCGAGTACCGCGAAGAATAAGTACACGAAAAAAGCACCGTAACCACACAACAACATTGACTTCTGCGCCGTTTTTTCACATCTCGTCGCTAACGTGCGTTGGATGATCAATTGGTTGGTACCGTACACACTCAAATGTAAAAAGCTCACGGCAACCACGCCAGCCCAGAGTGTGGTATCCACGCCCAAATCAAAATCTAAGTTGATGATATTCAAGTGATCACGAGAAAGATAATCTGCCGCATTAATCTCTGTCATTAGAATGGCAAAGATAGCGATACTGCCCGCAACCAATACTGCAGATTGCAACATATCGGTCCAGATAACCGTGGAAATCCCGCCCGCATAGGTATAGCAAGCGGTGAAAATACTTATGTAGATAATGGCTTCAGAAATACTGATAGGCAGAACTTGCACTAAGATCAGCGCAACGGCATACAAAATCACCCCCGCAGAGATACATTGAACCACGATGAACACAATCGAGTTGATGGTTCTTGCATACACCCCAAAGCGGTGCTCAAGGTATTCATAAATCGAAGTCAGACCCAGCTTATAGAAGACAGGCACAAAGAAAATGACAGTAAAAAAGATAACGATGGGATAGTTAAGGTGAATACTCATCGCTTCCATGCCAGAGCTATAAACCCAACCAGGCATCCCTACAAACGTCATCGCACTAATGTAAGTCGCAAGTATCGAAACACCCGCCGTAAACCAGCCAAATTGCTTTCCACCCGTGGAAAAGTCGCCACCATTGCTGTAGCGCTTATTCACTAAATAGCTGATTAGTATGGTGATTAACACGTATAACGCAATCACCACAAAACTTGAGTACGTAACCATTTCAGGGTTTCCATAATTCTGGGTGCTAATTATTTGTGCTTGGATATTACTTTAAAAAAGCATATCTAAACGATAATCCCGCCATAACTGTGACTATAATCACCAATATAGACGGTTATATATTCAAAAATGCCAAAAATACCGATTTAATGAGACCCCCATCACTAAAAACCACCAATTGGGTACGCATTCATTTTAAAATTGATATTGATCACGGATCTAATGACCTTAAAAAAACTATGATTCACCACGACACGAAATCGAAGATGATCCCAATAAGATCGTGTTCTTTAAGTTTGAATAGCAACAAATCCTAAGTGAAATAGAGGTTTATCGGTCATGAATGCCAAAAGACACATGAGCGAAGTTCCTATGATTCAAAGGGTAGCTGCCTATCTAGCGATACTGGTTGGTTACTTTTTTTATTGTTATAACTTTGTAATTATTGACTACGTACGCCCATACATCGTTGAAGCGTATGATGGTATTAGCCTGTCAGACACTGCCCAGTTCTATACATGGCAGTCGGTTGGTGCACTTATCGGTGCATTGAGCTGTGCTTGGTTCGCAACAAAATTTGGTAAGAAATCCACTCTTATTACCATCACAGCCCTAAACGGTGGCGCAACGATCATCAATATGATGTTCACCGACTACACAACATGGGCAGCAATGCGTTTCATCATTGGTTTGTCACTGGGTGGTTACTTCACCGTGGCAGTGAGCCTGATGATCGGCCTATTTACGCCAACGGTACGTGGTAAGTTGACGGCATTCGCGTCTTCTATGTTCTCTGTAGCACTGATGGTAATGGGTGCGTATGCAGCATTTATTGCAAGCATCGATGCACCATGGGAAAGCCTAATGCTTGTAGGTGGTATCCCACCATTGGCAGCAGCTGTTGTCATGATCTTTGTATTACCTAGCGACAGCAAAGTGATCGCCTACGGTGAAGAAGAGCAAGCAAAAGCAGAAGAATCAAATACACCAGCGAAAAAAGGCTCTTGGGGCGAAATGCTAAGCAAGCCTTACCGTAAGATCACACTAACGTGCCTATTACTGGCTGGCCTCAACTTCTACGGTTTCCAATTCTTTGGTGGCTTCGTAACCACTTACCTACGTGATGTACGTATGTTCGACGGTGCAACCATCGGTCTCATCTTCTCTATCTCAGCATTTGGTTCACTGTTTGGTGCGTGGTTCTGGGGTTGGGTAGCTGACAAATTCGGTCGTAAGGTGAACGCATTTGGCTTCTTCCTAGCGGGCATCATGGTTTCAATCTTCTTTGTTGCACCTGGCGACATGGTGCTTGGCGGCCTAAACATGCTGGCTCTACTTGGTCTGATTTACAACTTCGGTCTGTCTTCTTCAGCGGTATGGGGTGGTTACTTCTCAGAACTGTTCCCAGCACACCTACGTAGCTACGGCGCGGCGCTATTCCACGGCGGTCGTATCCTCGGTATGTGGGCACCAATGGTACTTATCTTCATCCAAGAGCGTACCGACCTACAAACCGCAATGTGGGGTTCACCAATAGTATGGATCCTTGCTGGTCTTCTATGGCTATCACTGCCAGAGACACTAAAAGGCGGCGTGTTCGATAAGAGCAAAAAAACCGAAGCAGCAAAAGCGTAACTGAATTTCAAAAACTCCGGCTGGCTCCCCGGCCGGATGAAAAAACTTAATTTCGAGTCCTGTTCCCAAAGCCGACTCGACAGCAAATAAGAGAGTTTATTATGTCTAAATATCAAGAAGCGAAACGCGTTGTACGTGAATACTTCAGCGCAATGGAAAACGCAACTCACGAGAACGTGGCAGAAGTACTAAAAGCACACACTTCAGAAGATTACCTATGGCGTGGTGTTTACCCATTCCGTGAGCAACAAGGCGCTCAAGCAGCGGCTGACGTTTTCTGGGCTCCTTTGATGAAATCAATGACTCGCATGCAGCGTCGTCAAGACATCTTCATCGGTGGTGAGAACGAAGTAACATCAGGTGAAATCTGGGTAATGAGCATGGGTCACTTCATGGGTCTATTCGACGCTGAATACCTAGGCATGCGCCCAACTGGCAAAATCATGAACATCCGTTACGCAGAATTTAACTGTGTTGAAAACGGCAAGATCACCAAGACTGGCCTATTCCTAGACCTTCTAGGTGCGATGGACCAAGCGGGTTGTTACCCACTACCACCATCAACAGGTAAGCACTTCGTATACCCTGGTCCTCGTAATCACGATGGTCTACTGTTCGAAGACGCAGCACCAGAAGAAGGCGTAGCAACACTAGCACTAGTGAACAAGATGGTTGATGACCTATCTGCACTGAACGACAGCGGCGCTATGGGTTGCCCACCAGAAGTTCTTGAGAAGAGCTGGTCTAAAGACATGATCTGGTACGGTCCATGTGGTATCGGTGCGTCTTACACAATCCCTCGTTACCAACAGCAACACCAATTGCCGTTCCGTAACAACCTGAAAGACAAGAAGTTTAACGGCCACGTATGTCGTTTCGCAGAAGGTAACTTCTCTTGTTTCTTCGGCTGGCCAAACCTATCTAACACACCAATCGGTGGTTTCCTAGGTATGACAGGTGGTGAAGTACGTGCAGACATGCAAGTGGTTGACGTTTACTACCGTGACGGCGACAAGCTATCTGAGAACTGGGTTCTGATCGACCTTCCTTACTGGCTAAAACAGCAAGGTCTAGACGTGTTCGAGCGTACTCAACAGATCCTAAACCCTTCTCTATAAGAAGTCCTAGGGGCGGATTGTCAACCCGCCTTTATGTTGCCTGAATCCCCTCTCGGTTCAGGTGACATGCTCCCAACTCGTGCCTCAAGGATGGGGCACAACCTCAAGATAGAACCCTTATTCAAAACGGGCATGAACGCACGGTGGCTTTCTGCGCCCTGAATAATGAGATTGATAATGAAAAAGTCGACCCTTTCTACAGTGATTTTAGCAGCGCTTACTTCTAGCTCAGCCTTTGCTGCACACACTTTTGTTAATGACGCTGGCGACAGCCTAACCATCGATGGCCGTTTCGATCTTCGCTACCAAGACCGTGGCGGTGATGACAATGGCGAATGGAACAGCGGCAGCTCACGTTTCGGTTTGAAAGGCCAAATGGGTCTGGATAACGGCTGGACTGGTTTCGGTCACGCGGAATGGGGCTACAACTCTGGCGCGAACGGCGACAACATTTACGACCGCTTGCTATACGCAGGTGTTGATCACGAAAAATACGGCAAGATTGCTGCGGGTACTAAGCAGTGGTCTACCTTCTACGACGTAGCATGGTACACCGATTTAGGTCGTGTATTCGGTACTCGTGGCTCAGGTGTTTACAACCTAGCTGACTGGGGTATCGCATCCGGTGCAGGTCGTGCAGAAAACTCAGTTACGTACCGTAATTCAATTAATGAAAAAGTGAGCTACGGCTTTACTTACCAAACCACGCGTGAAGATGTTGCTCTAGCAAGCAATGCGACAGCCTCATTGAAAAACGGCATGGGTGCGTCTATCACTTACAAACCCGTTGATGGCGTAACACTTGGTGCGGCTTACCATCAAAATGAAGTTGCGGATCTAGACGCAAGCGTGGTTGGCGTAGAAAACGGCGACAACATGCGCATCATGCTATTGGGCGCAAACTACAGCAACGGTGGCTTCTACGCGGGTGCGACTTTCCACGTTGGCGAAAACTGGGAAGCAGTGAGCCAAGGCGGTACGGACGTAATGTTCGATACCCTAGGTGGTGAAATCTACACTTACTACCACTTCGACAACGGCCTACGCCCAACGTTGAACTACAACTACATGGAAGATCGCGGTGACGAGACACAAGGTTACGAGCGTAACTTGCTGATTCCTGGTCTTGAATACCACTTCCAGAAGAACAAATTCCTAGTTTGGACTGAATACCAGTTCGACCTAGGTAAAGATCAGTACGATGGCAGCAAATTCGAAAACCGTGATGATCAATTCGCGGCAGGTATTCGCTACTACTTCTGATAACCACGAGATAAGTTATTCCGGTTACGTAACTTATTCGATTTAGTGGAAATGGGAAATAAGAGCAAGCCTTACCTTTTTTGGGTAAGGCTTTTTTCGTATGCAAAACATGAAATGTGACTTGGGTACTACCCAAATTTCGCCACCAAAGACAATCCAACCCTTTATTTACCTAAATCTTGCTTATTTCCCTTTATGACTACGTACCTATTTGTGTTAACCTAGTCACAGTTAAACTGACTTATGAATCCACTCACATGAATCCTGCAAAACAAACCGTAACATCGAAGGACGTTGCCAAACTGGCTGGCGTTTCTCAATCTACTGTATCGCGTGTGTTTGTTCCGGGCAGCTCAGTGTCAGAGAAGACCAAGCAAAAGGTCTTCGAAGCCGCGAAAGCCCTAAACTACCGTCCAAATGCTTTTGCACGTAGCTTGACCACCAACGAATCTAAGTTGATCGGTTTGGTATTCCCCGATGCGGACTACCCTATCCACATGAAAACACTTCAATTGATTTCAAGTGAATTGCAGAAGCAAGGCTACTCAGCAGTGTTGATTCCATGGCAAGTGGATGAAGAAGAGGGCCACTCAATCCCGAACATCTTCCAATACCGTGTAGATGGTGTCATTGCCGCTTCCGCTACCTTCAACAAATCACTGTATGAAGAGTGTGAAGAGTTCAATATCCCTATCGTTCAGTATGCACGCGTCGTAGAAGGCACTAAGAGCAGTTACGTTATCAGTGACAACTACGAAGCTGGCCAACAAGCCGCGCAACTTCTGCACAAAAGTGGCGTGAAGAACGCGGTTTACCTGACCGGTGAAGTGCCAACCTTTACCAACGACGAGCGCCAAAGCGGCTTCTGCTCTGAATTTGAAGACCTAACTAGTAATACGCCACGCATCGTTGAAGCCACTTATGATTACGCTAGCTCACTCGACAAAATCCGCGAAATACTCGCTGATAAAAACCGACCAGAAGCCGTGTTCTGTGCGACCGACAACCTTGCAATGGCTGTTATGGATATTGCGCGTATCGAATGCGGATTGAGTATCCCGCAAGACTTACAAGTCATTGGTTTCGACAATATTCCGCAGACAGAGTGGTTGAGTTATCAGTTAACCACATTCCGCCAAGATTTTCGTCGTCTCGCTCGCGAATGCGTAAAGATCATTGTTGATCAAATCAATACTAAAAACGGTAGCTTGGTCAAAATGATGGTACCAGTGAAACTAATCGAGCGGCAGACAACGAAAGCTTGAATGACTAAAGCCAACCATTCGGTTGGCTTTTTTATTTGCTTTTGCTCAACCTCCATGGTCCATTTAGTGTTGTAAGCATTAATGAACCTCTGTATATTTATGAGCCATTACAGTATGTGAACCAGACAAAAAAAGGCTCATAATCTATATGACTACTTATCTTTACACACGTTACTCGCCAAAGAATCGAGCTTATCAAGAGCACCTCGGTGTCCTAAAAGCGTTCGTGCCTGACGCCCAACATTTTGAGGATAAGGTTCGCGGTTGCATGCCTCCAGCAGAACGAGAAGCTTTCCAACAGCTACTCAATATCGTCAAAGCAGGTGATACGATTGTGCTCTGGTGGCTAACGGCATTTGGTCGAGATTTTAGTCAGGCGTTAAATACAATCAAAGTGTTACTAGCAAAAGGGGTCACACTAAAAACCGTTTGTGAGCCACTCACATTTGAACCGGATTCTGTTCAAACTCAAACGCTACTCACCGTGTTATCTGGATATGGAAAAGTGCAGACTGAACATCGCCTGTTTGCCGCAGAGCAAGGACGGCAAGCCATTAAAGAGCAGCCAGATTTGTGGAAACAGAAATTTCGCGGACGCCCAGCAGACAAAACTAAACACCAACAGATCGCAACGTTACTGTTAGAAGGCTATACGTTGAAGAGTGTTTCGGAGCAGTGTGATGTCAGCCTATCTACCGTAAAACGCGTCAAATCTAAGTTAAATGAAGTGGATGATGAAGGCTGCCTCAGAACACGAAAGCAAAGAGGTTATTCTGATGGTGATCCATCATGAGTCGCCCAATCAACTTTCGCACTATCTTACTCGCCTGTCTTATTATCAGTGTTGGCCAATTGAGCATGGGGCTTGTTATGCCCTCTTTGCCATGGATCGCAAAAGACTTTTCTATCTCCCTTGATCAAGCCCAACTGCTCGTGAGTATTTACTTACTCGGTTTTGGTCCCTCTCAGTTCATTTACGGTCCGGTATCGGATGCTTTGGGTCGAAAAAAAGTACTACTGACGGGTTTGCTCATCGCGATGTCTGGTCTATTAATGATCATTTTCCTTAGTGACACCTTCACAGGCATGGTGATGGGGCGTTTTCTACAAGGCTTAGGAACTGGGTGCTGCGCGGTACTCGCAAGAGCATCGACTCGAGATAGATTTAGCGGTGATGAGCTCCCTGTCGCCATGTCTTATATCGCTATGGCAGCTTCGATCACGCCACTCATTGCGCCTGTGATTGGCGGCTTTATCAACTTCCACTTTGGTTGGAGTATGGTGTTCATTTCACTGCTAGGTTATGTCTCACTCGCTTGGGTAATCATCGCCTTTAAGTTTACAGAAACCATTGCAAAACGATCTGTTATTCCGTCACCACGCAACATGCTTTTCCAGTATCGAGACTTGGTGACGTCACGTTACTTTATGAGTTTTGCCAGCATCAGTTGGTTAAACTTCAGCCTGATGATAACGACCGTGTCCGTGATGCCATTTATCATGCAAGACCAAATTGGCATGACATCCGATCAATACGCAATGTGGGCACTCATTCCCGCTTTAGGTATGTTAGGCGGCACCACGATTTGTAACCGAGTAAGGCCAATTATCGGCAACAAAAGAATGCTACTTTGTAGTCCATTCCTGCATCTCAGTGCTGCAATATGGTTGTTCTTCTGCTCGGTAGAACCGCTGTATTTAATGTTGGGCCAACTATTAATGATCTTAGGTAACGGCATTGCTCTACCTTGCGCGCAAGCCATGGTAATGCAACCCTACAAAAAGCAGGCTGGTGCTGCAGCAGCCATGTCTGGAGGTGGACAAATGATCGTATCCTCATTGGTCAGCTTAACATTGGTACAGCTTGGTTTAAGCCAAGCCTGGCATCTATCAATCGTTATTGTGGTGTTTGCAGCAATAACGCTCACCAATATTCAACGAGGTTTTGGAGCAGAGCAACCTTCAGAACAGTAACGAAAAGACTGACTATTGTCCTTATAATTAAGAACACATCGTATAAGCTTTAACTAAGAATAAGTTGGCGGGTACTAACATGATGTTGCATTTACGAATTGGCGCGCTACTACTCGCCACTTTTATATCCGCTGGCACCGCCGCGAAAGCCAACGAGTACTGGCAATTTGATAGTGACGATAACGGAATCACTATCTACTCTCGAGAGCATACCGACGGTTTAGTTGAGATTCGTGCTCGGATGTTCACACCCACCAGCTATGGCGCATTTTTAACGCTATTGGAAGATAGTGACAATATCCCGAACTGGATTGACAATGCCAGTCATAGCCGGGTTTTAAATCAAATATCAGCCACCGAAAACATCGTTTATACCCAATTTACGGCGCCATGGCCTGCAAAAAATCGTGATATGCTCACCTACTCTAAATATTGGGTCGATGAGCTTGGGTTCACGATAAAAATCAAAAGCGCACCAGACTCATATCTTGCTGAACAAAAGGGCTATGTTCGCATTCGTTCGGTTGATGCAACTTGGGAATTACAAAAGCTCACTAATGGCACGACACTCATTGACTACAAAGCGTTTGCTGACCCCGGAGGCCTTTTGCCAATCTGGCTAATCAACAAACTATCAAAACAAAGTGCACGAGCAACATTTAGTAACCTAAGAAAAGAGTTACCAAAATATCAGCAATACTCCCATCCTCAGATAAAGGAGTAAACTTCACGTTTGCTCTTTAATTACGATTACGGTGTTTGAAAAAAGTGCCCACAAAAGAGGCGAAGGCTAACCCCAAAAAGAGCCAAAACAAAGGGATAAACCCAAATGGCTCTACTAATAAGCCATTTTCATCTACGTAAGAGCCCTGAGCGTGGTACGCAATTAAACATGCCACACCACTCAAAAACATATTGTCTCTATGTTTGCTCCAATCTTTATTAGAGGTCTTTTAGCTAGACACAAGATAAAAACCCAAATATAAAGAATAAAAAGTCAAATTGAACTCAAAATATTATATGCGTTCTCAGAGCCATCTTGACCTTTTTTCTCACATATACAGTGTAATTGTTATCATTTTGTTTGCTCAATGCTGCCAAAAATCGTTCACACCTCTCTCAAAATAATTAGTGTTCTAAATATTTTTATTACTCTACGCAAAAACAAACCAAACAACAAAAAACCTTTAAAATCAAAAATTAATATTTAAAAATCAATTGTAAAACAATAATAGTAACGAGTTAACCTCTTCATCTCTTTCGCTTTTTTAATTGAACGTCTAATCAAGTTAACGCACAATGCCATCGACAACTCACATAATAAATCATGAAAAAAAGGAAGTGTCTTCATGCATAATTTTTCAAAAAGTGCAGTGGCAACTTTAATCTCTGGCCTTTTGCTTGGAACTTCAGCGCATGCGGGAGTGAGTATCACACAAGGAAAGACCACGATCCCCGATGGCGAAGCAACACACGCTCAAGACATTACCGTTCAAAACGAACATGTCGCCTTCGCTCTCGCTGTTGAATCAGCACCACCATGGGGCGTACCGCGAGGAACATTGGTCGATTTGGCAGCAGTAAAGAACGGTAAAATAGATCTTGACCGAGTCGCCTTTGCTGACTTCATTCCTAACAGCTGGTCCGCATGGCCGAATGATCGCAAATCCATTGAGATTATCGAAGACAGCGACAATAAAGCGGTCATTAAAGTGAGCCGCAACTTCGATAACGTTGATATCACAACGTGGTATACACTCGCTTCTGGATCTGACTCAATTGCGCTTAAAACGGTCATGACCAACCAAGGTAAAAAAGATCTCGCGTTAGAATCAGGGCACACCATTTGGCCAGACACGGGCTACCAATTTGCCGTGCCGGGGTTGGAAGGGAAAGAAGAATCCATGGCCGACAATGCCCTTGCCGATCGCATGGTCGCTTATGATCGAGACTGGGCCTTTGCACTTCATGCTCCTTATTTTGATCGCGTCAAATACAATGGTCGTGACATGTACCTGGGGCATACCTTGAAAGCAGGTGAAAGCCGCACTTTCCAATCCCGATTACAAGTGGTTCCAAATGGAGACATGGCCCCCATTGTCAAGGCAGAAGCTGACCGACTAGGACAAGCGACAGGCACCATCAACGGCCAATTACGCGCAGATAATGGTCGTGTTCCTGAAGATGCTATCGTGATGATCGAAAAAGAAGGACAACCCTATGCCTGGACATTGGCCAAAGATGGCCAGTACAGCATGGCGCTGCCTGAGGGTGAGTACCAAATCTACGGCACAGCGACTGGTCACGCAAACAGCGAGCTGCAATCGATTCAAGTGGCGAGAAATAGCGAGCAAACACTCGATTTTACGTCTCTAAAACGCCCAGCAACTCTCTCACTTCAAGTTGAAGAGGCAACATCAGGTCTGGCCAAAGATGCGAGAATCACCATCCTTGAAGGTCAAGCGCCACCGGTTGAATTTTTGGGTAAACGCACCTTCTTTACCGATCTGCTGCCTGCAGGTCATGCGGAGCTAAAACTGGCACCCGGTCAATACAAATTAGGTATCAACTCTGGTGGAGGTTTTACAGCTAAAACCCAAACATTAGACGTAACCCTAACGTCCGGTAAAACGACGAAGCAACGAGTAGAAGTGCCTCAAGTGACGTTTCCTAACCATCAGCATTGGTATGGCGCAGATTTACACCATCATGGCAACGTGTTGGAAGGCGTTACTCCACCAGAAATTGTTGTGCGTGCTCAATTGGCAACGGATCTTGACCTGACTTTCATTAGCGATCATGACTCAACCATTAACCACCAAACGTTTGCAGAACTATCTGCGAAACGTGGCGTGCCTTTCATCCCGTCGATCGAAGTTTCGCCATCATGGGGACATATGAACCCATTTCCTATCGATAATGGCGCCGAGCTAACGGTCGATCCTGGCACTGCTGACGTTCACACGTTACTTAACGCCGTACATGAGATGGGGGCTGAAGTCGTACCGATGAACCATCCATACAACGATTATGGCTACTTTACGAATATCGCTAAAAATGCAGTCCCTGGTGGTAAAACGGATCGCTTCGACCTTATGGAGCTTAATGCGCGCGTAGACAATGAACCAACGTTGAAGAAAGCGCATAAACTCTGGGACCTGGGTGAAGCAATGTACTTTACGGCGGGAACCGACACCCACGATGCGTGGAACCAACTCACGGGGCAGATTCGAATGATGGCAAGAGTCGATGGAGAGCTAACGCCGTCGAAGTTTGCGCAAGCACTTAAAGCCGGCCATGGCTACGCAACACAAGGCCCTATTCTTTATCCGCAAAACATTATGTTTGGTGAAACAGCAACAGCTGGCGATACGTGGGATATCCACGTCGTTGCAGCCGATGGTCTAAAAGAAATTCGATTGATCGGTAAAGGCGGCAAAGTGCTGAATACCCTGACGATTAACCCGAAAGTTGATACTCAACGCATAGAGCTGTCGCTACCTATACCTAGCGACGCAGAGGGATGGATAAGTTTAGAAGTCGAAGATAAAGACGGCAGCACGGCCTGGAGTAACCCTGTTTGGTTGCAGTCATAGTCTTGATGAATGTCTGACTCGATGGTAAACAAACCTGAGTTCGACGATGAAATAAAGGCGGCACAGTGCCGCCTTTTTCTACTCGATGTTTTACTGCTGTGCAACCGTCACGGGTTTGGTCGCACCACGGTAATCAAACTCAAAACCAATACCTTGATCTGTTACATCCATCGTCATCCCACCAACAAGCTCACCTTGTAAGCTTTTCATAACATCATCAGGTAACGGCTCACCAGTCACGGCTGACGCACTTTCCAACACTTCCAAAATGCGTTCTGAATCGAAGTCAAAACTGAACAAGCCATTTGGAGAAAGTGGTTGTGCCATCACTTCTTTGCTCGCGTCTTCGGCATTCTCACCACTGTAGAGCGTAAAATGGTTTTCGTTTAAGCGAGCAAACACATCCATCTTCAAGCCTGTGTGCATTTCGAGCAGGTCACTGACATTAACTGGCTGGTTATCCGGCTGAATTTGTAATTGAGCAAGTTCAGGGACAAACATTTGCGCGGTTTGAATCAGCATCATTGGATCATTGGCAGATAGAGACAACATACCATCTAGCTGGCTAAATACTTCACCGTGCTGAGCATTAGTGTCAACGTGGATATCAAACATTTGCAGGCTTAATCCTTTCAGGCCGTTAACCATGCCTGAGCCCATGCTCACAGCTGCGGCTGGGTTTTGGCCACCCATCTCTTGCTGCATTTGAGTCAATAAAGAACATTGGTACTGAGGCTGAGTCAAGTCGCTCCAAATCTGACCAATCGATGGCGCTAGCGTATTAATGTCTAAACCAAGCGCCATGCTAAAGAAGCTCTTATCATTGTTCGATTCTGCCAAAACGCCACGAATCGACTTAAGCGCATCTAGAATCACTTTATTTTTCGATTCAACAACAAAAGCACCTTTAATGAATGCCTGCTCGCCTTTCAGCTTGTATTCCGCAAATGCGACGGATTGAGGCCAGTTTTCTGCAACTTGAGTAAGTTCAGTATGACAGGCTGGTGAGCGCATCTCCTGAATAGTCGGCTCAGGATCAATGGCATCCAGCATGCTGACTTGACGCGCAAAGATATTGCCATCTTTCGTCGTCAAACCTTTAACCAATTCACGGTGATCAAAGTAACCGAAAGAGTTATTGTTTTCGCCGTATTTAGCCTGCAACGCCGCTAGGCGTCCACTCTCCGCAATGTTTTGACTTGGTGACTCAAGTCCCAATGCCATTTTAAGCGGGTTTTGAACACCCAGTTGCGGAATATCAACCGTTAACGTAAGTACGTCGTCAACCACGGCAACAACCAAGCCAATGCCATCTTGCGGGTCAACCGAATCTGTCATCTCGTAACGACGAAACTCAACTTCACCGAGTTTAACCAGCTCGTGCTTAGCACCGCTCATCTGCTCTTCGTGATCCAATGTTTTCCATAACGCGGCAGGGTCTTCAATCTTCAATTTGTACACTGGTACCATACCGATTGTGTACAACACAGGATTAATGTTTTCTCCGGTACCTAAATAGGCTTTTAACGTTTCTGGCGATGCAGCGCTCTCCAGATATCCATCAAACAAGTTAACGGCAAACTGTTGCTGTGGAGAAAGTGATTCATCGGCAAAAAGTTCAGCAATCGAGCCTTGGTTAGCCGTGCCAAATGCATTCATGTATTTATAATGATTAAAAGGTTCCGTCTGATACGTCACCATGAGCGAATCCGCAGGAACTTGCGAAAGTAGTGATGCTGAATCACTCGGGGTAGTATTGTTTTGGTACAGGTAGCCAGCGCCCCCTGCAGCTGCGACCACTGCTGTAGCCAATAGTAGTTTTTTCACGACCAACTCCGTTGTCATAGTTATGTGTTCCTAAGCGAAATATCACGCTTAGGTTTAAAGCCTTTGAATAGCACTTTTATATCGACCGCTATCATAAACAAGTTATCGATATAATGAATGTCGGTTTGATAAATTATCCAACATTTATAAGGTAAACCGTGAAGTAAGTTGAATTGCGTGAGGATGCTATTGGCAATATTCACAATCTAATTTCTCGGATAACCACCTTACAAATCAAAATCTTCAGTTCAATAAAGCGATTTGGAGTAACTACGACCAAAAGCGCTAGGATATTAAATCTTTATTGAGTCTTTTATCTAATATCTGAAAACGCCTCACGACCTGACACTTCTTTCCAATTTGCCTCTAGCGGTCCCCGTTCGTTTTCCTTACATTCCCATTAACTCAGTGACGAGACGTATACCAGATACGAGCAGTAGAAGACGATGAAAGACCAGTTGACGATCTCTATATCAACCATCAATGGCTCCAGACATTGGTACTTCAGTAAAAGGATGCAACGCAATCTAAAAACGTTTTTATGCTTTTTTGTCATTGCTCTGGCCGCAACCGCGATCTTAATTCATCACTTGTACACTCGCGTCGATAATGCCGCGTTAAAACAAGCTGAACTGACAGAACATTCGCGCACTATGGGTGAAGAGCTCAGCACACTGAAAGCATTAAAATCCGAGCTGGAAAGTGATCTCTCAGAGCGAGAAGAGCGAGTACAACTTGTTTCGGAGCGTTTGGGAGAGTTAGAGAAAGTCCTTGGAGTTGGAGAACATACTACCACGGATAATTTGGATGCCCGACTTGATGCGGCGGCGATTACGTCGAACGTTCGCATGGTGTTGTTAAACCAAATACCAAGCGGGTCTCCGGTCGGTAAAGCGCGGCTCTCTTCTCGCTTCGGTAAGCGCATTCATCCGGTGACAAAAGTCGCTAAGATGCATCGCGGGCTCGATTTTGCCGTGAATACCGGTACTAAGGTTTATGCCCCAGCAGATGGGGTTGTGGAAGTCACCCGCCGCAGCAATAAAGGCTCTGGTAACTTCCTCAGGCTGCAACATTCTTTCGGTTTTTCGAGTTCTTATTCGCACTTGAAAAAGTTCAAAGTAAAAAGCGGTCAGTTCGTCAAAAAAGGGCAACTGATTGCTATTTCCGGCAACAGTGGGCTCTCTTCTGGCCCTCACCTTCACTACGAGGTGCGTTTTGTTGGGCGAGCACTGAATCCGAAGCCATTTGTCGATTGGAGCCTCAATGATTTCGAAGACATTTTTACTAAGGAGCGAAGAATACGATGGGAATCTTTAATCAAAACCGTGGAACAACGAGTAGCTCAGCAGCTTCAACTCTCATCGCCAAAGGCTGTGCTGTTAGCGGAGAACTCAAAGTAGAAAACGATGTCCAGATTGATGGCATCGTCGATGGTCAAATTAATGTAGAAGGCACTCTCGTCGTTGCAGAAAGCGGCCGAGTAAACGGTGAGATCTACGCTAAACAACTGATCATCAATGGCATGATGGATGGTAACTGTCACGCAGAACACATTCAAGTACTTGCCAAGGGACGTGTAAGTGGGAGGATCTGGAGTAATAACCTCAGCATCGAACCTGGTGGTAAATTCTTTGGTGAGGCGGCCGAATTACCTGAAAAAGAAGTGGTGACACTGAAAGGAAAGACTCAAGAGAACGCCAGCACGAAAGAAAACAATACCAACAATGAAAAGCGACCTGCGCGTAAATCAGCATAAACTCTTTGGTTAAAGTGCATAAAAAAGACGGCTTTCACGCCGTCTTTTTTATTACTAGAGACACGAGCTTCGTCAGAAACTACAGTGATTATTCGGCCGGGTTTAAAATCATCACCGAGCGCTTTGCTTGTGGACCAAAAGCCGCTTTCGCATGCGCTTTCACTTCTTCTAATGTCACACTCTTAGCCGCTTTCTCAACGTCAAGTAACACATCGACGCCGTAATCATGCACTAAGTATCGAGTATACGACCATGCGCGCTGAGCAGGGTTATCATCTAATCCTTGCATCGCTACCGCCAATTGCTTCGCTGCCGTATCCACCTCTTTTTGCGTGATGTTCGAAGCCAAGTCATCAAACATTTTGCCTAACTTGCTATCTAAAACTGCCACGTCTTCGGGCTCAACTTGAGATTCCAAGAGCCAATCAGAGATTGGTTCGCGATCTTGCGTCACGGTGTAAATATTTGGGCTGTAATCGAGACTAGACTCTTCTCGCACAATATCCAAGACACGCGCATTACTGATACGTTGCAAAATATCTTCGATAACCGTATCCCTTGCCGTACGTTGGTAATCGTTCGTGTTAGTCAAACGCATTACATACAAGGATGAAGGTTCATGACCATCCGCAACGACTGTTCGCGCCGGCACGTCGGTGTTGAACGCAACATGGTAATCAATCGAACGACCCGGTTTCATCTCGATGGAGGCCACATACTTACGCAAGAGTGGCGTAATTTCTTCCGGCTCGACATTTGCCACAATGACCATCTTAAAACCATCATTGGTTTTGAAAAGTTGCTCATGCACCGCCAGTATTTGCTCGGAAGTCACTTGCTCTACATCGTCACTGGACACGATACGATGACGACTACCTGGCAAATAAGAATTGCCGTTTGCTTTTTGAATCAGTTTTCCCATCGGTGATTCAAAAAAAGCACCGCTCTGCTGCTTAAACTCTTGCTTCGCTGCCGCCATCTGGCGCTCGTCGACTTTAATCTCCGTCGCTAGGTTGTATAGTCCATTCAACGCGTAAGTTAAATGCGTTGTTGGCGCGGTAATTTGTGAACCGTGACTGGTCGCATCAAGAATCGCGCTAAGCGCAATGTTATTTTTGCGTAAGTAACTGTCTAACTCTGAACCAGAAAATACCCCTAACCCACTGCGTATCGCCGTCGTTGCAGCGATTTCATACGCAGCATATAACGCTGGATCAACGGCGGCTTTACCGCCTTGGCTCGCATAGTAAATATAAGCTCGACCACCCGCTTTGGCATCTTTTTGGAACCACACTTCGACACCGTTTGATAGCGTATAAACTTGAAAGCCACCCGCTTCCTGACGCATGCTGGTGATGGTACCTTCTTGAGTAGGCTGTAAGAATCCATCCACTTTGTCATACATCTCTAACGGTTTTTCGCCCGTTTGGAGGTAGGCACTGTATAGATCGGTAAATACATCATTGAACTGAGCTGACGTTTCACTTTTCCCCAACCCAATCACAAAGATTGGTTGCTCAGACAACAAGGCATTCAATTGCGTGTTAATGCTCTCTAGGTTCTCGTTGTTGATGAATTCAGACAAACTCTGGGCGTAACTCTCTTTTGATTGACTCACACTGCCTTGGTCAATTTGGAAAACACGCGCTTCTGCGTAACTGTTTGGCTTACGCTGACTCCAATCTGAATCAATATTTGCAAGTTCACCTTGCCAATTTGACATGATGCTCTCTAACTCAGATTGAGTCGCACCATAATCTCTCAGTGACGCCAACGTGCTGATGAAAGTTTGATGCATTTGTTCACGACGCTCAGGCGCAAACGAAATACCTGCCGACATCATGCGCTGGTAGTTGGAGTAGTAAGGCTGGGCATAAGCATACTGAAAAGGTTCAGCGGCATCATTAAGTACACGAATCAGACGTTGTTGAATTAGCTGTGTTGCGACTTCATCACGCCACACTTGATGCTGTTGTTCAATCGTAGTGCTGCCACTTAGACCACGCTCAATCACTAAATGAAGGCTTGGTGATTCCATCGTGTTACTTGGCAAGATTCGGTTTTGGTTGTTCACTCGAATATCGCGGCGCTTCTCTATTACGGTATCCGAGGTGCTTTCCCAGTTCGAGAATTTGTTTTTGATAATATTGGACAGTGAATCCACGTCGATATTACCGGTCACAACCAACTCGGCATTTTGTGGTTGGTACCACTTGTCGTAAAACGCTTTTAGCTTGCTTGATGAGGCATTTTGAATCGCTTCGCGAGTACCAATTGGGTCGTGTTCACCATACATAGTGCCTTCAATCGACGCTTGATAAGCATGCATAGAAAAGGACTTATCATCCGGGTTAGCACGTCGCCATTCACCAAGAATCACCCCTTTTTCTTTCTCTACTTGTTCAGGAGCAAACTGAAGTCCGTTTCCGATATCTCTCATCCATTTCAGGGCATCTTCCAGCTTTGTATTATTGGCAAGATCAAGTTGGTAAGAAGTTTGCTGATAAGTGGTAAAGGCGTTGATATCGGCACCAAAGCTACCACCAGATTGCTCGAAAAGTTTAACAACGTCGTTGCCGGTAAAATGCGTGCTGCCATTAAACGCCATGTGCTCAACAAAGTGAGCGTAACCTTTTTGATTGGTTTCTTCTTGGAATGAGCCGACATTCAGAACCAAACGGACCGATACTTCTTGGTCTTTTGTTGGGTAAAGATGGTATTTCATACCGTTCGATAACTGGTCGACATGCCAGTTGGCGTCAGGCTGAATCGGCGTCGATTGTTGTGTCAGAGCACACCCTGACAGTAATAACGCGGGGACTAACAATATACTGCGCATAACTATTGCCCATAACAATGATTAAGCCGATCAATATAATCCTCGTTCGATGACCTTCACATTTTTAATGGATTATTTACTACTCAAACGTGATGTAAATCACCTTTTAATGAAATCAATTATCATTTACAAAAATAGACAAATCCTTACTTTACAAATAGATAAATAACACAGCTTAAAAGCCTTTTTCTTATTTGATGTAAAACTCAAAATCGCGACATGGAGTCAGTATTTATTTTGAGCAATAAAATATAATTATTGAACAGATTCGAATCTGACTTTCTGCTGCATATTCAACGGCTCGGTGAGTCCTGATGAGAATAAAAACACAACAACTATTATTCAAAGATCTATTATTCGCTTTATGTTCAAAAATCTATCATTAAAAAACAAACTGGCAATCTCTGCCAGTGCTGCCATCATTCTCGGGGGAGTGCTGGTAGAAGGGCTGTCTTTTCGAGATTCATTAATCAGGCTGGATGTCGAAGTCGCGCAACGACTAGAAAGTACCAGCGCATCTTACAATCAATACGTAAAGGACTGGTTACTCTCAAAAGAGCGAGCACTGACGTCACTCTCTTCCGATTCAGAGAAGCGTTCTCTGGTTACGCACTTGAAACAAGTCCGAGACTCTGGCGCGTTTGATAACGTCTTTCTCGCTTACCCAGACGGCTCACAAGACAACGCTAATGGGGTGGTTTTGCCACCAGGTAATAACGACCCTCGCAAATGGGGTTGGTACACCAACGCCATTGCCAATCCATCGAAAGTCTTTATGGATAACCCAACCGTCGCAGCGGCCACGGGGGCCAACGTCGTGTCGCTTGGTAAAGCCCTGCAACTACATGGTCAAACCGTCGTTCTGGGTGCTGACGTCGAGATCGGTGATATTCTGAACAGCCTCAACCAAGTGATCCTACCGGGTGAAGGCTACATGTTTATTGCCAATGAACAGGGCAATATTTTCACCCATAACGACGGTAAGCTGCTGAATCAACCTGTTAGCAAGCTGGGCCTAAACAACAGCGATATTACCTCTGCCGCACGTTCCGGCACAGAGCGTCGTGTCTCGATTAACAACACCGAATATGTGGTTTACGCGCGCCATATTGAGGGCACCAAACTCACAACGGTCACAGTGTTAGATCAAAACTCGTTGGTTGCCCCACTTTACGATGCTGTTTGGGATCAAATCATCGCAACCACCATCGTCGTCGTTATCTGTGTAGCTTTGTTTAATCTGCTATGTAACATCTTGTTCCGTCCGCTCTACAACGTTTCGAATGCGCTTGCACAAATCGCAAACGGTAGCGGCGACCTAACTCAACGCATCAAAGTAGAAAACCGTGACGAAGTTGGTGAGCTGGCTGAAAATTTCAACCAGTTCGTTGAAAGTTTGCAGCAACTTATTGGTCACATTCGTCACCAAGCGGAAGAACTGAGCCAACAATCGGAGCTGAGCACGACTCGCGCGAATCAGTCGGTTTCTGATCTGAACCATCAGCAACAAGAAATCACTATGGTGGCGACCGCTGTGACCGAAATGGCATCGGCAACGCAAGAGATTGCAGCACATGCAGAGCAGACGGCTAAAGCCGCTCAAGACTCTTCAGCAAGCACACAAAACGGTCATGAGTTGGTGATCAACTCCAAATCGTCCATCAATAACTTGTCTTCTGAAGTCAACCAAGCGAGCGTTGTCATCGGCGAGCTCAACCAGCACGCGCAAGACATCTCAACCGTGCTATCAACGATTCGAGACATCGCAGAACAAACCAACTTACTGGCTCTGAATGCGGCGATTGAAGCGGCACGCGCCGGTGAGCAAGGTCGCGGTTTTGCCGTTGTTGCAGACGAGGTTCGCGTGCTATCACAACGCACACACACCTCAACCGAAGAGATTCGCTCGACGATCGAGACTTTGCAACAGACCACACAACGCGCTGTGACCATCATGGATACAAGCTCTCAACTTGCCCAAGGATCAGTGGAAGATGCCGATCGCGCAGCACTGGCTCTGGATGAAATCAACGCGGCCGTTGCGTTGATCAGCGATATGGCAACGCAAATCGCGACCGCAGCCGAAGAGCAAACGCACGTAACCAATGAAATCACACAAAACGTCACGTCAATTAAAGATGTGACTGATCACTTGGTGGTTGGTGCCGAAGAATCGATGAATCAATCTGCTGAGCTGAAATCACAAGCCGAGGATCTCAACTCGAAAGTAGCGACGTTTAAACTGGCTTAAACGCCACGTTAGGAACGCACTTAAAAACAACAAACCCCGCTAGCAAATGTATAACTAGCGGGGTTTATTTTTATGGCTCGACGTTTTTATTGCAGATAGCTTTCGAAAGACGTAAACCTACACCGCCACACACATCGGCGTACCTGAGATTGGGTCGTTAAATACTCTCGCTTGTAAATCAAACACCGATGCCAACATGCCCTCTGTTAGTACCTCTTGCGGCGTTCCCTGAGTGACTAACTGACCTTTTTCCAACACCACCAAATGATCACAGTAACGGCAAGCTTGGTTTAGATCGTGCAGCACTACCACTACAGTTTTGCCTTTGTCGTTCATCTGCCTCATAAGTTTCATCAGCTCAACTTGGTGAGAGAGATCCAAGTAAGTGGTTGGTTCATCAAGCATCACTACGTCAGTATCTTGCGCCATTACCATCGCAATCCACGCCCTTTGTCTTTGACCACCAGACAACGATTCAACTGGCTTGTCAGCAAACTCTATCACGCCAGTATCTTGCATTGCTTGCTCGACTAAGGTCTTGTCTTGTTGACTTAACCGGCCCCAATGAGAGAGATAAGGCGAGCGGCCATATTCGACCAGTTTTCTGACGGTAATACCTTCAGGACTGACAAGAATCTGCGGCAGCAAAGACAACGAACGCGCCAAGCGTTTATCACCGTAGCTGCTTAGTGGTTTGTCGTCATACAACACTTGGCCAGAAGCGGGTTTATTGATGCGTACCAAGGTTTTTAATAGTGTCGATTTACCGCAACCATTTGGACCAACTAGTGCGGTAATTTTACCTTGAGGAATCGACAAAGAGAGATCTGGAATGATGGTCTGTTTGCCGTACGCGACGGATAAGTTCTGCGTTCGTAACATGCTTACCAACCTCTATAACGATACAAAAGAAAAATGAAATATGGTGCGCCAATAACAGATGTCAGCACTCCCGCTGGTAGCTCAATTGGCGGCTGTAAGCCTCTCGCTAAACCATCGGCGCAAATCACCAACAAAGCGCCAAGGGTTGCAGCGGCTGGAATCAACAACTTGTGGTTGTGGCCAAACAGCAAACGTGCAAGATGCGGCGCAAGCAGGCCAACAAAGCTGATCGTGCCTGCCACAGACACACTGATGCTCGCCAATAACACGGCAGCAATCAGCGCAAGAATTTGGATCTGTCTTGGTTTCGTGCCAAGTGTAGTGGCGCTTTCTTCTCCCAGTCCCATCACATCTAGCCGCCAAGCCAGCCAAAACGCCAATGGTAGTAGCAGCAATAAAGCACTCCAAATAAACGGCACTTGTTGCCAGTTTCGTCCCCACAAACTGCCGGTTAGCCATACCATCGCCGTGTTGATTTCGATAGGGTGCACAATCAGAAGAAAATCGATACCGCTGGCTAAAAATGCGCTGACAGCAACACCAATCAGCGCCAAACGTGCAGGTGTTGGTTTTGACCAGTAAGCCAGCACAGCAATAAAGCCAGCAGCAAGCAAGCCTCCCGCCATGGCGACCATCGGCAACATTGCCACTGGCGCATTTGGATACAGCACCAAACAAGCGGTAGCCGCCAGTCCTGCTCCAGCGCTTATCCCCATTAAATCTGGTGAGGCAAGTGGATTACGGATGACGCCTTGCACTAAAACGCCTGACAGCCCCAACCCAGCGCCCACGCCAATGGCGAGCAACATTCTCGGCAATCGATATTGGTTAATCACAAAGTCCGAATCAGAGAAAGAAAACAGCAATGCAAAAACCTGTTGAGCCGATAGATTCGCCGCGCCAACAAACAGCGTGAGAGAAGACGCAATCAGCAACAATCCAACTAATGCAAACAGTTTGGTTTGATTCATCATGATGATTTCCTCATTGCAATCGCGATAAAGCAAGGTGTGCCCAACAGCGCGGTAATCACGCCCACTGGCGTTTCAGCCGGAAAGGCAATCGATCGTGATAAAGCATCTGACCACGTCACCAGTGCCGCGCCACACAAGGCGGAAACCGGAATGAGAATGTGATAGTTGTGACCAACAATCGGGCGTACCAAGTGCGGCACTAACAACCCGACAAAGCCAATTGGCCCTGCAATAGCTACGCTAGTACCTGCCAACAGCACAACCGATAAACCACTGATTAATCGCGTAAGACGAATGTTACCACCTAGCCCAACAGCAACTTCGTCCCCCAACGCGAGTAAATTTAAGTTTCGCGCTGAGCCCATGGCGAGCACCAAACCTAAAGTCGCAAAAGGCCACAGTTGCTGCCACTGCTGAGAGTCCACCGCAGAGAGTGAACCCGTTAACCAATGCAACACGCTGTAAGCCATGTCATCCGCCAAAATTACCGACGCACGAGTTAACCCTATCAGCAGTGCACTGATGGCAATGCCCGCTAGCACTAAACGCAATGGGTGAGAACGCGCGAAAAAAAAACCACCCAACAACATGACCGCACCACCACTTAGTAGCGCGCCGAGTACTGCGTTGATGATTGGGTTCAATTGACTAAAGAATGGTACGCCGATGGACGCCAAGGCCATAAAACACGCCGCACCAGCATTAATGCCGAGAATGGATGGCGACGCCAAAGGGTTACGAGTTAATCCTTGCATCAGCACTCCGGATACCGCAAGCGAAGCGCCAATTAATAACCCAGCATAGGCACGAGGCGCACGCAGCGTCGCGAGGATTTGATGCAGCATATTGTCCTCATCAAACGCAAACCAATAGCTTGTCAGATCATTAACACTCAAAGAAAAGTTGGACCACCCAATCATTGAGGCTGCGTAGCCTGAGAGCGTACACAACGCCATAGCGCAGACAAACAAGCTCGCTTTCCAATGCGATTTGCTAACCGAAGACGGGCTTTCTGAGCTTATCGACGCACTCATGAGCGCCCCAATAACGCTTCAAGGTTGCGGGCAATTTCTTCCGCCGCCAACATGCCGCGATTTAATGACCACAGTTCCGGCGAGACTTCTACCAGTTGCTGCTTTTTCGCCGCAGTTAGCAGCCTAAATAATGGATTTTTGCGCCATTCATCCACAATATTTGGTTGAGAGTAAAGTCCAACTAACAACCAATCAGGGTTGGTTTTTAGTAAAAGTTCGAAGCTGGTTGGGATATACGCTTTTTGCTCAGATGGAGCCAGCGGGCTTTGGATGCCTAGTGTACTCAAAACGCCACCAGCGTAAGAAACAGGGCTATGCAGCCACATCCCTTTATCGGAAACCACACCAAACTGAATGGTTTCTTGTGTCGCAAAATGCTGTTTGAACTCCGCCATGGTCTGTTTGTGCTGCTCGATTCGTTGCATCATTTGCGCTTGCTTGCCAATTGCCACGCCGATTTTGTGTGCGGATTCGAGATTTTCTTGATATGTCTCACCACGGCTTTTTAGCAGCAAAGTTGGCGCAATTCGCTGCAAATCTTGATAAATCGCACGATGACGTTCTGCATCAGCAATGATCAAATCCGGCTTGAGCACCGCAATCGCCTCTAAACTCGGTTGTGAGCGCATGCCGACCGATTGCCAAGGTTCAATCTTGGCTCGAACAGCAGGGATAACTCGTGTGGCATCGTTGTCATCGGCAACGCCTACCGGTGAGACATCGACTGCCGCTAATGCATCGACAAACGAAAACTCTAAAACCACAATACGTTGAGGTATCGCTTCTAGCTCAAACGTGCCTTGCTCATCTTGCACGCTGCGCGCCTGAGAAAATGCGCTAAATGACATCAAAGCTGAGCTCAGTAGCATCAGCAAAACGGTTGAAAAGTGTTTGATCGTAAATTGTTTTTTATTTTTCATCTTGCTTTTTTCCAGTGCTAAGAGTTTTCCAGTACCTAAGATCGGCAAAGTCGCCAAGGTAAATTGGCGACTTTTCTTTTCAAACTCGGTGAACGAAACGCTTAAAACTGATAGTTCAGATCCAGTGTGTAAGAGCGTCCCGGAGCTGGGTACCGACCAACTGGGCTTGTATCAATCCCGCGGAAGTAATACTCCTCGTCAAACAAGTTGTTCACCGCAACATTCATGCGTAACTTGCCTTTGTCGTCTTTGTATAAATCCGTCCCCAAGTTGAAATTCCACACCATGTAAGATGGTACTTTACCCGTTGCGCCTGTTGCATCTTCGGCACTGGTGTTGGCGTTATCGGTATACGAGTCACTGAAGTAGAAGCCCGATAGCGTGGTGTCCATGCCGTAAAATGCGTAGGTTGCATCCCAACCAAGCTGATGCTTAGAGGTGTAAGGCAGTTGATTACCTTTATTCGCGCCTTCTTCTTCAAGCGTAGCGTCTAGATAGTTGTAGCTTGCGCCTAAACTCAGTGCAGGTAGTGCTTCAGGCACGTAACGAGCAGAAAGCTCTATGCCTTGGTGAAGTGTTTTTCCGATGTTATCGAAGGTCTGCGTTGAGCTTTGCCATTGCAATTGATCTTCAAAGTCGATGCGATAAAGTGCAGCGTTAAAGCTGGTCGCATCTTGGGTGTAACGCGCGCCGACTTCGTAGTTCCAAGCCAGTTCGCTACCTTCTTCACCCAAACCTCGGATGTAGGCAATTTGTGGCGCACGAAGTGATTTTTGCGCGTTCGCATACGTCACCCACTGGTCAGTTAAGTTGTATGCCACCGTCAAACCTGGCAACCATTCCGTCACGGTGTTGTCTGCCGTTTGTTTTTTACCACGATCGGTAAACGTCATTCGAACCGACTCAACACGCAACCCAGGCGTTACCTTCAATGTATCATTGAACAAACCAATTTCGTTGCTAACGTATCCAGCAAACGCGTCCGTATCTAGATGCCAATCACGCGGAACGCTGGTTGCACCACCGGCGATTGGAGTCTGAGTGAGTTTGTAGTCAATGTCTTCGTTAACATAACGGGTACCCACGATCCAGTTTTGAGTAACGGATTTACCTTCGCCAAAGTACATCGCCATTTTTGGCTCTATACCATACACGGTAAATTCACGTGGAGAGGTACGAACGTCCGTCGCTGGCAAAGCCGGATCTGCCCAATGGCCACCCGCGCTGTTAAAGCCCCACTTGAAAAGACGCTCTGACTTATGACCAAACGTTAGCACTTCTAGCTCGGCACTGTCGGCAAATGGCAAATCGTGAATGTACTTAACACTCCAGCGCGTCGACTTACCTTCATAATCATCGTAAGGACGTTTCGATTGGTGACGATCTTGCTCGTAATCTTGTGGCGAAAGTGCGCCCGGCATTTGCGTTTCAGCATCGTAACGTTGCAGGAATGCTTGAATCTCTTGAGTGTCACTCAATAGCCACTGTGCTTTAGCTTGAAAGTTCTTCACGTCCGTATCGGAATGTTCACGGAAGCTTTCACCTTTTAGGAAGTTACCTTCCAACTGCAGTGCAAACGTGTCGCTTAACCAGCCGCCCGTGCGCAGGTAAAAATCATTCAGCGGCGCATCACCGCCATCAAACACGGTAAGACGGTTACTGATTTCAGTTTGCCACGTGTGTGGAATCGGTTTGGTCACTAAGTTGATCACACCACC
Organism: Vibrio sp. A1-1; assembly: GCF_021728175.1. Lineage (NCBI taxonomy): Bacteria > Pseudomonadati > Pseudomonadota > Gammaproteobacteria > Vibrionales > Vibrionaceae > Vibrio > Vibrio sp. A1-1. The sequence goes on from NZ_JAKKCL010000006.1 coordinate 35,493, forward strand.
GACGTTGTTTGGGCCGTACTGTACTGCGGCACCACCGCGTACAATGTCAATACGATCAAGCATCGACAGTGTTGCTGGGAAGATAGACTGACCAGTGTGACCATATGGCGCAAGTGTTAGCGGTACACCATCCATCAAGAACTGAGCATGACCACTACGGCTTGCTTTCAAACCACGTACAGAAATGTTAGGCAATACGCCCGTTCCGCTTTCATCCTGAACTTTAATACCCGGCACGTGCTGTAGCGCGTTATCAATCGAGCCTGCGGCGGTTTTCTCGATTTGATCGCGGGTAATGACGGTACGAGCACCTGGGTACTCTTTGACATCTTCAATTTCAGAGTTACCAATCACGCTACCAGTGACAACAACCGTTTCCATCACGGTGGTTTCGTTTTTTGCGGCAGGAGCGGCAACTGCGCTCATGGAGGTGGCAGAAGCGATAGCAATCGCGAGCACACTGTAAGTGGTAGACAAACCAGCACGTACACGCACTTTACCATCCAAATTCTGGTAAGACATTAAGATCTCCTTTGCGAGAAATTGAGCCTCGGGCAGAATACATCCCGTAGGCTCTCGGGGCTAAACATCCTCAATATGAGGTAAAAATTGGCTAACAGGCGCTAACTACGCACAAAAAGCCTAGAACTGATATCCGTAGCTGAGCATGAACTCGGCTGGTGCGCCGTAGCCAATCTGGTTTAAGCCAGACGTGCCGTTTGTTGCGCCAAGAATGTATTTCTCATCCAAAATGTTGTAAGCGTTCGCTTGGATTTTGTGACGACCAGTGGTGTACGCCGCCATCAAATCCACCGTTGTGTAATCGCCAAGTGCGACTGCTTCGTCGTTACCTGCGTAACGATCGCCCACGTACTTCACACCACCGCCTAAACGCCAGTTGTCATCCAATTGGTAAGTGCTCCAAAGAGAGAACAAGTGGTCTGATACATCGTTCGGCTTTTTGCCTGTGGCTTTGTCTTCCGCATCCAAATAGCTGTAACCCACAGAGATGTCCCACTGTTTGGTGATTTGACCGCGAGCCTCTAATTCAATGCCTTGGTGACGCACTTCAATTTTATCGATCACATCGCCGTCCACGTTGGTTTGTGGTTGCTCTTGATCAATCTGGAACAGTGCCGCATTCAACATTAATGCGTTATCCAAAAGGTACGCTTTTGCACCCACCTCTTTTAAGTCGGTGTGGAAGAATTCCGCCAATTTTGGATTGATGTAGATACCAGCGTACGGTAACTGCCAAGAGCGCGCTAAACTGGCGTATACGGATGTGTCGGAATTGATACGGTATACCAAACCAGCACGGTAGCTGACTTTGTCATCATCCAACTTTTCCTTATCTGAGCCCGCTTTTTGTTGTTCGAGCTCCATCGAGTCGTAACGCACGTTACCGATCAAAGAAAGGTCGCCCCACGTATAGACGTCTTGCACATACAAACCTGTCGTGGTGGTGGTATTGTCACGAAATGGCTTAAAGCCCGGATCAGTCGTTGGACCAACGACTGGGTCGTAGATATTTTGCGGAGGAAGCGTTTTATCACTTGCCAACGTTAGGTCGATATCGATCTGGTTGAAATCTGCACCCACCATCAATTGATTGTCCCTGGTTTCCCAAACCAACTCAGATTGCAAAGTGGTCGTAGTACGTGGATCGTAACCAAAGTTGTTAACGGTTTGAGACACTTCATTACCCGTCACTTTGCCCTGACGCGTGCCTTTTTGCTCAAGTTCGATATGGTTGAACGCAGCTCGGTTGTTCCATACCCATTGATCATTCAGACGCCATTCGTAATCCACCGCAATACGGAGACTGTCTGACTCCTGATAGTCGTTTGTGCCGCCAAAGTAAGTGCTTACTGGCAAATCAACTGGCTTGCCATTTTTTGATGGCACACCACGATATGGCACTAGTTCTTGATGGGCGTATTCCACGTCAATATCAATGGTGTGACCATCCGCTGGTAACACACGAATGGTCGGTGCAATGAAGAAATCGTTTGAATCAACATGATCAACGTACGAGTCGGCTTGACGGTATTCCAAGTTAATACGCCCGTTGACCTTATCTGAAAACGCCATTGAGCTGTCGACCTGACCAACATACTGGTTGTTGCTGCCTACACTGCCGTTTACGTGAGTAAAATCCTCACCGTTAGCGCGTTTCGTCACCAAGTTGATGATGCCCCCAGCAGAACCACGGCCATACAAAGCACCCGCAGGGCCTTTCACAATTTCAACGCGTTCAACGTTCGCTAAGCTGCGGTAAGACTGCAACGTACCGTCATCTCGCAAGCCATCACGGTACATATCGTTGAGTGAATCAAAACCACGGATCATGAACTGATCGCGGCTGCCTTCGCCCAAGGTGTTATTGACCCCGGCTACCCCATCTAGCGCATCCACTAAACGCACCGCGCCTCGGTCTTGCATTTCTGTTTTCGTTACTACAGATACCGCTTGTGGCACATCAAGCCATTCCACATCGGTTTTGGTGCCTGATTGAGGCATGTGTTCAGCATAACCTTCGTACTGATGACCGAAGACTTGAATCGTTTCAGTTGCTGATGAGGTTGAGTTCGTCTCTTCTGAAGCCACTGCGCTTGGTGCTACTAGTGAAGAACCAATCGCGACCGCCAAGGGGGTCAGGGTCAATAATTTATTCATTCCATAATTCCGTTTAGTTGTTATAAAGCCAACGGATGGAAATAAGAACAAATATTATTTCTATTTGCAATATTAATTTTATGCTCTATATTTATTTACCCTAAAAACACAACTAACAACAAAAAAAACCAAACATAATAACAATAAACACTAAAACTTCTGCCCTCCGTCTCGCGAGAGGCACATTGGAAGACGACCGTGAGCGACTTTATCAACGTTAGAAGAAAATGTTAGAAAATTAGGAAAGCTCATGAAATCTACGATGATTATCGTAAGTCATGTCGTTAACGATGCAGTCACTCACGGCTTCGTGCCTGCAGCTAAAGCGATGGACCTTCACGTCGTTCTTATCACCGACCATAAGCTCAGCCATTTAGAGCTGGCGAGTCGTGATAGTCACTTTAATCCGGATACCATTCTAGAATGTGATGTCTTCAACCCATTAGAACTCATCGAAACCATCACGGAGCATGAATTAAAGCCAGACGCTATTTTCAGCAATAGTGATCACTTACAAACTTCCACCGCCATCTGCGCGCAATTTTTTGGCCTCCCATCCAAAGATTGGTCTGTCACGTTAAAAGCCAAAAACAAACACTTAACTCGACAAGTGTTAAATGAAAAAGCCCTACCCAACACACAAAGCTGTTTGCTGCACCGCCATTCGAATGTGGCATTAGGCATGGCCTTTCCTGTCGTGGCAAAACCCAAAGAAGGCGTGGCAAGTTTAGATGTGCAGCGCTGTGACTCCCAAAGCGAGCTCGACGCATACTGCGATGCGTTTTGGCAAAAACACCCAAACGCCGCCATTCTGGTGGAGCAATTCCTTCAAGGGCCGTTGGTTACGCTAGAAACTTTAGGAGATGGTGAGCGCCTTATCGCCGTGGGCGGTTTTGATGTGTCGCTCTCTGAGCCGCCTTACTTTATCGAAACGGCCGCAGACTGGAACGGACCAAACGGCATTGCTCACCGAGAAGCTTGCGTGGCTCAACTGAAAGCGTTTGGCGTTGGTTTTGGTGTTTGCCACAGCGAATTTATTATCACTGAAAACGGCCCAGTCCTAGTGGAAATTAACTACCGCAGCATTGGAGATGGTCGCGAATTCTTGCTCAACAATCTCGCTCACTTCGGTTGGTTTAGCACAATTTTAGGTCTGCATTTAGGCCGAAGATTGGACGGCGATTACCAAATTCATGGCTCAGCACACGTGCACTATGTGGTTGCGGAACACAGTGGTGTGATTGATGGAGATTCGACCTCCTTCATCCAACACGATGACGATATCATCACCCAGCAACAGGTACTAAAAACCGCTGGAGAACACTTCCAACAGAGTTATTCCAATAAGGATTATCTCGCCCGAATTTCGATTGTCTCACCATCAGGGCGAAACCTCGACCAAGCGCTGCAGAACGCGCTTAGCAATTTCGATCTAGCTCCGACTCGCGAGGTGGCAGCATGAATGACAACGCTTTGTATCTAACGCAACGATTGATCGACACTTGCTTACGCGAAGATATGTTTGGCATTTTGTCAAAAGCCAAGTTCAGTAGCGACGCGCCAAAAGGGGTAATTGTTCCTCAAGACGAGCAAGTCTGGCTGATATTTGCCAACTCTGATTTCACGTTGTATTTACCCGTTGCGCCAACGTATTACATGCAGCACTGGCGCTACGGTCACGCCAATGACGAAACACCGCAAGGTTGGTGGGTGGAGAAAAATGGCCAAGTCGAGCATCAACAACATTACAAAGAGTGGATTGCGCTACTAACGACACTGGCGCATGAGAGCTCTCACGAATTGTTGGCGGGGTACCTTCAAGAACTGGGATGCGCAGAGAAACACAAAGCACTGTGTGACCAAGCGTTTCGTCACCACGCCGACCACATTTCTCAACCAATATCCGAGCTTGGTTCTTGGCATCAAAAACTGCTGCTTGCCGACCAGATCGCTTCTTACCTTGACCACCCGTACTACCCAACTGCGCGGGCGAAGTTTGGTCTGAGCGATGAAGACCTTGCTAAGTACGCGCCCGAGTTCGCACAAAGCTTTGCTCTGCATTGGATTGCGATTGAAAAATCACTGGTGACATTAACCAGCGAACAACCAGATTGCTGGCCGACGATGGAGCAAGTTGGGCTTCCTGCTGATTTTGCACTGAGCCACGTACTGTTCCCTGCGCATCCGCTCACCCTTCGCTCTTTAGAAGCCTTACCCGAAGGCATGATAGAAGCGCCGTTTACGTACCTAGACGTGACGCCAACGCTTTCCGTTCGTACTGTGGTAGTCAACGACGCACCGCATATTCACATCAAAGTTCCGCTGATCATGCGATCGCTAGGTACGAAAAACATTCGCTTAATCAAGCCTTCAACACTGTATGACGGCCACTGGTTTGAACGTCTACTCAGCCACCTTGAACAAACGGACGCAGACTTAAACACTCGCTTGTTCCATTGCAACGAAAAACACGGTGGGCACGTCGGCGAGGATAAAACCTTCGCGTACATCGTACGTGAGTACCCACTTACTCATTGCGAAGACAAAGCGTTAGTTCCGGTTGCAGCACTGGCAAGCCCAATGCCTGACGACCGCTTGTTCTTAGAACATTTGGCAGAGCAATACTATAAACAAGATACGCTGGCGTGGTTCCAAGATTATGTCGACCTTCTTTGCCAAGTACACCTCACCTTGTGGCTTCGTTATGGCATCGCATTGGAGTCCAACCAGCAAAATGCCATCGTTTCATTTGATCAACAGGGCAAAATGACGCTCGCGATGAAAGACAACGACGCGGCGCGAATTTGGCCAGAGCGCTTCCACTTTGCAACAGAGCATGCTGCTCAAAACCACGGCGCAGAAACACTTCCAGTGGATTGCGATGAACTGCTCGACCAACGCATCAAAGTCGACAATGAATTGGCGCTCGGTCAGATGTTTACCACCATCACATTACAATTGGATATCGCAGCGATTGTAGAAGCTATGGCAGCGAAGGGCATTGCCTCTTCAGCATCGCTTTACGCCATCGTGGCCAAAAGCATTGCTGAGCAACTCAACCGATTGGAAGGCGAAGGGTTAGAAACAAAACTGGCACGCGAGTTACTGCAAGAGGCGCCTGATTTGTACGCCAAGTACTTGTTGAGCTCTGGCAGTTTGCTCTCGAAAGAAGCCTCCGGCGCGAGTGACATCAATAAATTCTATGGTTTGTCGGCTCCGAACTTCTTACTGCTTTCTAGCGAAGAAGCGCAGCGCGCCTACTTAGAAGCCATCAAAAAAAGCGTACGTTAAACGATTATGACCAAACTCATCTACAGTGTGTTGTTGTGCCACTTTATCGCTGCGTTTGCCGCGTTAGGTATGCCGCTATTTCTACCCGTCGTATTGCCAACGTTAGGCGCAAGCATTGATGCGGACTGGGCAGGGGTATTGTTTATCCTACCTACGTTTTGTACTGCGTTGGCGGCGCGATTTTGGGGCAACTTTGCCGATCGCTACGGTCGCCGCCGCTCACTCTTGCGTGCGCAACTTGGCCTTGCAGCAGGGTTTGCGCTGTGCGGCTTGGCAGACAACCTCGCCATGTTTGTGTTTGGTCTTATTGTTCAAGGAACCTTTGGTGGCACCATGGCTGCCTCGAACAGCTACTTATCTAGTCAAATTAAAGAAGCCAAAACACTCGGCAAGTCACTCAATAAAACCCAACTATCTGCTCGCTTGGCGCTGATCGTTGCGCCCATTGGGCTCGGCTGGAGCTTGTCAGAGACCAACCCGCTCAACGCGTACCTTTGGTTATGCGTTTTGCCTTTAATTGCTATGGGCATCACGCTAACACTGCCTGAGGATAAACCCGCCGAACAAAACCTCGAAAAGCCAAACTCAGAATCTCAGCAAGAACAACCTGTTGCACAGAAAAACGCAATGCATGCTATTCGTTGGATCTTCTTTGCTCAGTTCGGGTTTGCTTTTTCCATGGTAGTGACCTTTCCTTATTTCTCGCCATTTGTGCAGCAATATGGCATCACTAACCACGCATGGATCGGTTTTTTGTACGCACTGCCGCATGGCATCTATCTGTTGCTGGCAGGCAAAATCCACGTGTTGTCAGATGGGCTGAATCGCCATCAACCGCTGCGCACGTTGTGGCTCGGGTTTGCATTGCTTGCCGTGAGCTCTGCCTTGCATTTGATTGCGTCCGAAACCGCACTCATTGCTGCGAGAATTATCTTCGGCATCGCGATGGTGTGTTGCTATCACGGATTGCATCAGCATCTTGCGAGCAATCTGGATCGCAAACTCAGTGGCAAAGTATTTTCTCGCTTTGATGCCATGTCCAAATGGGGTGGCGTGGCAGCGGGATTTTGCGCTTCTTTCATTTCTAGCTTGGGGCTACTTGAGGTTCCTTTCCTACTTTCTGCGATAGTCAGCGTAATCACCTTGATCGCGCTGGTTCTCCATTCAAAATTTGGAAATCAACATGTTACAAACTCAATCCTCTCAGACTAGCGAGTTGCGCGCGCATGATGTGCAGCTCAATCGGGAGAAGGCCCAACTCAACACGATAATGGGTGTTCTTAATTGTTACTTACGTGAATTTGCGCTACCGAATCAACAAGTGGAATGGCACTACCAATCGACATCGCTACCCCAAACGTTAAAACGCAACTATTCCGCCAAGCAGCGGGTAGCCGTTCATCTTTCTCAACAAAATGGCGTGCTGGTTTTGCCGATTCACTACGCGAGCAAACTGGGCAAAATCAAATTGGCAGAACTGCCTTGGGCGAAAATGCCGGGATCTGGTTGGGCAAAATTGGATGCCACGCAAACTCTTACGCTTTTGCTTAACTATCTCAAGCAGGTATTGGCGATCCCGTTTAACCATAAGCTGATCGAACAACTGGAAAATAGCGTGCTGGTTACCGAGCAGTTTCTCAACGTCGCGCCCAAATCGCATCACAACGAATTTATCGCTTCGGAACAGTCTCTGATTTGGGGTCATACTTTCCATCCGACCCCAAAAAGTCGTTCGGGCGTCACCATGGATGATCTCTTGGCGTTTTCTCCAGAAGTCGGCGCGCAAGTCCCGCTATACTGGTTTGAAGTGGATACGTCCTTACTTGATGTGCTGAGTTCCGACGGAGAAGCTAACCCTGCGCAGCGCATGCTACAACAGCTCGCGCCACAACACACCACCAGCAATGAGAAGACCCTCTACCCTTGCCATCCTTGGGAAAGCTACACCATTTTGAGCAACCCAAGCGTGAAGCGTGCCATTGAGCAAGGCAAGATCACACCACTGGGTTTAGGTGGTGAAAAGATGCAGCCGACCTCTTCAGTTCGTACCCTCTACCACCCAGACATGGATTGGTTTGCGAAATTCTCCATCAACGTACGATTAACCAATTGCGTGCGCAAAAACGCGTGGTACGAACTCGACAGCGCCGTGCAGCTCACGTCGATTCTCAAACCAATTAGAGAAAACGAACGACTGCACAACCCCGTATTTAAAGTGATGACAGAGCCTTACGCCACCACATTGAATCTAGAAAGTGTCGCTGAGCGTAATTGGGATGACAACACCAAAGCGCGCGAATCGTTTGGGATTTTGTATCGCGAAAATTTCTCGTTGAGCGAAGTCGATATCTTAAAACCAACCCTCGCTGGCGCTCTGTTTGCTTACGACAAAAACGGCAACAGTTGCATTGCTCAACGCCTTAAAAACAAAGCGCGTACTACGCAAAATCGCTATTCCGACATCGCGACACTGTGGTTTGAACGCTATTTGCATGGCCTAATTCCGGGTGTGTTTAACTACTACTTCAAACACGGTGTGGCGTTTGAGCCGCATTTGCAAAACACCTTGATTGGCTTTGAGCAAGAGATGCCGTGTTGTGTTTGGATTCGTGATTTGGAAGGCACTAAATTACTGCCGGAGTTCTGGCCAGCAGAAACATTAACTGATTTGTCTGAACGCGCGCGACAATCAGTTTACTACAGTCGCGAACAAGGCTGGAATCGCATCGGATACTGCACCTTTATCAACAACATCAGCGAAGCGATTTTCTTCATCGCAGAAGGTGATGAGCCACTAGAGCAAACGCTGTGGAATGCGGTGCAAAGTGCCATTGTGCGTTGGCAATCCGTGAATGGAAAACAGCCGGAACTAGAAGCGTTGCTGAATGGCGGTCACTTCCCAAGCAAAAATAATTTCACCACGCGTTTGATGCAAAAAGCCGATAAGGAGTCGGGCTATACCCAAGTCGCCGCGCCTTGGCAGCAACACGAAAAAGGAGCGCAACATGTCTAATTTACTCTCTCTACCGACACGCGTTAGCCAGCAAGTTCACACGCTCGCACAGCAGCAAAATCAACCCTTGTGCGCGTACTTGTATGACCTAAACGCCTTAGAAGAACACATCAAACAACTGCGTCACGTTTTGCCGAAAAATGTCGAGCTATTTTACGCGGCCAAAGCCAATCCATCGGGCCCGATTCTTAAAACGCTCGCGCCGTATGTCGATGGTTTTGAAGCGGCGTCTGGCGGGGAGCTGGCACACCTCCACCAGCAACAACTCGATAAGCCATTGATCTTCGGCGGCCCGGGGAAAATGCCAAGTGAATTGCAACAAGCGATTGAGCTTGATGTTGATGCAATTCATGTCGAAAGCCTCACCGAGCTGCAACGCATTGGAGCACTAACCGAGCGCCTCAACCGCCCTGCTTCGATCTTTTTGCGTATGAACATCGATATTGGCGACATCACGCTCAGCAAGTTGGCGATGGGCGGCAAGCCAACTCCTTTTGGTTTGGACGAGTCCGAACTGAGTAATGCTTTGATGTTGCTGCGCGATTTCCCGCAAGTGTCACTCAAAGGCTTCCATTTTCACTTGATGTCGCATCAGCTCGATGTTGAGCGTCACTTAGCGTTAATGCAGCGCTATTTCCAAGTCGTAAAAGCGTGGCAACAGGAGTTCGAACTCGGTGAGCTAATGATCAACTTGGGCGGCGGCATGGGCATCAACTACCAAAACCCTGAGCAACACTTTCCGTGGATGGAGTTTTGCGACAAGTTGGAATTCCTCATCGCTAAAGAGCAAGTGCAAGATTGGACACTGCGTTTTGAATGCGGACGGTTCATCACAGCGGCATGCGGTTATTACGTGATGGAAGTGCTGGATATTAAGCAAAATCTTGGCGAAAACTTTGTCATCGCACGCGGAGGAACTCACCACTTCCGCACGCCAGCAGCGCAGAGCCATGATCATCCATTCGTCATCCTGAAAAACGAGCAACACCATGAAATTTCTCATCCAATTCAGCATGCACAAGCAACTTTTGTCGGCCAGCTTTGTACGCCCAAAGATGTGCTGGCACGCAATCAACACGTCGCCCACGTCGATATTGGTGATTATGTTGTGTTTACCTTAGCAGGCGCCTATGCGTGGAACATCTCCCATCAAAACTTCTTGATGCATGAACCGCCGATCTTCCACTATTTCTAAACGGCATACTTCGCTTCACTCAAGCCCCAATCATTGGGGCTTTTTTATTCCACTCGGCACAAATTAATTGCCATTAACCGCTTTGCGAAATAGCAATAACGCGTTTAATCAGCTCATCGGGTTCCATCTTGGGATTGCGATAAAAACGGAATATTTCCGAGTTTATCGCTTGCTGAGCAACCGGATTGACCGCCATCGAATCAATCATACTCGGTACTGCGAGGTTGTGTTTTACGCCGTAGTGAAAGTCTTGATATGACTGGACCTGACACGGATTGAAATCGCTGATGTCGATATCGGTACGTACCGGAATCGAGCCTTTTACCTTATTGAACTTAGCTTGAAACTCGACGTCTGCCAGCGCGCTTGCGGTTTGCTGAGCCGCCTCGGCAGAAAACGACTTGCTCGACATAAACACCAAACTGTCCATGTTGTAGAGGAATACACCATCGCTGTCCGGCGTTGGGTAACAGCCGACCTCTTGCGGAACTGAGACTTGATTGGCGAGCAGCTCACCCAAAATCCAATCACCGCCGATTTGAAACAGCGCCTGACCGTCGGCTAGCGCTTGGGTCGCCGTATCCCACTTACTGTCAGGCAATTGGTTGTCGATCAACAAACTCAGACGGCGAAATTGCGTCAGCGCTTGGCGCAGAGTATCGCTGTCGATGCTGTCTCGCTCAAGTTTAACCATTGCATTGGTGTAGAACTCAACGCCGCCAGTGGAGATCACTAAGTTCTCGAAAAGTTGGGCGACTTGCCACGGCTGCTCACCGACCGCTATTGGCACGATGCCATTTTGCTTAGCAAGCTCCATGGCGGCGAACATCTCTTGCCAGTTTTTCGGCGCGGAGAGATTCAGTTGTTTCAGCAGCTTGTGGTTGACCCACAGCCAGTTCAAACGGTGCAGCGTAAGTGGCAGGGCGATATAGCCGCTTTGTGTTTTATTGATTTCGATAGACAGCGGGTAGAGCACCTCGTCCCAGCGCTGCTCATCCGCTACTGCGTTGACGTTGTGCAAAATACCGATGGCATCCCACGCTTTAATACTTGGCCCTTCGATTTGCGCGAAGCTCGGTGGATTGCCCGCCAGCGCGCGAGCTTGCAGTACCGTCATCGCGCTGTCACCACCACCGCCTAACACCGGGCTTTGCAGCAGCTCAATATCGTGCCGTTGTAGCTGAGCTTTGAGTGTTTGCAGCGCTTGCTGTTCGCCGTCAGAAGTCCACCAATGTAAAAACTCTACCCCTTGTGGCGACTCAGCGTGAGCGACGCAAGGGGCGAGCAACAGTGGGAACAAGAATGCCAGTTTGTTCATAGTCAGTCTCTCGGGAAAGTCAGTGTGGCGCAGAGGCCGCCAAACTGAGAATGGCTCAGCAACAAGTTGCCGCCATGAGCCTTTGCAATGCTCTGTGAAATGGTTAACCCCAGCCCACTGCCTTCTCTATCGTTGCTAGCGCGGAAGTATGGCTGGCAGAGCTTTTCAAGTAATAAATCGTCAACACCGTCACCGTGATCTTCAATTTCAATCCGGATCGACTCTGGGCTTTCACTCAGCGTAATGTCCGCTTGATGGCCGTATTTGAGCGCGTTATCGACCAGATTCTGAATGCAGCGCTTAATTGCTAACGGTTTACCAGCAAAGTGGGTGCGGATTTCGCCGTGGATGCGAATTGTGCCCGGCGCATCGGCGATATTGGCGGAAATGTGCTGAATCAGTTGGGTGAAATTGATCGGCTCAATTTCCTCGTGGATATCGGTCTCTTTAATGCATTGCAATGCGCCTTTGACCATCAAGTCTAGGTCGTTACTCAGGCGGATAAAGCGTTCTCGGTCGGCGTCGTCATCCAGCATTTCCGCCCGTAGTTTTAGGCAGGCAATCGGCGTTTTCAGATCGTGAGAGATGGCGCTGAACAGCATCTCGCGGTCTTTAATGTGGCTGTCGATGCGTCGATTCATTTTGTTAAACGCACGTACCGCCGCTTTCAGTTCGTTACTGCCGCGCTCAGACACTTCGGGCACGTCTAATCGGCTCGACATCAGGGTTGCGGCTTTTGCCAGCTCTCGAATTGGTTGAATTTCTTTGCGAACGATAAACCAGGTACACAGCAACAGCATTAGCGCGGACAGCAATAGCGTCAGCCATTGGCGCAGCTCAAAATAGTTAGTCTCTAGGTTGATGTAAGGCGCAGGCAGCACCGCCGCGAGATAAAACCATTCGTTCTGCGCGACTTCGACCTGCATCACCAGAATGGGCGGATTGAGGTCACCAAACGACAGCGAATAATGCGCCCACAATAGCGGCAGTTCGTCGATAGGTAGCTCGTTGTTGAACACTTTGAGTTTGTCGCGCTGGGTGAACTCCACCTCGATATTAGGAATGCCGCTCAGCTCGCTTTCTAATACCTCGCGAACTTGGTTGATGACCAACGTTTTGCGCTCGCTCTCTGGCAGCGGGTCGACGTCAATCTGGTGATTGTTGAGTGAGACGAAAAAGCGCGTACCACCCATGTTGCGTAGTTGATTGAGCACCAAGTGGCGATATTCCGAAGGGAGGGTTTGAAAGAAGGCGATGGTGGAAGAAGCGCTCAGTGCTAAGCTCTTGACCGTGGTGGTCAGGCCTTCTTTATCGCGTTCACTGGCGTGTTGATACCAGATAATCCCGGATAATACCTGCGCCAGAATGATCACCAGCAACAAGAACACACTGGTGCGAACGACCAGTGAGCCCGTCCAGCGTTTAATTCTCATAATGCACGTCCGTGGTCAGCATGTAGCCTTTATTGCGCACCGTTAGGATCAGCGAGCGGTCTTTATCTTCAAGGTGATGACGCAAGCGGCTGATCTGCACGTCAATACCGCGTTCAAACGGCTCAGCATCACGTCCCCAGATCTCGCGTGCAATGTCATCGCGAGACAATATTGATTGCGCGTGGTTGACGAACAAACCGAGCAGCGACAAATCCGCACCACTAAGTTGCTTGACCTCGCGGCTAGCAACGTGGGTCAGTTGCCGGGTTACGGTATCTAACAACCAACCGTCAAAACGCACTTTACGCGTCAGTTTGCTGTTGGTGGTCGATTGGCTGCGTCTCAGAATGGTTTTGATGCGCGCGAGCAGTTCGCGCGGACTGAATGATTTGGTGATGTAGTCGTCAGCGCCCATTTCGAGCCCTGCGACTCGGTCGGCTTCTTCAGTGACGGCGGTCAGCATGATGATCGGGATATCGGAGTTTTTGCGCAGTTTCTGGCACAAGGTAAAGCCGTCTTCACCGGGCATCATAATATCGAGGATGATCAAATCAGGATGGTGATCGTTGAGCAGTTGCCACATCACGCCGCCGTTTTCTGCGCAAAGCACTTCAAACCCTGCGCGACCAAGGTAATCTGACAACGCTTCGCGAAGGTCGAGGTTGTCATCGACGACCAGTATCTGCTTGTTTTCCATCCTACTTTCCCTGTGTCCGTCCCTGAGTTTGGCGCTGGCCAATATGATGCATTCTTAAACGCCCATGCACAATCGAGCCGATTACAATTTTCACTTCTCGGTGTAAGAGATTTGTAAGCGGCCACTTACAAACTGATTGCCTTTTGTAACCTTAGGCGCCGCCTTGCTCGCTATGATCATCCTGACCTTACGTGAAACAACATGACCTGAAGGAATCAGGTCCTACAACACTGGCATTCGTCAGGAGGAAACCATGTTTGCAAGTATATTTGGACAACTACAAAAAATAGGGCGGTCGTTGATGCTGCCTGTGGCGGTGTTACCGGTGGCTGGCTTGATGCTGGGTATTGGTAACGCGGGGTTTGCGTTTATTCCAGACGCGGTCAACAAAGTGATGCTCGCAGCCGGTGAAGGCGTGTTCGGCAACATGCAGTTGATGTTTGCGGTCGGTGTAGCGCTCGGGTTATCAAAAGGCAATGACGGTGCGGCTGCGCTCGCTGGCTTAGTTGGCCTAATTATTATGAACGCCTCGCTCGGTATCGTGACTGGTCTGCGCGGCTTAGAAACTGACGCCACCATCATGGGCGTTGAGACGCTGCAAACCGGGGTGTTTGGCGGCATCTTTATCGGTGCGGTCGCGGCAATCATGTACAACCGCTTCTACAACATCAAACTGCCGGAATACTTGGGCTTCTTCGCGGGTAAGCGATTTGTGCCCATTGTCACTGGTTTATCGGCGATCGTCGTTGGTGCGATTCTCGCGTTTGCATGGCCACCTGTCGGACAACTTCTTGATGCATTCTCTCACTGGGCCGCGTACCAAAACCCGGTACTCGCGTGGGCGGTTTACGGCGCGGGCGAACGTTCTTTACTCCCAGTTGGTTTGCACCACATCTGGAATGCGCCGTTCTTCTTTGAAGTCGGCAGCTACATAGATCCAGAAACAGGCAAAGAGTTTACCGGTGAGCTCACTCGCTTCTTCGCAGGCGACAAAACTGCGGGTTATCTGTCTGGTGGCTTTATGTACTCCATGTGGGCACTACCGGCAGCGGCACTGGCGATTTACCACTGCGCGTCTCCAGAGCGTAAGAAAATCGTCGGCGGTTTGATGCTATCAGCTGCGTTTACCTCTTGGTTAACTGGTATCACAGAGCCAATCGAATTTACCTTCTTATTCGTCGCGCCAGTGCTGTACGTAATCCATATTTTCCTCACCGGTATTGCGTTTGCGATCACCGCATTTTTGGAAATCAAACACAGTACGGACTTTGCGCACGGTGCGATTCAGTTCTTCCTTTACTACCCAATGTCGACCAACGCGTGGATGTTCATCATCATCGGTCCAATCTGGGCGACGTTGTACTACGGCTTGTTCCGCTTCCTAATTGTGAAGTTGGATCTAAAAACGCCGGGTCGCGAAACCGACATTGCAGAAGTGAAGATCGCCGGACAACCTGATGAAATTGCGGTGGATGTAGTGGCTGCATTGGGCGGCAAAGCCAATATTAAGTCAGTCGATGCGTGTATCACCCGTCTGCGTGTCTCAGTAAAAGACATTGCCAACGTTGATGTTACTAAGCTAAAAGCGCTCGGCGCGCGAGATGTGTTAGTGATTGGCGACAGTTTACAAGCGATTTTCGGTACGCAGTCTGACTCAATTAAGTCAGAAGTGCACAGCGTACTCGCCACCTCCTGATCTTACCTCCCCCAATCTAGGTAAGATTTGCCAACCTCCTTGTGAGGTTGGCTTTTTCGTTTTCGGAGTAAAAAAAGCGAAGCCAATAACCAGCCCTACTTCGCCGCCGCGTTGGTTAAATTGCCCAGCACGCCGCTGATTTTGTTCAATACCTCGTCGCAGCCTTCAATATGATGGCGCTGTTTTAAATACATCGGATCGTTGTAAGCTAACCACGTTTTGCCTTCAGCATCTTCATACACCAACACTTTTTGGGGTAAATCGAGCGCCACTTCCTGCGCACAGATCATCAGTGGCGTGCCCACTTTAGGGTTTCCAAACACGATAACTTCGGTTGGTCGCAACGTCATATCGACTTTCGTGGCATTCTCTTGATGGTTAATGCGCGCAAAGACGTTCAACCCTTTTTCTTGCGCGATAGCGACAAATTTATCCGCCGTATCTTTTGCTGAATGCGTGCTCGCAACGGTTACCACACCCTCACCAGCCAACGCACTCAATGACGTCAACGCCACGACCAACCCGATGATTACTTTTTTCATTTGTCGTCCCTTCCTCTCTCTGAGTCGAAAACTAGATATAGAAAAACCAAGTGTCGGAAAACTATAGAAGTCAGATCCCACTATCGCGAATTGCACTCTACCCACTCAAGAGTCGACCGTGTAACACGGATTAATTGATTCAGATTAATAAAGCGTTAACTAGCTGAGCATCAAAAGCGTGAAATACGTAACATTTGCCGCCTATTTTAGTAAGAAAGAGAAAAGTAGTGACACGCGATCAATTTGAGTTATTAGCACCCGGTGGTGATTTAGATTCCATCAAAGCCGCCATTGCCGCTGGCGCCGATGCAATTTACTGTGGGCTCGACCGCTTTAATGCTCGTAACCGAGCGACCAACCTCACCTTGGATAACTTAAATGGCGTGTTAACGTTAGCCCACCAGCACAGCTGTAAGATTTTCCTAACGTTGAATGTGCTGATTTTAGAAAGTGAAATTCCGGCGATTGTTCGCTTACTCAGCCAACTGAACACCACCAAAATCGATGGCGTGATCGTGCAAGATCTCGGTCTGGCCTACATTCTCAAACATCACTTTCCCGATTTGGATGTGCACGCTTCAACGCAATTAAACACGCATAACGAAGGCCAGATCCTCTTTCTCAACCAGCTCACCGCAAGCCGAGTAAACTTATCTCGCGAACTTAACATCGATGAAATAAAACATCTGGCGCAATTTGGTCGCGAGCACAACGTAATGATGGAAGTGTTTGTCCACGGCTCATACTGCATCGGATTCTCCGGAATTTGCTACATCAGTTCCGCTCGCAATGGCGCATCAGGAAACCGTGGACGCTGCAGTCAACCTTGTCGCGAACAGTACGAAACGACCAAAACGGACAACAACTACCCACTCAATATGAAAGACAACTCCGCCTTTGGGGACTTGGAAGCGCTTGCCGATGCTGGAGTGTATTCTTTAAAAGTAGAAGGGCGAATCAAGAAATCGCACTACGTCTATACCGTGGTCGACAATTGGCGTCAGCAAATCGATCGCTTGTGCGAGGGTTTGGAACTCTCTGAAGACACCACCGAGTTATACACGGTGTTCAACCGTGATTTCTCCAACGCATTTTTGCAAGGTGATTTCGGCAAGGCGATGTACATCGACAACCCGCGCGACCACGCTGTAAAACATTTTTCGAAGGTTTATCAATGCCAGTCTGCTGATGATGTGCAAGCGGTGAAAAAGAAACTCTACGACGACAAAACCGCGATCATTGAGAAAGTGGCTGAGCAAACTAAGTCGTTCGATGTCGCTTCGACACAAGTATCCGGCAGCAGCTTGAAAGGGTCGATTGATGTGCCAACTCTGCCAGCGTTACCTCAACCAGAACCTCGCCAGGGTGCACCAAAATTATCGGTTCTGATCTCGTCAGCACAAGAAGCCATGCTGTGCGAATACCACGACGTTGATGTTTACTATCAATTGCCAATGGGATTGTCTGGTGAACTGAGCGCGATGATAGAATTGTTCCAAGCCAACCCAATGCTCAAACCTTGGTTTCCTGCCATTTTGATTGGCGAAGACTACCAAGCCGCGCGCGTATTTTTGGAAACCATCCAACCTGAGTTGTTGATCACCAACAACTCAGGCGTCGGCATGATCGCAAAAGAGCTCGGCTTAGGCTGGGTGGCAGGCCCACAAATAAACACGGTGAACTCATACGCGTTTAAATGCCTTCAAGATGAGTTCGCGGCAAGTGGCGCATTTGTTTCTAACGAGCTGAATATGAAGCAGATGCGCCATATCAAGCGTCCGCAAAACATGCGCAGCTTCTACAGCATTTATCATCCAAATACCCTACTCACGAGCCGCCAATGTTTGTTCCAACAAACCGAAGGATGCCGTAAGGTGAAGGTCAACAAAGGTTGTTTGAAACGCTGTGATAAACGCACGTCTATCATCAACTTAAAAGACAATCCTTACGTGGTGCAAAAACAGAAAGGCAGCCACAATTCGATCTACAGCGAACACAACGTCTTAAACCTGCAAGTGCTGCACGATCTGCCTCAATTATTTACCGATGTGTTGATCGATCTGCGTGATATCCAGACCGAAACGAAAGTCTCAGCAAGCAAACCTGAGTTGATTGACGCGTTCTTAGCTCTACTTGAAGAACACAGCGAACAAACCGTCCAAACGCTGAATGCCATGATTCAACCAACAGCCAACGCGCAGTATTTAAAGGGGTTGTAGAATTTTTCTAACGAGGCAAACAAAACAATAAATTATCCTACACTCTACTAGAGGGAAGCGTAACGCTTTGTAAGTCAGATGGTTGGCTGAAGAACATAGTTCATCAATAGAAGAACTCCCTGGACATTTGAGATAATTTATTTGAGTACGCCATGAAAATATCTAAAGGTATCGAAGAGCAGGGAATCCCTGTCGGAAACTATTACGACAAATACAATACTCAGAACCCCATCGCCAGAAAAATGATGAGCAATTTCGATCATCATTTATCGCAACTGGTCGATATGGTCACACCAAAGTCGATACACGAGATCGGCTGCGGAGAAGGAGTCTGGGCACTTAAATGGCATCAACAAGGGATCCGTGTAAAAGGGAGTGACTTCTCCCAACAAGTGATTCAACTAGCAAGAGACAATGCCCAAGCACACAACTTGGAAGACATTTTGTTTGAACAAAAAAGTGTGTATGACGTTGCTAGAAAGACTGATTCTGCTGACCTTGTTGTTTGTTGTGAGGTCTTGGAACACTTGGAGCATCCCGAGCAAGCACTAGCAACATTGCAAGATCTCGATACTGACTATTACATTTTTAGTGTGCCAAGAGAGCCGTTGTGGTGTGCGTTAAACATGGCAAGAGGTAAATATTTAAACAGTTGGGGCAATACTCCCGGACATATCCAACACTGGTCCAAGAATGCCTTTCTGACTTTGCTCAAGCAGCACTTTGAGATTCTCGAAGTACGCTCTCCCATTCCTTGGACCATGGTTTTATGCCAGCGTGTGAATCATGAAACATAATAAGAGTAAATTCATATTACGCTGGGTTGGGCGAATCATTACTATTTTTTCCATCGCCTTTGTATTAATCAAGCTCTCTACATACTCGCAGCAACTGAATATTAACGATATTCCCTCTTACTCCTATCTGGTATTTATTTTTTGCATAGGCCTCTACGCCTTTGGCAATTATGTTCTTTCTATGGCGTGGCGACTTTTAGTCGCGAACAGTGAATATACTCTGTCTGCATCAACTGCCATTTGGGTGTTTGGCGGATCTCAAATTGCTAAGTATCTGCCTGGAAACATTTTCCAATTCGCTAGCCGACAAGTAATTGGCGTACAACACGGAATTAAAAATAATGTATTACTGAAATCGACCTTATGGGAAATAGGGTTGATGGGTATTGCGGCTGGTTCGTTTGGCGTCTTTCTGCTAAATGAGTACTTCCCTAATTTAATGGGGTACGAGATGACTTTATTCGCTGGACTTATCGTGAGCACCGGATCAATATTAAGCTTGATAGCCAGTCGCAATTACCTAAAAGCTTGTGGGCTTTATCTCTGCTTTTTTTTGGTATCGGGCGGCATTTTCTCACTCATATTTTTTACGCTAAACGACAATCCAACTCCAACTTTAGAGACATTTTTACAAACATCTTGTTACTTCATCATCGCATGGTTAATAGGGTTTGCCACCCCAGGTTCTCCTGCAGGGTTGGGTGTCCGAGAGGCTGTTTTAATCACACTTCTAGATTCGCCGAGTATTGAAGATACACTCTTAGTTGCCGTCCTTGTTTCCAGAATCGTCACGGTTCTAGGGGATATGTTGTTCTTCGCTATCTCGAGTTTATTTAGGCCTAAGCAAGCCGTATCAAATAACTCACTTCTTTAAAGTATCGAGGTAACTCGCTATTACTCTCCAGATCGTTTTCGCTTGGTTTCAAACTGATAAGTGGGCAACTTTTCCTGATGCTCCAGCTTTTCTTCCAATACCTCAATTCGGTGCAATACTTTTTCGGTCAGCTTTCGATTGAACCCTATTAGATCGGCCACCAACCCCATCAATAAAGTGATGAAACCCAAGATAAGTAGCGTTGACCCCAAGACCAATGACTGAATATGGCCATCTCCCGCTCCATTTAAAAAGAAATACAGGAATCGCATAATGGGAATCACACCACAAATCATCGCCACCGAGCCAATAAACAAAAACACTTGCAGAGGTCGATACATGGTATAAACCCTGACCAAGGTAGAGAGCGACATTTTTAGAAACTGCGGAATGCTCTTAAACAGACGGGACTCTCGCGTTTTTTCATTAGTTCGGATTGGCACCGAAACCACACCAATCCTTTTTGCACTTGCTTGAATCAACATTTCTATTGTGTAGCTAAAATCCGATACGATATTAAGTTGTTGTGCCGCACTTCTCGATATTGCGCGAAAACCACTCACAGCATCTTTAACATCCAATCCCGTCGCTTTGGCAATAATAAAGCTCCCCGACACTTGTAAACATCGTTTAAATACAGAGAAATGTGTATTGCTATACCCTCCTCGGTCACCAACAACAATTTCTGCTTTGTGCTCGATAATAGGCTTAACCAAGTGCGGAATATCGGCCCCATTATATTGATTATCACCATCGGTGTTCACAATGATATCAGCATGAAGACGAAGGCACTCCTCAATCCCTCTTCGAAATGAGTAAGCAAGCCCCTTATTGCCCTGGTTAGTAATAATGTGCTCAACACCACACTTGCGTGCGACTTCTGAAGTACCATCCGTAGAACCATCATCGATGATTAGAATCTCTATCTTAGCGATACCATCAACGCGCTTTGGTATTGAGCGAATAACATCAGCAATATTGTCCGCTTCGTTAAAGCACGGAATTTGAACAATTAACTTCATGCTTGCTCCTCATGTTCTGAATCAACATTACTGTGCGTATTAGAAGCCGGTAAATAACCTCTGCTTCTCTTCAAGATTGCGAGGTCGGTACAGGTTATCTCCCCAACGCAGAACGACTTTACCTGGCTCTTTCGACACTAATTCATAGACCCCCCGCGCCAAGTACCGTGCTTGACCTGCCAACCAAACCTTGCCATTAATCAGAAGACTATTGCTAGCTTCAAGCGTATATACGCCCTCGATGTTGACCTTAACTTCCCGACTAAGAGAGTTGGGCGTCAGTTCAAACGTCTTTCCTGCAACATACAGATGCGACCAATGATGAATGTAGTTCTGCCTTAACGCTTGAATATCTTGCCTTAATAGCCCTTTATCGGTTTTGTCAGGGCCAAACACATCTAAATAGTGCGAATTAACCAGTACAAAAGCCGGATTGTCTTGCTCTATAGCATTGCGAATAACGGGGATGTTTCTCGCAATATAATCTTCGTAACCCCACGTACTCATGAAAAAACCTTGTTTTGAAAAAGTCGGAACCATGGAGCATCGATCAATATAAGCAACAGGCTGAGGAAAGATTTTATGAACTTCATCAAGAAACTGACGCTGGTAGGCCAAGTTGCTTTTTATCGGTAAAACAAAACCATTCACCATAATGGATACCGCAAACAAGCAAGGAACAATAAAATTAAAAAATTGTGCAACTCTTGCGTTAGTGAAATTCTGGATACCAACCCAAGCCACAGCAAATAAAGCACTCACTGGAGCAAGCATAAAAGCGTAATAGTATGGGAAAGCGTTGCGATAAAAGAGCAAAGTGAAGAGTAATAAACTTAGGCACAAAAACTTAATCGATGACTCCCGGCTTAATAGCTTTTGCGAAAAACACGCATAAACAGCAGTACCAATACCAATGAAAAGAGCTAACCAATACCATGAGTTCGTCGAAACTGAATGAACAAAGTAAAACAATCGAGGAAAAAGCTCGCGCTGGTTTAGTGTCTTATCCGCAGCACCGAACATCGTTCCTGCATCACCAACCGAACTCGCTCCATGTATAGAAAAGTAATGCCAACTGTATAGCATCGCAAAGGCAACCAGTATTGCGACTCCATACATGAGAACTTGCCTAAAATAACGCTTACGATTTCGCGACCAATAAAGCGAGGTTAAAACTATGCCTGTAAAAGTTGGGATATACAGAGCGGTCTTTAAAGTGACGAGCAAGGCGACAGCCGTAAGGACACCAGCAAGAATGGATACACGCCAAGAAAATGTTGCACTAAACACATAATACAGCGCCGCCATGATCATACATGTCGCGATAGGATCAGTACGAAAACTGGCCCCCATACGAACATTATAAGCAAGAGAAAAATAGGCAAGCACCGCAAAAAGTGCCGCCGATTTGCTGCAGTACAATCGACATAACTTGTATAGATAAAATCCCGTGAGTAATTGAAAGAACACCATAACGACTCTCGCCACAATGATCTGGTCAACATCGTTATCTGATACACCACTCAGCCAAGTAAAGAAGTGAATGTGAAAGGTTTGGAAACTATTAATCACCTCGCCGTTAATAAACCGATGCACAAAAGATAGGTAATAAAACTCGTCCCAATTTACTTCGTAATTAAACGCAACAAAAAACCGAGCGATTACAGCTACTACGATTAGAATACAAAGAAAAATAGAAGTGCTAGAGGTAGTATCTCTATCCGATAAATGACGTTTATTAACCTGTTCAACAGTCTCCATTCACCCTTCCTTGTTAATCGTTTCTCGACTAGTGGCCTGCTCTGAGACATTAAGTTGTATGAATAAGGTTAGAACCGCCAGTAATGAGTATAGTCATGATTCAAAACCAAATAAGGGGTGGCAGGAGAAGTTTCGAGAGCAAAACACCTTTGAGCAACGAGGCCGTGCTTTTATTCCACACTTTGAAAGCGGGAAACTTTGCATTATTTCAAAAGGCTTTAGTATTAAGTCTCTCAACATATCTTGAACACTCACAGTGCACTGACTACAATGGCGCACTTTTTACGGAATTTAGGTCACAAACATGACAGATACAGCTAAACCAGCTCTACCAGATCGCCTAGCGGGTAACCCACGTAGCCCATTCTTCATCAAAGAATGCTTCGAGCACCAAATCGGTATTCGTATCAACGGCCAAGAGCGTACTGACGTAGAAGAATACTGCATCAGCGAAGGTTGGGTAAAAATTGCTTCTCCTAAAGCAAAAGACCGTTTCGGTAACCCAATGCTAATCAAGCTTAAAGGCGAAGTTGAAGCGTACTACGTGTAAGCTGACCACGCTGAATGTATTTGAAAGCTCGAGTTTGACTCGGGCTTTTTTAATGTCTGTTATATCCCTTTCCCGTTTAATCTATTCCCTCTTATTTTCAGTACAAGTTATTAAGAAATCGATGTAAATTGCTGTTTTTATCTGATTGTTGGCTAAAGTTTTTATAGAACTTACTTAAACAGCCATTGCCACAAGCAACGATACCTTTTGAATACAGGGAGAGGAAATGGAAAGCCCACTTGTCACACTCAAACACGCCAGCAAAAGCTTTGTCGATGGTAAAGAGAGCCATCGTGTACTGGAAGGCGTCGACTTCACGTTGAGCACAGGAGCGAGTGTTGCGCTGACGGGCGCAAGTGGTAGCGGTAAAAGTACCTTACTCAATATCATCGCTGGCTTTGAGCCACTTTCCGAAGGTGAGTTGTGGTTAGATGGCGATAACACGGTGGCTTGGAAAGACCCACAATGGAGCCGATTTCGCCATCAAAAACTCGGGGTTATTTTTCAGCAATTCAACCTCTTAACACCTCTTAACGTAAAGAAAAACATCGCCTTTCCTCTCAATTTGAATCAAAAGAAATGGAATAACTGGTGCGATTATCTGGTCGAAACGTTAGGCATCAGCCAGCTTCTCGACAGGCATGTTTCTGCTCTTTCAGGCGGTCAACAACAACGCGTCGCGATTGCCCGTGCACTTGCCCACAAACCCAAACTTCTGCTTGCCGATGAACCCACAGGCAACCTTGACCAAAAAGCGGGCTTAGAAGTGATGAAACTGTTGAATGAAATCACCACCCAAGGCAATACCGCTGTGCTCTTGGTGACCCACAGCCCTGAATGTGCTGAGTTCATGCAAACCCAGTTACGTTTAAAGGATGGGCGTTTGGAAAATAATCAGTTGCATGGCGGTCATCACCAAAACAAACATGAGCTTCGCCATGAAGCAAGCTAAGCTATCAAACACCAGATTTACTCATACTCGACTCGCCCTGAATCTGTTTGCGGCGCACTATCGGCAGGCACCACTGCAAGCCGCCGCAATTCTGATAGGTATCGTGCTGGCTGTGACCTTGTTTGTTGCAGTGCAAGCCATCAACCTCAATGCCAAGCGCAGTTATGCTGAGTCTACCGAGCAGCTTAGCGCACAAGCTCAGAACTTAATTATTCCACCAGCAGGGCAAAACTATCTGCCCGAATCGCTCTACTTCACCCTTAGACAAAATGGGCTCAGTGCAACACTACCTGTAATTGAAGGGCGAGTGAGAGACGAACAAGGTCGTCGTTGGTCAGTGCAAGGTAGCGAGTTAATTGCCGCCATCTCTTCACGTTCGCGCTATTCATCAGAAAACCAACCGAACGTGTCTTTGTTCGACAGTGCTTTACCTTTACCTGAGCTTTTGGCTGGGAAGCCGATCGTGATGATGAGCCAATCTCAGCATCAAAACTTAGGAGAGGTAGAAACCCTAACTCTGGACGACATCCCAACCCAAGTGGTGGTGCTACCTGACGAATGGCAGTTAGGTAGCCGAATGTTGATGGACATTGGCTTTGCCCAGCAACTGCTCAATAAACAAGGACAGCTCAGTTACATTGCGGTTTTCCATTCGGGTGATAAAGGGAATAAAGACACGCAAGCAAAATGGCAAAGCATCATTGGTAAGCAAGGACAATGGATTTCCAATAATCAAAGTGCAGACCTTGGCTCGCTGACCGACAGCTTTCACCTCAATCTCACGGCTATGAGCTTACTTGCCTTTTTAGTCGGGCTGTTCATTGCCTACAACGGCGTAAAGTACAGCTTGCTTAAACGCAATCGGCTATTAGTGCAGATTCAACAGGCGGGTGTCGCGCCGAGCATTGTGTTCTCTGCGCTGTTAGTTGAACTCACTATTCTCGTTACCATCGGCGCTTCCCTCGGTTTTGTATTGGGCATGCAGCTTAGCCACTGGTTACATCCGACCGTGGCACTGACTCTAGAACAACTTTATGGCGCGACACTTCTGCCCGGAACTTGGCAGTGGCAATGGTGGGCGCAAGCCCTGCTGCTCACGCTAGCCGCAACCCTGTTGGCGTGTTGGCAGCACTTTAAACAACGAGTGCGCCAACCGCTCTCTTCTCATGGCGGATTTTATCAAGCACCTGAAGCTTCTAACGAAAATCAATTGTTCGGGATGGGTATTGCGTTGACGACTCTCGCGCTTGCAGGTTTGTGGCTGAGTGAGCATCATCGCTTTACCATGGCGTGGCTCGGCGTGCTTGTGGTGTCGATTCCTTTGTATCTACCCAAAACACTCAGCGTCTTAGCAAATTGGTGTGAAAAGCGCACCAGTTCTGGTTTGATGCAGTATCTGTTTGCAGAGCTGCGTGAGCTGATTTCTCCGCTTTCTCTCGCCATGATGGCACTGCTACTCGCCGTTACTGCCAATATGGGGATGAATACCTTATTGGGCAGCTTCGAATCCACCCTAAAACAGTGGCTAGAACAGAGGCTACATGCCGATATTTACGTCAGCCCTGCGCAAGGGGAAATCGCAGATGTGGAGCGCGCGTTAGGGCAGTTCGACAAGGTTGAGACAGTCTACAAGCAATACTACGTCGACGATAACCTGCAAGGTTTACCGATTTTGCTTGGCACCAAAGACAAAGATACCTTAGAACAAACCATGGTGTTCAAATCGCATTTGGAGAACTTCTGGCAGCGTTTTTACCAAGGTGAGTTAGTCGCCATCAGTGAACCAACCGCGATCAAACTGGGTTTATCACTGGGTAGCGAACTTAAGCTTGATGCCATTCCAAATAAGAACCTGCTTGTGGGTGCGATATTCCACGATTACGGCTCACCCAATGGTGAAGTGTTATTAGCACCAAAGTTATGGAAAGAGAGCGGATTTACCGACCTGCCGACAAGCCTTGGCATAAAAGTCTCGGGGGACCCACAAATCGTCTACGAGCAACTGCGCGATCAATTGAATCTGCATCCAAGTCAGCTCTACGATCAGGCGCAAATCAAATCCATCGCGTTGGATATTTTCTCGCAGACCTTCGCCATTACGCGCGCACTCAACGGCGTGACTTTGATGGTCGCCGTGATTGGTTTGTTCAGTGCTTGCTTCATGTTGCTTGACGCGCGCAAAGCCGCCATTGCAAGACTGTATGCACTTGGCGTCAGCCGTCGTAAATTAATGACCATGGTGGTCGGACAGATCGTCGCTTTGGTCAGTTTTACTCTGGTTATCGCCTTACCTCTAGGAGCTATGGTGGGTTATGTGCTGACAGATATCGTCACCTTGCGCGCTTTTGGTTGGAGCTTAAATTATCTGTGGAATTGGAGTGATGCCCTCAGCATTGCGGCAATCACCATCTTGGTGGCGGTGATTGCAACCTTGATTCCGCTGTGGCGATTGGTCAGTAAGCCTGTCGTGTCCAGTTTGCAAAGCGAGGTGTTGTGATGGTTCGATTAGCAAGCAAACTTACTCTACTCATAAGCAGCTTATTCCTATTCGGTTGTGAAGATGCCCAACAAAAAAATATGGGCACGCAAAATATGGGCACGTTGCTGGGCAGTGGAGATACGCAAAGTGAGAGCAACCCATTCACACCCGTGGAAAAAGGGGTTGAACTCACCTTCCCAGCAGACCATCAAGCGCACCCGAATTTTCGTCATGAATGGTGGTACTTAACCGCTAACTTAATTGATGAAGACAGCAACCCACTTGGCGTCCAATGGACACAATTTCGCTTTGCTGCTGCACCGCCGCCACCACCGCCAAGGGGCGAAGATGACGTGAAGAAAACCGAATGGCAAACTCAGCAAATCTACATGGCGCATAGCGCGGTTACAACGCAAGACAAACATTATGCTGATGAAAAATGGTCACGCAATCAAGCCTCTCTAGCTGGCGTCGACACCTCACCATTTCGGGTTTATCTCGATGATTGGCAGTGGACTTCTTCAACCACCGATCTCTTCCCTGCCACATTGAATGCAAACTCCGAACAATTTGGCTATTCGCTGACGCTTACCAGCAGCGCACCTTATCAAAAGCAAGGCGAACAAGGTTACAGCACCAAAAGTGCCGATGGCCGTGTGGCTTCCTATTACTACAGCCAACCGTTTATTGATGTCTCCGGTGAAGTCACGATCGATGGCAAAACCCATCAAGTATCCGGCAAAGGCTGGATAGATCGAGAGTGGAGCTCGCAATTCTTACTCGACTCACAACAAGGCTGGGACTGGTTTGCTCTAAGGTTGAGTGACGACACCAGTTTGGTGGTGTTCCAATTGCGGGATTCCAAAACCGGAGCAGCCAGTTACTCCAACGCAAGACTGATGCAGCAAGATGGTTCTGGCATCGCTATCCCACAAAAAGACATTCAGTTAAAGGCAACCAAGCAAACAGAAATCCAAGGGCGAAAGTATCCAACCCAGTGGCAAGTGTCGATTCCTAACCAGCAAATCGATCTTACGGTTTCGGCACTCAACCCGAACGCGAAAATGCCGCTTTCGGTGCCTTATTGGGAAGGCCCAGTGCGTATTGATGGCTCTCATTCAGGGACAGGTTATATGGAGCTGACGGGATATTAAGCGCTCTTAACGGATTTCAATTACCGTTGAGAAGCCATCTTAAGAACCATCTCCTACCCGCAACAGAATGCATCATAATCAGAAATAAATGACTACGACGCATTTATTCGATACTAGCCTTGAATCCTTGCTTCGTTGCGGTACGCTTTGAGCAAATCAAACAAGGGTGGCCCCTCTCATGCGTGTCGATTATCACCAACGACTCGTTCCTGTTATTCGCTATCTGGAACAGCACTTTAACGATCCTCTCAATTTGCTCGAAGTGGCAGCGCTAGCAAACCTCTCTCCCTATCACTTTCACCGTACCTTCAAGGCGGTACAAGGCGAAACATTAGCCGACTTCATCCGACGTTTACGGCTAGAGGCGGCAGCAGACGACCTTTTCAAATCAAAGCAACCAGTGCTGAACATCGCGTTAGAGTACGGTTTTTCTAGTTCGCAAAGCCTAGCTAAGGCGTTTAAGCAGCATTATGGCGTAACACCAACCGCCTTTCGCGACTGTAAAAACTACCAGCAATTTTCTGAACTCGCGCGAAACAGCAAGATTGGACACGCACTGCGCAAGAATGGAAACGAACGAGCCCTAAGCGATTCATATACTGACTCTGAACTCACAACATGGAGCAACAATATGGAAACGCAAAACTTTGATAAAGCAAAACTGGCTTACATTCGCGTAAACGGCCCTTATGGCCAAGGTTATGAAGAACCATCAGGTCGCTTGTATCAATGGGCAGAAATGAAAGGTTTGGCGGGCAATACCTGTATCTTCATTTATCACGATAACCCAGAAATCACGCCAGACGAGAAGTGTCGTACTGATATCTGTCTAATGGTGCCAGAAGATACCGAAGTACCAAAAGGCATTGAGCTGCAAGACTTCCCCGGCGGTCAATATGCGGTGATGCGCCAGCAAATTACCGAATTCAGCCAATACCCTAAAGCATGGGATGATTTGATGAGCAAAGTGGTTGAATCTGGTATTGAAAACGACTGTCGACCTTGCTTCGAACTTTATCATAGCTACGATCCACAAACGCACCATGCAGACGTCAGCTTCTGCACTGCCATCAAATAATCGAAAAAAGCCTGCACGTTCGCAGGCTTTCCTTCTATTAGAAATAATGTCTAAATCGATTAGATCGCTTCGCCGTTTACTGTAACAGCAACATCAATATTGCCACGAACGGCGTTTGAGTATGGGCAAACTTGGTGTGCAATGCGCGTTAGCTCTAATGCTTGTTCTTGTGGCATATCTAGCTCTACCGCTAAGCTCACTGTTAATGCAAAGCCGCCGTTATCGTTCGGACCAATGCCCACTTCCGCTGTTACGGGTGCACTTTTCAGGTTTACTTTACCTTCACGTGCTACGTGCAGAATCGCGTTAGAAAAACATGCTGAATAACCCGCTGCGAAAAGCTGCTCAGGGTTAGTTGCTGCACCTGTGCCGCCCATTTCCTTCGGGTATGACAGCTCTAGATCGAGAAGACCGTCATCTGTTTTTACTTGACCATTACGACCAGCCAAAGCAGTAGCTTGAGTTTTGTATAGAGTAGTCATGCGATTGTCCTTCTTAATTTAAGTTGTGCGCAATTTAATTGCTTACAATCTTATATCGAAGTAAAGATCGTTTGCAACTATATTGTGCACAATTTATTTTGTTACTCTCTTTCTCTGTAAGCAGGTAGGCAACGCCAATGAGCCAGTGTTACACCGACAACACCATGACCAACGACGATAAACTCTTACTCGAAAACCAAGTTTGCTTCCCGCTCTATAGTGCAGCAAATGCGGTGATCCGAGCTTACCGCCCTTTGCTGGACGAACTTGATCTGACTTATTCGCAATACTTAGTGATGATGGTGTTGTGGGAGAAAGACGGTGCCAGTGTTAAAGAACTGGGCTCGCAACTGCATTTGGATTCAGGCACGCTCACGCCGCTGCTTAAACGATTAGAAACAAAAGGCTATGTAGAACGTGGTCGCAGTGACACCGATGAGCGCGTACGCGTACTCAACCTTACAGAGCAAGGTCGTGACCTCAAAGAGCAAGCCAAGTCAGTGCCAAACGCCATGATGTGTAAAATCACGTTAGAGCTGGATGAAATGATCATGCTGAAGAAGTTGTGCGGCAAGGTGCTCGACAATCTGAACTAAAAAATAAAAGCATCAGCTTCCCCACTTCTTATTAGAAAGAGCCTGCCGAGATGCAGGTTCTTTCGATCTTAGCCAGACGATATCTTAAAGGTCATCATCAGTATTCTCTATTACCACTTGGCCTTCCTCTTCAATAAAACCTATCAAAGCAAACTCACTTATATCGGGCTTCCCTATTAAGAAAGATAGGAAATGACTATCAATAGGATAGTTACAAGCAATTTTCCTTAAACACAATCCAATGCGA
The DNA here is from genome assembly GCF_021728175.1 of Vibrio sp. A1-1. Classification (NCBI taxonomy): domain Bacteria; kingdom Pseudomonadati; phylum Pseudomonadota; class Gammaproteobacteria; order Vibrionales; family Vibrionaceae; genus Vibrio; species Vibrio sp. A1-1. The sequence goes on from NZ_JAKKCL010000006.1 coordinate 65,568, forward strand.
ATATACTTTCCGAAAGCAAGAACTGCTCACCCTAAAACATTCTGAGGAAAGTAAAAATGATTAATACAAAGATCAAACCATTTGCAGCTACAGCATACAAAAACGGCGAATTCGTTGAAGTAACAGAACAAGACGTTCTAGGCAAATGGGCTGTATTCTTCTTCTACCCAGCAGACTTCACATTCGTATGTCCGACAGAACTAGGTGACCTAGCAGACCACTACGAAGAGCTACAAAAACGCGGCGTTGAAGTGTACTCAGTATCAACAGACACACACTTCACTCACAAAGCTTGGCACGATAGCTCAGAAACAATCGGCAAGATCCAGTACTACATGCTTGGCGACCAAACAGGCAACATCACAAACAACTTCGGTGTGATGCGTGAAGGTCAAGGTCTTGCAGACCGTGCAACGTTCCTAATCGACCCAGAAGGTACTATCCAAGCAATGGAAATCACTGCTGAAGGTATCGGTCGTGACGCAGAAGACCTACTACGCAAAGTGAAAGCAGCTCAGTACGTAGCAGCGCACCCAGGCGAAGTTTGCCCAGCAAAATGGAAAGAAGGCGAAGAGACGCTAGCTCCTTCTCTAGACCTAGTAGGCAAAATCTAAGCCACTGAATTTAAGCTCAATTTGACATGCTAATTGACGCTTAACTTAGAGAGCATTCCAGGTTAGATACCTTGACGACCTTCTGCCTGGTTTGCTCTCTCCCTACTGATTTTATCCAGAGTAACCACTCTTTTGTTTATTTAAGGTAACAACAACTATGTTAGACCAAGCGATCCAACAACAACTCAAACAATATCTGGCTAATGTAAAAGAAGACGTTCGTCTAGTGGTTAGTCTAGATGAAAGCAAAGCATCGAATGACATTCTGTCTCTGGCGAACCAAATCGCAGAGATGAGCGACTTTATCACCGTTGAACGTGACGACAACGCAAGCGCACGTAAACCAGTGATGACGGTGACCAACCCAGTAAAAGGCACAGCACTTCGCTTTGCTGGCCTACCAATGGGTCACGAATTTACCTCTCTGGTATTGGCATTGCTGCACTCTGGTGGTCACCCAATCAAACTAGAGCCGGAAGTGATTGAACAAATCGCAGCGCTAGATAAAGAATTGGATGTTGAAGTGTTCATTTCACTGTCGTGCCAAAACTGTCCAGACGTTGTTCAAGCGTTCAACATGATGGCGGCGATCAACCCGAAAGTGAAAGCAACCATGATCGACGGTGCACTCTTCCAAGATGAAGTAAAACAACGTGACATCATGGCAGTACCAAGCGTATTCGTGAACGGTGAGCTATTCGGCCAAGGTCGTATGTCTCTGACTGAAATCCTAAACAAAGTGGATGACGGCGCGAGCGAGAAAGCAGCCAAAGCACTGAGCGAAAAAGACCCATACGACGTGCTAGTTGTCGGCGGTGGCCCTGGTGGTAGTGCAGCAGCACTATACGCAGCGCGTAAAGGTATTCGCACTGGCGTTGTCGCTAAACGCTTCGGTGGTCAGGTGATGGACACCATGGCAATCGAGAACTTTATCTCGGTAAAACGTACTGAAGGTCCAAAACTGGCTACTGACCTAGCCGAGCACCTAAAAGAATATGACGTAGACGTCGTGACTGAGCAACAAGCGCAAAAACTGATGGGCGCAGCACACACAGAAGATGGCTTGATTCACATCCAACTTGAAAGCGGCGCAACGCTGAAGAGTAAGAGTGTCATCCTAAGCCCTGGTGCACGCTGGCGTGAAATGAACGTTCCGGGTGAGCAAGAGTACCGCAACAAAGGCGTCGCGTACTGCCCACACTGTGACGGCCCGCTATTCAAAGGCAAGAAAACTGCGGTTATCGGTGGTGGTAACTCAGGCATCGAAGCGGCTATCGACCTTGCTGGTATTGTTGAGCACGTAACCGTTCTTGAATTTGCAGACGTACTTCGCGCAGACCAAGTGCTTATCGACAAAGCGAACTCACTACCAAACATCGACATCATCACGATGGCGCAAACCACAGAAGTAGTGGGTGACGGTACTCGTGTAACAAGCTTGAAGTACAAAGATCGTAACACAGATGAAATCAAAGAGATTGAACTGTCAGGTATCTTTGTTCAAATCGGTCTAGTACCGAACACAGAATGGCTAAAAGATTCAGAAGTAGCCCTATCTGAGCGCGGCGAAATTGAAGTTGGTAGCCGTGGTGAAACCAGCCTAGAAGGTGTCTTCGCAGCGGGTGACGCTACGACGGTTCCTTACAAACAGATCATCATTGCGATGGGTGAAGGTGCAAAAGCAAGCTTAGGCGCATTTGACTACCTAATCCGTAAGCAAGGTTAATCTCCAATTTCTTGAGCACAAAGCGCACGGTGCGGTGTTTTCTTCCACGGAAAACCAATCGGGGCACCGTGACAGCGATGAGTAACAAGAAATAAAAGCAAAAAACCTAGAAGCCCAAAGACTTTGCCAGCAGGTACTAACTGCTGGCTTTTTTGGTTTTTGGGAGGACGAATTTATTTAAACAAAAAGGAGCTAATGGCAATCAAAACAACTAAGCATGCCGTGTCCAACTCCTTCTCTCACGAGCACATTGATGAGAAAGATGACGTCCAGAAAAATCAAGGTAATCCGCAATCAGATGCATCAAAGTTATTAAAACCCCACACCCAGCTCTAAATAGAGTCATAACGTAATTCGGATCAGTTTGAAGGATTATAGGAATACGGGAGTATACAAACCAGATGACAAAATGGTCAAAAGTACAAACGTAAGATATCGCTTTAGGAAAAAAGCTTTTTTCAACTGCACATTTCTTAGGGATTGTACAAAGTATCTTTTGAATGGTTTTGGAAACAAACACCTAAACCGCCGACACATTTTGTAAAATCCAAACTTAATGTGAGTAAACTTATTCAATACTTTCAATTGCTCGTACCAAGTAAAATTAGCTAAACAATACATTGGGTTGTAAAGGACAAAATCCAAGTAAGTCAGATGGTTTAAGCAGAAAAGAACACTCTACCCCTTGATAACAACATCCAAATGCTTGGCAAACCATGTCGAGAAAAGGGGGAGTTGGAGAGGGGGCAAGCACCTAACCCAACATTAAACCTCAAGCACCCCACCTAACCTTCGCTTGTATCAAACTCTAAAGATCTCAGCACACCGGGCTCAAAGGGGAGGGACTGGTTCTGCAATCGTGGACAGTTAACTCCACACCGCCAGCATCACAAAGCACTGAGAATAGATTCTGAATACTCGCTTAGGCTCCTTCAGAATGACGCTGTTCGTTAAGCGCTCTCTTCACGTCATTCCCGCGAACCTAGGTGAGACTGGGAATCTACTCACCACAAACTCGATCGAAAATGATTAGCACGAACAAACAAAAGATGAAAGAGGGTTGCAAGCCCCTAACCCAACTCGAAGATTCAAAGTACCACCCCACCGAATCCCTCCCTGTATCAAGATCCAAAGATATCAACCCTAAAAAATTTTAAAAAAGCCCTTTACCTCAACTTAACTTGAGGTTTTAGCATGTTCATCGTTGGCTAGAAAATGACAAAAAGGAGCACATCATGATCCAACTAGAACATATTAATTTAGTCGTGAAAAACATCCCTGAAATGCTGAAGTTTTATCAAACTGCATTTCCACATTGGTACGTGCGTGATGAGGGGAAAGGCGAATGGAGTGGTAAGCCAAGAAACTGGCTACATTTTGGCGACGAGTATCAATACATTGCCATGAGTGACCACGGTGAAGGAGAGAACCGCGAGTTGGGCGGCCACCAAGTAGGGCTAGCGCATTTTGCTTATGTGACCAACAACGTCGATGCCATCATAAAAAGACTGACCGATGCCGGTTATCCGATTGCCCAACCTGGGGCTGATGAGCCATATCGCAAGAATGTGTATTTTGTTGACCCTGCAGGTTTTGAGATCGAATTTGTTGAATACCTGACGGATGATCCAAAACTTCGTAACCTGACAAGCTAAAAGAGACGTAAATAATAAAACGCCAGCAGATGGTGACTACTGGCGTTTAGTTTATCTATCAGGTTTCTTTATCGCATTAGCGCTGTTTGGCAAAAATCTGGGTCCAGTAATACCCGTAGCTTGCCGAGTGATTTTCGACAAGCGACGCGCCCATCTGATCGAAATCTGCACTCATGATATTGAGGCAGTGACCTTCGCTCGATAACCAAGCATTAACGACGGCGTTAATGGAACTTTGCCCTACGGCGACATTCTCACCAATGGCGCTCCAAGCATAGCCCGTTGCGTTGACTCGATCTGACATATTGCTGCCGTCAGAGCCTGTATGACTCATGAAATCGCTGTTCGCCATGTCGCTTGAATGTCGATAAGCGGCGCTTTCCAAATCGTAGCTCCAAGTCAGGGCCCCAACAGGTGGCATGGTGGTTGCGCCACACTGTTGTGTAGTAGAGCGAGCGCTGTTGACCGCTTCGAGCATCTGCTCGGCAAATGTGCCTTGTGACGATGTGGAACCTGTGTTTTGAGAGCCGTTTTCTACAGGTGCTGACGACTCCCCATCGCCGCCACATGCGCTGAGAAGTAGGGCCAAAGCAGGCACTAAGATCTTAGTTGGCATTGTCTTTCCTTTATGAGTGACGAAGAGCAAACTGCGCTTGTCGATAATAACGCCCAATAACCTAACAAAAACCCATAAAAGCACCATATGGCTTGGAGTGTTTTAACCAAAGACTCACATGAAGTTTTCAATCTCCTTGGTTCGGTTGGTAAATCGGCAACGTTTCAGCCCACGTATGGAATGGCGTTTCATCCATATCCTGTATCGCTTGGGTGATAAAATCGATGAACACCCTCACTCGAGCAGGCACATATTCCCGGTTGGCATAGAGAAGATACACGCCATTTCCTGCTTGGCGCATACTCGGAAATATCGGCACTAAACGCCCCGCTTTGAGCCAATCTCTCGCGATAAAGTGAGGAATCTGAGTTAACCCTAAGCCTTCTGCGCAAAGCTCTGCCATGGATTCGCCGTCGTTTACAATAAAATTTCTCTCGGGGTTATACTCACTTGCACCGTCTGGTTCTGGCATCCGAATCGGCAACAGTTTCCCCGTTTGTTTAAAACGAAAACGAACCCAAGAATGGTCATTGAATACATCCGGGCCACTCGGAACACCATGCCGCGCTAAATAATCCTGACTGCCACAAATAATAAAATCGATAGGACTCAGCTGGCGCACAATCAACTGGCTGTCCTGAACGACACCAGATCTAATCGACACATCAATCCCTTGTTCAATAATATCAACGTAGGCGTCATCGTAATGAATATCGATCGTGATACTGGGGTAGCGGCGACAAAACTCTTTTAATAAAGGGCGAATGTAAAGGCGACCATAGGAGACCGGCACATTAATCTTAAGCAGTCCTGAAAGCGCATCATTGTGGCTTTTCAATGAATCCTCACACGCCGTCAGTTCGTCCAGTACAAACCTAGCGGTATTTGCGTATCGACGACCGGCTTCTGTCAGACGGATCTGTCGCGTAGAACGCTGGAACAGCTGTATTCCCAAGTCGCTTTCAAGACGATGGATGGCCTTACTCACTGTAGAAGGGTCTGTGCCATACGCTTTGGCGGCCGCAGCAAAACTGCCACCTTCTAAAGTGGCAATAAAAAATCGTAGGGACCGTATCTTATCCATAAAACTCGTGCATTCCATTCGTGAACTTTATTCACTTTAGTAAAGACAAAGTGGCTCTTCAATCACCAATCAGCCCAAATATAATGAATCTCAATAACTTGATGCTCTGTTAGCGAGGAAAAAACAATGGGTAAAAATGGATTAAAGAATGCACTACAACTATTGATAGCGACCTTAGTTCTATTCTTTGGGATGCTTCAAACGGCACATGCGGCGGATAAACGCATTGGCATTCTGGTTTATGACGGCGTATTGACCTCTGATGTTACTGCGCCGTTAGAGGTCTTTGGTGTCGCAAGTCGGCTGACTTGGTTTAGTGATTATGAAGTGCTCACTATTTCCGTCTCTGAGCAGAAAACCATCACCACTGAAGAGGGATTAAAAATTGGTGTGGATGCTTGGATTGGCGATCAGCCGGAGCTCGACGTGCTGGTTTTAACATCCAGCTACGACATGGATGCGCTAATCGAAAACAAGGATCTCATTCACTTTATTCAAACCACATCAAAGGCGGCAGATTGGATGGCAAGTAATTGCTCTGGTGCGTATCTATTGGCCGAGGCTGGCCTTTTAAACGGTAAGAAAGCGACGACATGGGCAGGAGGTGAAAACGGATTACAAAAAGACTATCCAGCAGTTGATGTACAGGTCGACCAGAATTTTGTTGTTGATGAGGGTGTCATCACCTCAAACGGCAGCCTAGTTAGCTATCAAGCCGCCCTTAAATTGCTGCATCTCATGACTTCGGAATCTAAAGCTCAAGAAGTCGCAGACGCCCTTCAATACTCACGTTTTTCTACCCAGCCATTTTAAGCGGGCAAGAACAAAACCGCAGGTAACCTTTGAGCTTCAGAGGTTACCTTGCTACTCAGCTCTACACTTCTGATCTTAATGCTATGGAAAAACACAAACGATACGAAGCACTGACGAAGGAGCGATACCAAGATATCTATCGTCTCGCATATTGGCTATGCAAAGATCATCACCTTGCTCAAGATTTGGCGCAAGACACCTTCCTGAAAGCGTGGCGATTCTTTGATAACTTAAATGATCCCAATGCCGCGAAGCCTTGGCTCATCACCATTTTGCGTCGTGAGAATGCTCGGCGCTTTGATAAAAAGCAGTACGATTTTGTCGATATTGATGAGTGTGTAATACAGGCAAAAAACTACCCTGGCAGTGACCACTACATGGCACAAGATTGGCTTCAAAAACAAATGATGATTCTCGAACCCAAATACCGAGAGCCATTGGTCTTAAAACTCGTAGTCGGGTTTAATCATAATGAAATTGCTCAAGTCTTAGAGCTTAATCACAACACCGTGGCGACTCGATTATTCAGAGCACGCAATCAGATCATTGCGCAGAGGGAGCGCGATTAAGACACAAAAAAGTAGTCAATAATGTCAACTAACTGGCTATGCTCCGGTCTATTTCATAAGTCGTTACACAACTCGGCGCTTTAACGCTTTACATCAAGCGCGACTAGATGAACACTTCTCGTCAAAGTACAATAACAGCCGACATAGAGTAGAGTCAGTAAAACATTATGAGTAACACAACGGCGAAAAAGCCGAATCCCCTATTCGAGATTCTTTTTAACGTATTCATCCCTTCCTTTATCTTGATGAAGTTTAGCGGCGATGAACACCTAGGAACAGCAATGGCGCTGGTTGTCGCTTTGCTATTTCCTATCATTTACGGCGGTATGGACCTTGTCCGGAACAAGAAATTTAACTTTATTTCTGCACTTGGCTTTATCAGTGTTTTATTAACTGGCGGCATTGGCTTGTTAGAGCTTGATACACGTTGGCTAGCCTTGAAAGAAGCCCTGATCCCTGGCCTGATCGGTTTAGCGGTTTTGGGCTCAACGTTTACCCGCTACCCACTGATGCAGAAGTTAGTACTGAATGACACGGTATTGAATTTATCGCTGATTAACGAACGCTTGAAAGAGAACGGTCAATCAGAGGCATTTGAACGTTGTCTAATGTCATCAAACTATCTGTTTGCGAGTACTTTTGCGTTCTCATCCGCGATGAACTACTTCCTTGCGACTTGGATCGTGACCAGTCCTTCGGGCACGGCTGCCTTTAATGAAGAGTTGGGTAAGATGACGCTTTACAGCTACCCGATGATTGCAATTCCAAGCATGTTAATGATGTTCGGTATTTTTTATTACATTTGGCGTCAAGTACGTACGATGACATCGCTCGAAACAGAACAAATTTTCCATCTAAAATAGTCCCATCATTACAAATAACCCATCAAAAAGGGAGGATTTTATCCTCCCTTTTCTCAACAGACTCACTGTAATTCATAGCGTCAAAATGATTTTTCCTGACACTGCCGATGAGCGTTGCTCAACCATTTCAATCGCAGTTTGAAAATCCTCTAGTGGCAGCTCAGACGCTACATTTAACTTTATATCGTTGGCAATAAAGTGGTCTAACATTTCAGCGAATACCGCTTTTCTCCCGCCTTTACCTACCGACTCTTCCCAATATCGCAAAAAGAAGGTGCTAAAGTCGATGTTGTTGGTCTTCATCGATTCAAAAAACGCCGGCGTATAAGGCGCCAACGACAACGTTCCGTAGTTGATGTATTGACCGTTTTCTTTCAAGGTACGAATGAGATACGTGCCAGCCTCACCACCTATCGCATCCAAAGCGGCCGTTGGTTGTGGCAGTTTGCGCGTTTGCAGTTGCACGTGTAAGTCTTGCTTCGCGTCCAACACTGGAATCGTATCGTATGGATACTCGTCTGGCTTTGAAGTCACAGCAATCAGTGTAAAACCCAGTGAATGAGCAAGCTGGGCAAATATCTTACCGATCGCTGACCCTGCCGCATTGATGATCACCACATCACTTTTGTTCAACTTAGCCACTTTCGTGGTGATAACCCACGCGGTTAGCGCATTGATGTACAACTGGCAGGCATAGCCGTTATCCAAACTTTCAGGTAGCGGAAAAAGATTCTCAGGCGAAGCATCTATGCAGTATTGCCAAGTACCACTCATCGCCACCAACACTTTTTGCCCAACTTGAAGGCCAGTTTGACCAACAGCACTGACGTCCACCACACGCCCAACCGCTTCAAATCCCGGCACGCGAGGTGGTACGTGAACGCGGCGGTATTGCCCAACACCATAAATGGAAAGCAAGTCACTTGGGTTAATGTTTGTAGCTTCGAGCCTCACCCGAATCTTGCCCTGAACAAGCGGTTTGAGGGGCTCTTTTTCCAACGACAGCGACGTTTTGGGCTGACCAAAACAGAATTGGTTCACTCGAGTATTTATCGTTGGTGCCATTGTTATTCATACCATGTAATTGAAATTAAAAAGGGACGTTTCGCGACTTCTTCTCAAAAGCATTAAGTGAAGTCGAAGCTCTGTATTTCTACCTGCGCGATGCGCCGTTCACTCTAAACTGTTGTGGCGTCATATCAAAATAGGCTTTAAATGCTTTGATGTAGGATGAGTCGTTTTGATAACCCACTAGGTCTGCAATGGCTTGGATTGGCAACGATTCATCTAACAAAGAAAGCGAGTAAATTAGCCGAATTTGTTGCCGCCAAAGCAGAAATGACGTGTTGAATTCCTTGGCGAACAACCGTGATAAAGTGCGCTCAGACGCCCCAATTTTCTCCCCCCACTCTTTTAGCGAACAGCTCAACGCGGGCTCGTCGGTCAACTGTTCGAAAATCAGTTTTAGTCGTCTGTCTTGTGGCAGCAATAACTGAAATGTCTGCACGTTGCTTTTCAAAATTTGATCATGCAACACCACCAGCAAATGCAGCACTTCTTCGTGGCTTGTCTCACCTTCACACTGTCTGCGGATCTCTTGTAAAAGCTCATTTAAAAACGGCGTTAAAGCAATGGTTCTCACTTGTGGCTCGTACGTTGCGCCAAACTCAGGGTTGAGGTAAATGCCAACAAATATCGTGTTGCTTAGAGCAATCGACTCGTGTTGAACACCCGCAGGAACAAATAACGCAGAAGTGTGCGGAACCAAATGCTGATAATGCTCCGTTTGCGTTTGCAATAACCCTTTGATAGGAAAGATGATTTGATGCCAAGTGTGTTGATGCAGCGCATCAATGTAACCTTTTGGCATGTCGATGGTTTTCACCAAAACAGGGGAATGGGGATTCGCAGCCATCATCTCATTGGAGGTGACGACGCCTGACTTCGAATCAATTTGGCGAGTTAGCATTGTTAGTTGTCTTTTCATCCCTATTCCGACACAAGTTCACTAGGCTATCATGCTCCGCATCGCGAATGAAGGTTAACACTTTATCTCTCATTCAAATAATAAGGAGGTTACATGAAGAAAATCGGCGTCGTAAAAGCTGTGCTAGCAGGGAAAACCGTCCCTTATGCTCATGGAGCGCAAAGCGCAATCAACAAACAAGTGCTGCCTGAGCGCCAGCACGCTACAGAGCTTGGTTTTACCAGTGATGAGCAAGGCGATCCGCGCTTTCATGGTGGAATTCAAAAAGCGCTTCATATTTACCCAAGCGAGCACTACCCAATCTGGCAACAAGAATTAGGCGAAAGAACTATTTTCCAATCCGCTGGCGGCTTTGGCGAAAACATCAGCTCCGAGGGCGTCACCGAATCCACGATTTGCTTGAAAGATAAAATCCGTATCGGCTCAACACTACTTGAAGTGTCGCAAGGTCGCATGCCTTGTTGGAAACTTAACGTACGCTTTGACCAACACGACATGGCGAGAAGACTGCAAGATACGCTTCTAACAGGCTGGTATTTCCGAGTGCTGGAAGAAGGCGATATCGGTGCAGGTGACGAGATTATTCTGTGCGAAAGACCTTATCCAGAATGGCCACTGGCTCGCATCATGGGCGCGGTTTTCACTGGCTGCCTGGATAAAATAGAGCTAAGCCAACTGGCAGAACTTCCATTGGTTGAATCTTGGGGCAAGTTGGTCGAGCGCCGCCTAGAAACTGGCGAAGTTGAGGATTGGGAAATGCGCTTGGTTGGCCCAACAAGACAATAAAAAACGCAGAGTAAAAGCTCTGCGCTCGCTATAAAAACGTGGCCTTTGTTATTGCTGTCCTGCTGCATACTGACCATCGGTAACTTGCTCTTTCCAGATAACGTTTTCACCGTCTTTTGACGCCGTAACCACTAGGTGAGTCATTGGCACATTTGGTGTTGCACCGTGCCAATGGTCGATACCAGGAGGACACCAAACACTATCACCAGCAGCAAATCGAATTACATGCCCATCACGCGTTCCTGTAAGTGCGGTACCAGAAGTGACGATCATGTGTTGTCCTGCTGGGTGAGTATGCCAAGCGGTTCGAGCTCCTGCATCAAAAGTGACATAGGCGGCGCTGTAGTTTGCAACTTCGTTTTCAGGAAACAACATCTCGACGTTAACTTTCCCGGTAAATAGGTTTTCAGGTCCTTGAAACGATTTCTGATCAGCAGAGCGATAAACTTGCTGCGAAGATGAGTTACCATCGGCTGCTTGAGCGATTGGAAGCATAAATCCCGTCGACAACAGCACAGACCAAATAAACAATGATGATTTATTTTTCATAAAACGAATTCCTTTCTAATTGATATGATTGGCCAAATAATATTTATTTTTCCAAAACTGTTTTTAGGACCGATTGAGCATTGTTAGACACACGTTCACCACAGCACTCATTTAATACAACAATAAATTCCTCTAACTCTTTAAGAGAAACATTGTTATTCATACTGATATTATAGTGAGCTGCTAATTGGCTATTAACACCGTTCATATTTGCTAATGCTGCAATCGTAGCAATTTCACGCTCTTTCCAAGTGAGCACATCGCGTTCAAAAATATCACCAAACAAATGTGCTTTTAGGTATTCATCAATTTGCGGAGAAAAATCGAATAGCGCGCCTTTTACTTCTGCACCAACAAGTTGTGTTTGGTTTTCAGCGCCAAATTCTAAGCTGGTTTTATCGTTAGGTAACGCGCTTGATTCTCGCCCTAAGGTATCAGTAATACCTTGGCTTTTACGTTCCTCCAACACCGTCATAAATGTTGCTAGTCCATTCAAACTGCGCGGAAATCCAGCATACGCGTACAACTGAACCAGCACTTCTTTTGTCTCGTTGACCGTTAGGCCTGCGTCTAACCCATCATTAAGGCTTTGTGTTAGTTTTTCTATTTCACCACTCGCAGTAAAAGCAGAAATAGGAATAATAGCTCGCTCTTTGTCACTGAATATTTCTGATGCTGAAGCGATATTCGTTGTGCATAGCGTTGTCATAGTGAGCACCAATATTAATATTGATTTAACAGATTTTTTTAATGCTTTCATATCAAAATTCCATTATGTAACGGTGTTCTAATCCATAGAAGTTCTAGAAATATATTTATTAGCGTTCTGATTTCTACATTAATAATTCACATTGTTAACTAGGTCATTAATTTACTTTTTCGATCGTGACACGGTTTGTTTCTTTCGAAATAAAGCAATGAATACCATCATCGATTTGACCTAATTTAATTAGCCCAGACGCGTAACCAAAGTCCTTATAAAAGATAACTAAATTTCCCCAAGGGGCGTAATAAGAGATGTCACCCGTTTTTGATTGAGTTCCAGAAGGTGCGCCTTCGCGAGTTAACTTATTCGGTAAGTAAGCAATTTTCTCTGTATTTGCGTAGTCTTGTAGATCTAATGTTAGAGGCAATTGACGAACAAAATCGTCTGTACTCGCACTGCTCTTCAATGTACCTAAAACACTGCAATCATCGAAAATAAAACGAATTTTCACCATATTTTCCTCCAATCCAGCGCTATTAACTTCTGCGTTTACAATGCAGGGGAACATCCAGGCACTACTCACCAAAACGCATCTCACCCACTGATTGAAACGGTACGCTTGTCTCATCGAGATTCCCTTTTCTCACTGAAAACTTAGCTCGGGCTACTTTAGTTGCATGTACTCTTGATCAGAGACTGGTTCGCACCATTCATTACTTGCGCCTTCAGCCGGTATTTCTATTGCAACATGTGAGAACCAACTGTCTTTAGCTGCGCCATGCCAATGCTTAGTACCTGGCGCGATATGCACGACATCGCCAACATTCAACTCTTGTGCTGGTTGGCCAAATTCTTGATACCAACCTCGCCCTCCTGTCGCTAACAGAATCTGCCCACCTTCATGATGAATATGCCAAAAATTGCGACACCCTGGTTCAAACGTTACGTTCGCCACGATAAGACCAGGCTGATTGAGCAACGCCAGATAACTCGTACCGGTAAAGTAATCCGCATACGCTTCATTCTTTTCACCAAACTCGAAAATGCCTCGACCTTGAAATACACCGGCTTGCAGTACGTCAGGGATTTGAGTATTGCTTTTGTTATTCATCATGACTCCAAATAGTGTTCTTGAGTGCTTACAACTCACCAAACCATAGGTTCACTGTATTGCGCTTTGATAGATGACCGTTAGCCTATTCTTTGCTAATACTTGCCCAATATTCCAAACCAATACAAAAGACAACCATACTTGAGACGGTTAGAAAAACGGACCAAAAACCCAGCAAAAAAATAATAGCTTGATTTTTAAAGAATAAAGTTCATGAGAGACAATTACCTCGCTCGACAATCAAGCAGAAAGATCGATCTCCGATCGCTTAACCTCGAAATAGACACTTGCCCAATATTCTTTACTTAAAGAAATGAACTGTTATAACTATGCTTAATGAAGTCGCTTAATTGACTCCGAAGAGGCGTTAACTACAAAGGCAGAAATCGCATGCCGTTAACACCGAACCTGAGGCCAACCAGAGGAGAGCACTGACCTATGCAAGAGCTACCGTCAAACACTTCGTCAACCCTGGCCAGTGCAATAGAAAAGCTTGCCAAGCACATTGAGAAATGGGCAAATGGCGCGAACCAATATGACACAGAAATTCCAGGATTAAGGTTCAGTCGTTGGGCAACTCCAACACCACCGACAAGCTACACCCACAACCCAAGTATTTGCTTAATTGCTCAAGGGAGAAAGCGCGTGTTGTTGGGTGAAGATAGCTTTGTTTACGATGCGAACCACTTTTTAATCTCCTCTGTCGACTTGCCGATTATCGCCAATATCATTGAAGCCAGTGAAGATAAACCTTATTTAGGGGTGATTATGGAGCTGGATCTGACTGAAATATCTCAACTTATTGTCGATAGTGAGCTGACGTTTAATCAAAGCAAAGAAGCACAAAAAGGCATAGCGGTTGGAGAGTTGTCGGAGCCATTACTTGACGCCTTTCTGCGTTTAATAGAGCTGCTGGATGAAGGACAAAGCATCAAAATTTTAGCGCCGATTATTAAACGAGAGATTTTTTATCGACTGTTAATCACCGAACAGGGCGCTCGTCTTAATCAAATCGTGACTGCAGGAAGTCACAGCCATCAAATCGCGAAGGCCATTGATTGGTTGAAGAATAATTTCGTAAAGCCGTTAAGTGTCAGTGAGTTAGCCGCATACAGTGGCATGAGTAAATCGGCATTTTATACCCACTTTCGTTCTATGACATCTATGACGCCACTGCAATTTCAAAAGAAATTAAGACTCAGCGAAGCTCGGCGTTTAATGCTGACAGAAAACCTCGATGCCATGGCGACTACGTTTAAAGTGGGTTACGAAAGCCCTTCTCAATTTAGCCGTGAATACAGCCGTTTATTTGGTGCGCCACCATCCAAAGACATCAAGTCTTTGCGCGAGAGTATGGGTTAAGCTCGGAATATCCTAGGAAGAAGCTAGAAAGTGAAACCGTCAACCTCGTACTGCCTCGAGGCTAACGGTTTTATTATTTGGGATAGAATGAACGTCACCTGCATTTGCAAGCAAAACTGCGCAATATTGTTTATAACACCGCTTGTCGACTAGGCAAAAATACCTCACCCAACATACAGCGAACCGAGCCACCACCAATAGATTCTATGGTAGAAACATCGAATGGCAGCAATTTACCGTGCGTCGCAAGTTGATTTCTTTGTGCAGGAGAGAAAGCATCGTATGCCGATTGCGACATCGCAATGACTTTGTCTCCATTGATGGTTTCCAACTGAAGAATGTTGCCGCAGAACTGGTTCATTTGCTCAATCGAAATAGAGATCACTTGCTTATCTTTGGCGAGTGATTTCATCACAAAACGACGCTCAAATTCTGGGATCACTTCGTCACAAATCACGCAGAACTGCTCACCCACAGCCATCATCACGTTGGTATGGTAAATAGGCGCACCAGACGGCAAACGGGTTTGGAAAGAGATCACTCGTTCATAGCCAATACGATCGGCGTAATCTTCTAAAACCAGACGATCACAACGTTGTGAAAGTGCGGCATAGACCGTTTTATTTAAGTGGTCAAAGACCATCACACCCGTGCTTTCTAAATACGCTTGCTCATCAAAATATTCAGTTAGGCTGCTACGTCGATGAACTTCTCGCCCAGCTTGCGCTAGTGCCGCCACAAGCGCATCGGGACGCACTTCTTTTTGACGGTTTTCACAGGCCATTGGAAAGGTGTACAACGTGCCATCTGGCGTAGTGCTAAACCAGTTGTTTGGAAATACCGCATCTGGCGTCGCAACATCAGAAGCTGGATAATCAAACTCAACAACTTGAACGCCCTCTTGACGCAGCGTAGCTACCATACTCGCGAACTCGGCCATCACTCTACGCGAGACTTCTTCTTGGCTGAGTGACACTTTATGTTGGAACTCATTATCTTGTGCGGTTTCTTCATTAAAACGAAACTCTTTCGGTGGCACCATCACTACGCAGTTTGCGGTTTGGCGCTGAGCACTTTGCGTGCTTTCTTCTTTCCCATTAGCAAATTGGGTCACTGATTCGTGTAATAGCATCCAATACATTCCTTATCACTAGAATGAGGAGATTGTAAATTTATTGTTAACTTCAGTTTTGCTGTTTTCACAATTAATTTAATTATCTAGAAGTAATTTTCACTGCACTTAGCTTATTCCTCCCGAATTTTTATTGTCACTATGCAGGTTTAAGGTTTTATGGCATCGCGATAAACATGCGAAGAATTCATCATAAGAATCAGAACCATAGACAACTACACCCATAACCAACTAGTTACATTTAAAACACAATCGGTTAGACTATTTTTTCGCCCCTCTCGTCAATCCGTCTGCTTTCTCGAGAGCAGCCAAAAACTCTTATACACGCGGCTTCGTCCAAAGCAACGTGAATCGATGGATTTAGCCACCCCAAATGGCACTGTTTTAACTTTAGGATGAGTTATGTTTAAACGATTTGAAGGCTTTACAGAGCCGTTCCCCAAATCCACACCGGATCAGCCTCCTTCAGGGATGCTCGCTTTTTTACGTTATTACACCCGCGGCTACGAAAAGCCTTTGATCATCATGTCTTTGATGGCCACGATTGTTGCTGTCGTTGAAGTTATGTTGTTTGGCGCGATGGGACAATTGGTTGATTGGTTGTCCACCAGCAATCCAGAAACGTTCTTGCAAGACAATAAAGCAGATTTAATTTTCTACGGAACCTTATTGTTGGTTGTCATGCCCATTTTGGTGATCGTGTATTCGTTGCTCGTTCACCAAACATTATTGGGCAACTATCCAATGTCTATCCGCTGGCTTGCACACCGGTATTTGCTCAATCAAAGCTTAAACTTCTATCAAGATGATTTTGCAGGCCGAGTTGCAACTAAAGTCATGCAAACCTCATTAGCTGTGCGCGAAACCGTCATGAAAGCTATGGATGTGTTTGTTTATGTTACGGTTTACTTCACCAGCATGATCATTATGTTAGCGACGGCAGACTGGCGTTTGATGATCCCAATGATTGTCTGGCTGCTCGCTTACATCGCTATCCAAATCTATTTTGTCCCTAAGCTCAAAGACGTCGCTTCAGCGCAGGCCGATGCACGTTCGACAATGACAGGACGCATCGTCGACAGCTATACCAATATTCAAACCGTCAAACTGTTTTCTCATAGCCAGCGCGAAACCCAATATGCTGAGCAAGGCATGAAGGGGTTTTTGAATACGGTCTATCGTCAAATGCGCCTAGTAACCGGCTTTGACGTTGCTGTAGAGATCTCAAACTATATTTTGGTCTTTTCCGTTGCTGCTTTATCGATTTACCTGTGGTTGGATAGTGCCATCAGCGTTGGCGCGATTGCGATTGCTGTTAGCCTTGCATTACGCGTAAATGGTATGTCGATGTGGATCATGTGGGAAGTTGGCGCCCTCTTTGAAAATATGGGAACCGTAGTCGATGGAATGAAAACGCTCTCTAAGCCAATTGATATTAAAGATAAACCAGGCGCAAAAGACTTAGTAGTCACTGAAGGTGGCATTCACTTTGATAACGTCAGCTTCCATTACGGTGAGAACAAAGGCGTGATTAGCCACCTCGATCTCAACATCAAACCAGGAGAGAAAGTCGGCTTGGTTGGGCGCTCCGGCGCCGGAAAATCAACTCTGGTGAACTTGTTACTTCGTTTCCACGATGTCGAAGACGGCAGCATTAAGATCGATGGACAGAACATCTCAGAAGTCACACAAGACTCTTTGCGTTCAAAGATCGGTATGGTGACCCAAGATACTTCTCTGCTGCACCGCTCGATTCGCGACAATATTTTGTATGGCAACCCAGATGCGACAGAAGAAGATTTGTTGAAAGCCACCAAGCAAGCGCATGCCCATGAGTTTATCGAAACACTGACCGACCCATTTGGCAACGTCGGATACGATGCGCAAGTTGGTGAACGTGGTGTGAAACTGTCTGGCGGCCAGCGTCAGCGTATCGCGATTTCTCGTGTGCTACTCAAAGATGCACCATTGCTGGTACTGGATGAAGCGACATCGGCTCTGGATTCAGAAGTCGAAGCAGCCATCCAGGAAAGCTTGAATGAGTTAATGCAAGGCAAAACCGTTATTGCGATTGCGCACCGATTGTCGACCATCGCACAAATGGATCGCCTCATCGTGCTAGATAAAGGCAGTATTGTTGAACAAGGTTCCCACCAAGAACTCATCGCGAACAACGGTATTTATGCCCAGCTTTGGGCGCATCAAACTGGCGGATTTATCGCTGAAGAGTTAGAAAATCAACACGTTTCTTAATTAGCGAGAAACCCAATAAAAACGGCGCATGAAGCGCCGTTTTTCATTTTTATTGATAAACCTATACTCATATAGCCATTATAGTTTCTCATATATGAAACACCATCCATGATAAAGCTCACATTTTTTCTGCTAATATACCGCCTCGTTGCGTATCCATTGCAATGAACACAATACAGAGTTTTGAGCCGTCTTCATTTGTCATTTCACTTTTTGAGAAACAGCTATACTCAATAGATGGCTTAGTTATTAGATTAACAATAAGGTAATTAGCTTATGTGTAAATGTGGTTCAATGCAGATCGTACAACTCAAACCAAGTTGGGCTGACAAGCTATTCGGCTACTCAGAAAGATGGAAATGCCAACTTTGTTGTAAGATCTACCGCATCTAAAATTAAAAATAGAATCTTAGTTTTTCTAAGAAAAAGCAGTGGCCCGACAGTAATTGTCGGGTTTTGTTTTTCTGTACATCCATTTTTATCCCTTCGCAACACGGTCACTCATCACGGCAAAACCTAGCATCTCAATGTGACTTAGGTATAGAATCAGGCCCACTTATTTATTCCGATATTCACATATAACTGGTCACTATGAACAAAAGTTTGCTAACGAATGTCCTCGCTATCGCTTTGATGGCTGGAGGTCATCAATTACAAAACGACTACCTTTGGTATGCGGGGCTGTTTGCGTTCTCAGGCGCCATCACTAACTGGCTTGCCATCCACATGCTGTTTGAAAAAGTGCCTGGATTATACGGTTCTGGCGTGATCCCCGCGCGCTTTGAAGAGTTTAAACTGGCCATCAAAAACTTGATGATGGAGCAGTTCTTTACCGAAGCGAACATCGATCGATTCTTGAACAAAGAAATGGCGGGCGGTGTAAACATCGATCTTCAACCTGTGATTGAGAAAGTGGATTTAAATCCAGCATTTGATTCTTTGGTAGAAGTGATCGAAGGCTCTCAATTTGGCGGCATGCTAGCGATGTTTGGCGGCGCGGAGGCATTACAACCTATGCGGCAGCCTTTCGTCGAAAAGATGCAAGAATCCATTATTGAGTTGAGCAAGAGCGATAACATCAAAGAAGCACTGAAAGAGCAGTTCGAATCTCCTGCTATGATGGATGAGATAAAGCAAAACATTGAAGGCATCATTGATCAGCGCTTGAGCGAGTTAACACCCGCACTGGTCAAAGAAATGGTGCAAAAAATGATTAAAGAACACCTTGGCTGGCTAGTCGTTTGGGGCGGTGTTTTTGGCGGTTTAATTGGTGTTATCAGCACCTTTATCGGCGCATAGTCGCTCACCGATTTATCAAAAAGGAGCTTCGGCTCCTTTTTTGATCTTGAAAAAGTAATACGCCAAGTCACGTTAAATAATATGCTCAACGCATAAGTGCTGCAGTCATAGACATCAGCCTCGCCTAACCAAGGAGCTCCGGGTTCACGCCAAATCCTGTTTTATGTTCTTCAATTACCACTTCACTGCGAGTCTGGATTACGCCCGGAAGCGTGCCTAACTTACTCGACATAAACTCCTGATACGCTTTCATACTCTTAACACGAACCTTTATCATGGTATCGAAGTCCCCAGAGAGCGAATAACACTCTTCAATTTCCGGCATCAATTCGACGGCTTTCGCAAACTTTTCAAAAATGGAAAAACTGGTTTGGTCTAAGCGAATATGGATGAATACTTGCACATCCAACCCTAATTTTTCCGCATTCAGCTCCGCATGGTAGCCATTGATATACCCCTCTTTTTCTAGCCGCTTCACGCGGTCAGAACATGGCGAGGTCGTTAAGTTGATCTGCTTTGCGAGTTCAACAACTGGAATTCTGCCTCTTGAATGAAGCACTCTCAAAATGTGTAAATCAATCCGGTCCAATTGGTAACTCATTAACCACATCCTTGTAACCACTCAGGAAGCATCACATTAATCGTTGCTTAAACAATTGCAAACCATCAAATGCACAGCATGTGAAATTCAGCAGAGAATAATTAGAAAATAACTAAGGAAGGAAAGGGCTGCGATTACTGCCGCTCTCTCCATAACCGAGTATGAAGAACAAAAGTAATCTAGCGGCTCCCGTAGAGTCGCAAATTTGAAAGCGTGTGATACGCCTTTATAGATCTGGCGTGCGGGACAAGCCGCCCTGTTTAGCTATTAATCATAGCTATCGCTCTGAATTAGAGAGCTGCCGACGTATGCCTGGTAGGATGAGGAATCACTTCTCCAATTGCACGATGATTACAGCATCGGCAGTAGTATTGTGGTTCCATCTCGTAGTAGTGTTCACCTGATACAAATTTCGCCATCAGCTGTGTAAAACTCACCACTTTACCTGTCAACGAATCAACGGGCTGTGGCTCGCAACGCTTCATGATCACTTTATGTTGCGTTGATTTTCTACAAGCTGCGCAATATATATCCGGCATTTCTCTTCTCCCTATTTTTCAGTACTACTGACAATTGACATATTTTGTTCAAAATAATTCCACAATAAAAAAGCCCCTTTAATTTTTTGTGTCCTATCTTCAAAAAATTGGACGAAAGTATCAAAAAATTGAGACATTGGTCAGACCTCAACTTTTGTACCATTATTATGAACGAACGCGCTTATGTGTGTAATAATACGACACATCACACATAACCAATTGTTGCTACTCGCTATTTCAATCTGCAATGATCAATTTTATGGCGTTTTAAATATGGCTTTCACTCACATTTTCGATTCAGGCATTACTTGGTTGTTTAAACACGCCTGATTTACAGTGTGAATCTGCAATTTCCACAATACTGACTCATCTCAAGGACGCACGATGACGCTTCAACCAACGCTCACGACACAAAGGCTTATTCTTCGCCCATTTCATCCGACAGACAGCGCAACAGTCGCACGACTCGCAGGAGACAAGAGCATTGCTGATATGACCGCAAACATTCCTCATCCCTATGAAGAGCCGATGGCACAAATTTGGATTAAGAGCCATGTTGGCGTATATCACCAACGTAGTGGGGTCATATATGCTATTACTCTACGTCAAAACGATGCGTTAATTGGTGCTGTTAGTTTGCTAAACATCTCCGAGGGAGTCGGCACATTAGGGTATTGGCTTGGCGTCGATTACTGGGGTAATGGGTTTGCTCAAGAAGCGTCAATGGCTTTAATTCAGTTTGCCAGACCACATTTTGAGTTATCGGGCCTAAAAGCGATGCACTTGGTCGAAAACAGACAATCCCAATCAGTCATTCAAAAGTTGGGCATGACGTATATCGACAATCACATCATCAAAATGCAGGGAAAAGAACGAGAAGTCTGCGTATACCAGCAAATATTTTCGCCTCAAGTAACCGTAGCAACC
Organism: Vibrio sp. A1-1; assembly: GCF_021728175.1. NCBI lineage: Bacteria > Pseudomonadati > Pseudomonadota > Gammaproteobacteria > Vibrionales > Vibrionaceae > Vibrio > Vibrio sp. A1-1. Next base: position 86,760 of record NZ_JAKKCL010000006.1, read on the forward strand.
TCTCAAAATTAAGGCACTAAAAAAACCAGCCTCTCAGCTGGTTTTATCTTTCACCTTGAAAGGCAAAAATACTAGTCTTGTGCGACTTTCACACGAATCTTGCTCTTATGTACTGAAGACAGGTTTAGTGCCTCCAACGCCGCAACGGCTTCGGCTTCATCCGGCATGATCACAAAACCAAACCCTTTTGATAAACCCGTCTCTTGATCAAGCACGACGGTGCAAAGCTCAACTTTGCCGTAGTTTGAGAACAGAGTACGGATGTCTTGCTCTGTCGTCTCACGAGCTAAGTTTCTTACTAGAAGTTTCATATTAAACCATTTTATGTTTATAACGCCTCAATTCTCTCAGCTTCTCCCTTACAAACCAAGTGAATAATGTTGTTGCGAAGGCTAGATGTCTCTAAGTGTTTCTGTTTAAATGATTTTTTAGTGATAACGCTCTGAATCCTGCATTACGAAACGATTGGAGTATAAAAGCCTAGGAGATTCGACATGGAAACCAAACGTTTAAATCTCATCCCAGCTTGCTTGGAACGTGCAGAAGAAGCACATCAGGCCGTTGTTCGTAGCCAAAAAACGCTTGAAGTTTACCTGCCATGGGTACCTCACGTGCTCACTTTAGAAGCGATGATTGCAGGGACAGAGAAAGCCATCGCAAACTTTGAAAACTTCGAAGAAGAGTTGCGCTACTACCTAATCGACAAGGAAAGCGATCGTTTACTCGGTGCCATTGGGTTAATGATCCATGATCAAGAGATACCGGCATTTGAGATTGGCTATTGGCTTGATGATCGCGCGGTAGGCTACGGTTATATCTCTGAGGCGGTAGCGGCGATTGAAAACTATGCATTCGAAGCGTTGGACGCGAAAAGAATCGCGATTTTAGCCGATGCGAATAACCGCAAAAGTCGTGCGGTTGCTGAGCGCTGTGGGTATGAGTTTGAAGGTGAGCTACGCAATGCTCGGCGTGCGTCTTCTGGCGAGCTGAGTAACACCGTCATTTACGCCAAAGTTCGTCGTGACTAACACACTCACAAAGAATAAAGCGACGTGAAAATCTGGCCTCAAGCAATCACCATTAACGTTTATTAAGTTCAGATAAAACAAAGCCCGCTGTATAAGCGGGCTTTGTGTTCGTAAAAGGAAGTAATTAGTCTAGTTCAACTAGTTTCTTCTCGTACGATTGATGTTGGTCTAATACGTCTTGCGCTGCACCACCTGTCGCTTTGCTGATAACAACGATAGCAAGCGTAGAGAAGATGATGCCCGGTACGATTTCGTACACATCAAACCAACCGCCAGTTAGCTGCTTCCAAACTACGATAGTGATACCACCAACAAGGATACCTGCTAGTGCGCCGTTACGGTTCATACCGCTCCAGTAAAGGCTAAGTACAACCGCAGGACCAAATGCAGCACCGAAGCCAGCCCAAGCGTAAGAAACAAGACCAAGTACTGAACTATCTGGTGTCATTGCTAGGAATAGCGCAACAAGCGAAATAACGATAACGCCGATACGGCCAATCATTACGATTTCTTCAGAAGACGCTTCTGGCTTGAATACTTGCTTGTAGAAATCTTCTGCAAGCGCTGAAGATGAAACAAGAAGCTGTGAGTCTGCTGTACTCATTACCGCCGCTAGGATTGCTGCTAACAACATACCCGCAACGACAGGGTGGAATACTGCGTTAACCAATAACATGAAGATCTTCTCGCCATCTTCTAGTTGAGTGCCCGGATGACCCGTAACCCAAACCAGACCGACAAGACCAACAAGCATTGCACCAACCATAGATAGCGCAGTCCAAATCACAGCGATACGACGTGCAGTCGTTAGATCTTTGTTTGAACGAGACGCTTTAAAACGCGCTAGGATGTGTGGCTGACCAAAGTAACCAAGACCCCATGCCGCTAAAGAGATGATAGCAATCGCAGACAGTGGTTCGCCTTTGGCGTCATTCCATAGCGTTGCAAGTTCTGGGTTGATGTCATGCAGATCAGAAGTTAGCTGACCTAGACCACCGTCCATTACTGCAACAGGAACAATCATTAGCGCAGCGGCCATTAGCAGACCTTGCACTAAGTCAGTCCAAGATACCGCAAGGAAACCACCGAATAGTGTGTAAGAAACGACACACACCGTACCGATGATAACAGCGTAAGTGTAATCTAGACCGAATACCGTCTCAAACAGTTTGCCCCCTGCGACCAAACCTGAGCTGGTGTAGAAAAGGAAAAATAGAAGAATGAAAAACGCAGAGATTGTCTGGATCAGTTTCGACTTATCGTTGAAGCGACGTGACAGGAACTCTGGCAACGTTAACGCGTCAGTTTGGATACTGTAGGTACGTAGGCGTTTTGCACTGATGAGCCAGTTTGCCCATGTACCAAGAAGTAGGCCGCCGGCTAACCAGAAGGCCTCGATACCCGCAGCGTACGCATAGCCAGGCAAGCCTAGCAGCAACCAACCACTCATGTCTGAAGCACCTGCAGATAATGCAGCAGGCCACGGACCTAGGCTACGGCCACCTAGGAAGTAATCAGATGAATTGGAAGTCCTCTTATACGCGTAAACGCCAATAGCAACCATAATCAGTAAATACGCCACAAAAGTGGACGTGATAGCAAAGCTATTTTCTATCATTAGATAGTCCTCGTTATAATTATTTCCTTCCTTGCCTGCCCTGATATTTTACCGTCTCAGCAATACATCAGAGTATAAGAAACCAATCTGGACCGGCTCTCAGTCCAGTTACTCCAGATTGGTATCACAAGTCAGGTTAGTGAGTTTCGTTCCCCAACTCGAGTAGAGTCGCGTTACCACCCACCGCGGTAATATTTATCGTTCGAGTGCGCTCGGTAATGAAGCGCAACGAGAGATGAGGATCATGAGCCAATTTCGGTGACTCTAAATCCGTTTCAGAAACTAAGCCGACGATTGCACCGTCACGCTTAGCTAGTTGAAGATTGAGCGCATGCTCAACCTGTGAACGCCCAACATAACCCACACTACGTACATCGCTCTCAAGCAACGGGGCAGACGCATCGTACGCAACAATCTGGACTAAGTTAGATGGGAAGTTTGCCAACGCTACAGCTTGCTTAACCAGTTGGTTTAGCTCTGCATTGTCACTGCAAACGACCACGCTGTTGCCTGCAATTAAGGCACAGGTGATCATTGCAAAAGCACTGTATAACGCATTATCAGCAGGCTCGATGTTGTTTTCACAAATCACCAAAGCCACACCGCGTCCTGCGGCATACAGTTCGTTAGTTTCCCCTGTAGGGCCAACTAACTGGTGAGTTTCTGCAAGAAGAGTTGATGCTTGTTGCAAGTGGTAAGAAACCACTTTGGCAACGGTAGACTGCTGCCCTTCTAATGCAGATTTAAATGCCAGAACATGCTCGCATTTGTAATCAAAATCAGTCAGATTCCACTGCTCCCACGCAGAGAATGCATCTTTAAAATAGGTGATCTGATGAACCATAATGCGACTCCTTATGCGTTTTCTGCTTGAGCAAGAAGATGTTGAGTAAAGCGGAATAGGTAGTGTGGACCACCAGCTTTCGGGCCAGTACCCGACAAGCCTTGACCACCAAACGGCTGTACGCCAACCACAGCACCAACTTGGTCTCGGTTGATGTAGCAGTTACCCACTCGAGCGTGTTTCTCAATCCAACGGTACGTGGTTTCGTTACGGCTATGGATACCCATCGTCAAGCCAAAACCCGTCTTGTTGATCTGCGCAACCACGTTCGGTAATTCAGACGCTTTAAAGCGAACAATGTGCAAGATTGGACCAAATTGTTCTTCTTTCAGCACATCGATGCCCGAGATTTCAAACGCACTTGGCGAGACAAAATCACCATACTGGCACGATTCGTCAAGTTGCAGCTGAGCGACTTTAGTCTGTGTTTTGCTCATTTGCTCAAGGTGAGCAAGGAGTTTTTGTTTTGCGTTGCTGTCGATAACCGGACCAACATCTGTTTTGTGTAGGTAAGGTAAACCAACATGCAGCTCATTCATCGCACCTTGAATCAGGTTGATCATACGGTCTGCTACATCTTCTTGTACAAATAGAACACGAAGGGCAGAACAACGCTGACCGGCAGATGCAAACGCCGAACGAATCACATCACGCACCACCTGCTCTGGCAATGCCGTACTGTCCACGATCATCGCGTTTTGACCACCTGTTTCCGCAATAAACGGAACCGGTTTCGCGCTGCGCTCCGCAAGCGTGACGTTAATGCGTTGCGCAGTTGCCGTTGAACCAGTGAATGCCACACCAGCAATGGCATCATGAGAAGTCAGTGCATGACCAATCTCAGCGCCGCGACCAGTAAGTAACTGAATCACACCAGCAGGGAAACCCGCATCAAGCATTAATTCAATAGCGCGAGCGGCAATTAGGCTTGTTTGCTCAGCAGGCTTGGCAACCACTGTGTTACCCGCAATCAGTGCTGCCGTTACCTGACCAAGGAAGATAGCCAGCGGGAAGTTCCAAGGGCTGATACACACAAACACACCAAGACCTTCACGGCTAGAAATGCGTTTCACACCATCGAAACCCTCTAGCTCAAATGGCTGTAGGTTTTGCGCTTGTTTCGCGTAATAACGACAGAAATCCACTGCTTCACGAACTTCATCAATACTATCGTGAATCGTCTTGCCCGCTTCTTTGTGACAAATCGCCACCAGCTCAGCCAGGTTTTCTTCCATTAAGTCAGCAAGCTTTTCTAAACAAGCCGCTTTTTGCTCAACAGGAACGCCTTTCCAATCAGAGAAAGCGGTTTGCGCCGCATCAATTGCAGCGGAAACATGATCAAGTGTTGCAAATGCCACCTTGCCGACTTCAATTCGGCGATCGTACGGTGCGGTGATGATCTCAGCCGCATTTTCCTTGATCATGCTTTCGGCAAAACGCTCACCATTGATCATCGGGCCTGCAACCCACTGATTGTCCATGAAGCTTTCTACTTGCGCTTCAAATGGCTTCGCCTCACTGTCGATATCAATGTTGACACCGTATGAGTTCTTACGCTCAGGGAAGATGTCGGCAGGTAATGGGATCTTGTCGTTGTGTAGCGTGTCAAAACCCGTCAACACATCAACAGGGTGATGAGTCAACTCGTAAATCGGACAACGCGCATCAACCAATCGATGTACAAACGAGCTGTTTGCGCCATTTTCAAGCAGACGACGAACCAAGTACGGAAGAAGATCAGCATGGCTACCGACAGGAGCGTAAATACGTACTGGCTGACCATACATTTCCATAACATGGTTATACAGTGAATCACCCATACCATGCAGACGCTGGAACTCGTACTCTTTGTGCTCAGCCATAACGGCGATTGCCGTCACCGTGTGGGCATTGTGGCTTGCAAATTGCGGGTAGATATTACCGCGAACACCTTCGCTAAGTAGGAAACGAGCACAAGCTAGGTACGCAACGTCCGTCGCTTCTTTGCGAGTGTATACCGGGTAATTAGCGTAACCCGCTTGTTGAGACCACTTGATTTCGCTGTCCCAGTACGCGCCTTTAACCAAACGCAGCGGAATAAGGTCACCCTGCTCTTTTGCGAGTGCGTTTAGCCACACCAAGACTGGTAGAGCACGTTTTGAGTAGGCTTGAATAACCAAACCAAACTTGCCCCAACCTTTCACAAGATCGCTACGGTACACTTTCTCAAATAGCTTCAGAGAAAGCTCAAGGCGATCCGCTTCTTCTGCATCGATTGTGATTGCAACGTCGACTTCAATTGCACGTTTCAATAGCTGCATTAGTGAGTCATACAACTCTGTCATTACACGTTCTTCATTTGCGACTTCGTAGCGCGGGTGTAATGCAGAAAGCTTGATGGAAATCGAAGGCGCAGGACTGGTGTCATTGCCGTAAGTCTCTCGACCTACCGCTTCGATCGCCATTAGGTAATCTTTGAAGTACTTGTTCGCGTCCGCTGTAGTTAACGCCGCCTCACCTAACATATCAAATGAGTAGGTGAAACCTTTGTCGCGCATTGGGCGACCATTCTTTTGCGCTTCTTCGATCGTACGACCACGAACAAACTGGTGACCCATGATCTTCATTGCCTGATACATGGCTTTACGAATCACAGGCTCAGAGAATTTATTTACCAGACGGTTTACAGCCTGACCTGGGCTCTGGGTGCCTTGCTCACCAAGACCAACCACTTTACCTGTTAGCATGAGGCCCCATGTTGATGCGTTAACAAACACAGAGTCAGAGTTTTTCAGGTGAGATTTCCAGTCTGCGACGCTCAACTTATCTTTAATCAAAGAATCTGCTGTCGCGGCATCTGGGATGCGCATTAATGCTTCTGCAAGACACATCAGCAAGATACCTTCTTGAGTATCTAAGCTGTATTCCAACAATAGGGCATCAATCATCTGGATTGACTTCTTATCGGCACGAATGGCTTCGATAAGTTGGGTCGTTTGGGTAGTGATCGCCGATTTTTCATCCTCTGTCGGCGTCGCTAGTGGCAATAGTTGCTCTAGCCATTGAGACTCGTCCACCATATACAATGGCGAGATCAGTGACCACAACTTATCAAGCGGCTGCCCGATAAATTCCGGTGTCAACACGTTCGTAGCTGTAAACATGTGTGTTCCTCAATCTCACTCCTCGAAAACCGCTTCGAGGATTATCAATGGCTGGCAGTGTATTTTGAGGCCGATAAGAATACTTGTCAAAAACTACGACATTTTTGCCAAAAACTCGCTTTTATAACAAAACATCCACATAGTCACATTCAAATAGGTAATATTTTGTGTTGTAAATTTTAATTTTTTCATTGCAATCACAACAAAATGTCAAGAATATCAATAAGATTTTTGTGAAGCGTTCGTTCTAAGAGAAAATGTAGGATCAAGTGGCATATCAGTCACACCAAAGGACAGAGAATTTAACAAAACGAGAGATAGGTCACGTGAATAAAACACAAAAAAACCATGCATATTGCATGGCTTTGTTCTAATTGCTGATAATTTGACCTAAAAATACGCGTTGTTATCCAACTTGTTTTTTATAGCGGGATGGCGATATTCCCTGTAAGCGAGTAAAAGTATGAGTAAACGTACTCTGGCTTGAGAAACCAGTGAATTCGGCAATTTGCCCTAAAGAAAGGTGGCCTTGCTCGATTAATTCACGAGCCATATCGATACGCTTTCCGAGAACATATTGATGAGGTGTAATCCCCATCTGCTCCTTAAACAAGCAATGGAACTGACTTTCCCCAAGAAACACTCGTCCCGCTAACTGAGCCACACTGATTTTATGGCTAAGGTGCTGCTCGATGTAGCGATCAATCGCCTCCAAATCAAAGCGTGACTCTTTTCGGCTAGTCTCAAATGCCGAGATATGGCGCTGCATTAATGCAATCACGGTGTCGTTGCACGCGCGACTTAACAGCAGGTCGTCCGGATGGTTTCGCATTTCCTGAACCAACATCTGTATCAGCTTCTGAATTTGACCGTCTAACTGAAAGTAGACATGGTCTCTTTCTAGATTATTGATTTTCTGCAGCATTTCAGGATCATCATTTGTCGGTTTTGGCATATTCAGCACCAAAATATCCGATTGATTAATGACGCCACCGAAAGCATGATCAGAGCATGCGGTTACCACACAACCTTGGCCAGGACCGACAAGATTACCTCGTCCACGCACTTCAAATTCGGCTTGTCCTTTTAAACCAATCACGATCTGTGTGTAAGAATGATCATGGCAGTCCATATAAGACGGAAGTGTGATCAGTTCTGCTGGCTTAGGCAGCATAATCTCTTGATATGGCGGGGCTTTGGGGTTATCTGAATCACTCATTTTAAACAGTCGTCTTTACACGGTCAGCTTACGTCTTGGCATCATATACCTTCCTTGTTGGGTTGCAACTTTTCCCCAACTCAATCGCACAAGATCAAAACAGCATGATCAAGTTGGTTTACATGATCATAGTTCCGGAACGATGATCATGCGAGGTTAACTTACGGTCAATGAGCAACCAATTTTATTAACAAAAACGGATAGATAGAAGCACCTTACGTATACATAACCAATAGATATAAAGATCCTTGTTACCGAACAATCCGTTATTTGGTAGAACACTGCGGTTCAAAATAGATAAATCGCCTCATAAACAGATCAAAGCCACCTCTTGAAATCAACATAGAGGGATTTCCCCCCTTACTAATATGCTTCTGATTCAATACATTAGTCCTCGAGCTTTAAGATGCATACGATCTAAAGCTCTCGGTATCTCATTGATACCTCTAACTTACTTAGCAGACCCTCGCTAGGTAATTTAGAACCTCTTCTACACGTCGACAAGATTATATCTTGTGTTGCCAGCCCGTCTTCAGGCTGGCTTTTTTTCGCTTCTCAACAATGAAAACAATGGCATAAGCTGATATTATAGCTTTCGTCTCACTGTCCCTCTCATATGACTTAGGCACCGTTCTCCATCTCGATGAGTGATATGAACGCTAACTAAATTACAACTGAGTTGTAGGAAGCATGATCAAGGACGATACGAGTTGTAAGCCGAACATCAGGCGGACATCCGTGAGCGCACATATCTGTAATGAAACAGACCATTTTCCCAATTAAATTCTTCGTTCAATTTCGTTGTTGTTTGTCGCTGTGTGACGAAAATATCGAACACCATGAACTTAATTGGATTGAGCGCCAATCAACGAACGTGTTCTAGCAACGTGACTGCCTACTTGGCAATGTCAATATTAACAACGCAACACGGACGTCTCTGTATTGGTAAAAGCAGTATGTAGTGAGTCCTTTTGTGAATATTTCAGTCGATACCATAGAACAATCCCTCCTTAAACAGCTTCCAGGTTGTTGGGGATGCAAAGATAAAGATTCGGTATTCCGCTACGTAAATCAGGAATACGCAGAACTGTTGGGACACACGTCGCCCGAGGAGTGCGTCGGTAAAACTGATTTTGAGATGGCAAGCCCAACCACTGAATGTGCACAAGAATTTCAACGCCAAGATAAACACGTCATCGAAACTGGTGAGTCACTCAAAATTCTTGATATCCATCCTTATCCAGATGGCCGCTGGCGAGCGCATATCTTTACTAAAACACCGTGGCGAGATGACAATGGTAACATCGTAGGGACCATTTTCTACGGAAGAGAACTCACCGACACCGCCGTGATTGAAGTCGGGTATTGGGTTTGTCGTGCAATCAGCACCAACCCTAATCAGCAATCCATCTTTCGTTTCTCTGACTTACAGCCAAAACCAGAGAAGCTCACATGTCGCGAGCAAGAAACGCTTTTCCTCTTGCTCTACGGCAAGAAGCCACAATTCATCTCTCAGGTCATGGGTATATCAACAAAAACCGTTGAAGGTCACGTCGCACGCTTACGTAATAAGTTTGCAGCAAACAGCAAGAACGAACTAATAGATAAAGCCATGGAAGCAGGCTACGGCTCTGTTGTACCCAAAACGCTGCTTAAGCATCAATTATCGGTAGTGTTGAATGGAGAGCGATAATTCGCGCCACTTTCTACCTACAAAAACACCGCCCAAGTGGGCGGTGTTTGTTTATTCATGAGGCACGAGAGTTTATGGCGCTAGACGGTCAATGTCCCAACTTCCGTCATGTTGGGAGAAAAGAAAGCGGTCATGAAGACGGTGTTCACCACCCTGCCAAAACTCGATGCTCTGTGGTTTTACGCGAAAGCCACCCCAGAAGGTTGGAACCGGTATTTCACCCTTAGCAAATTTCTGTTTTAGCTCTAAAAACTTACCTTCTAATACGCCTCGAGCAGAAATACGGCTACTTTGCTTGCTCGCGATTGCGGCTAATTGGCTCTCTTTTGGACGAGAAGTAAAGTATTTCATATTTTCTACGGCGGTGAGCTTTTCCGCCACACCAGTAATATGAACCTGGCGCTCTAACGGATGCCAAGGGAAGTGCAAACTAATATTGCTGTTATGCTCAAGCTGCTGGGCCTTGCGACTGCCTAGGTTGGTGTAAAATACAAAGCCATTTTTGTCGACGTTTTTTAATAGAACAATGCGTTGAAACGGCATGCCATTTTCATCAACCGTTGCAACTGTCATCGCAGTCGGATCCGTTAAGCCCGCTTCAACTGCTTGCTCTAGCCACAGATTAAATTGATCAATAGGATCAGCTTTCAAATCTTTACGACGTAGCCCACCTTTGGTGTACTCACGACGAATATCAGCAAGTTCCATCTTTACTCCTTCACTCGTTTTTGTCGATTGTGCTCCCGATACTGAGGAAATACAAGGACATCATTGTGCTTGTTATCGTTGCCGCTCACAGCATCACAGTGTGTCATTTGATACCATGACACAAAAAACCAGTGAGCTGATCGTGAACTTACTCAACCCTAAAGCCCTACGCCATTTTCTATTGCTACTGTGTGCCGTTGGCATTTCAGGGCTTGCGCTTACTCATCATTACGCAACTCAATACCAACATGATCAGTGGCAACAAAAGCTAGAGAGACAAGCAGCGCAAGTGTCGCAAGAAGTCGACTACGAGCTGGCAAAGTTTGAACAGATACCAAACCTATTAAGTCACGATCCGAGATTACTCAAAGCAGTAGAACGCGGAGCGCCCTCTCACGAGCTCAACCTATTGTTAGCAGATTGGTTGAAACAAAGTTTGGCCGATACGATTTACGTTCATGACCGCACAGGGTTGGTCATTGCCTCAAGTAACTTTCAGCAAGAAGATACGTTTGTTGGTTCCAGCTTTAGCTATCGTCCCTATTTTAAAAATGCGCGACACGGTGAACCTGCTCAATATGTCGGGTTAGGCGTTCGTTCAAATAAGCGTGGGTACTTCTTCTCATCTCCGCTTTGGGTAAATGATGAGGTCGTTGGCGTGATCACGGTAAAAGTGAATTTGGAGCAGTTGGAACAGCGTCTTTCGCAAACCACGACGGACGTACTCATCACGGATAAACACAATGTCGTGTTTATGAGCAATTTGCCTAACTGGCGCTATCGTGCACTCTTCCCGCTGTCACCGAGTGCAATAAACGAGCTTACCGAAACGCGTCAGTATGGCGATACCTTACCAGAGTATTTTGGTGAGCTTACCGCGCAAAGTGGCGTCACCGAGTTTGCTGATAATCAATTGCTCCTCTCACCTAATTACCTCGCATACGCGACACATTTATTGGATAAAGGATTTCGCGTCGTTGCCTTGATAAACCACAACAGCGTCCTTGCCGCCGTTTTACAGGCTGATATCGTCTTCCTGATTCTATATGCGCTCATTGCGCTCATTGCGTTAGCGTGGTTCCAAACACTAGTGAACAAGGCACGCCTAGCCGACCTTAATGTGAGCCTAGAAGAAAAAGTGGTGCAACGAACCTTAGTGTTGAGTAAGGCCAACCAAAAACTACAACAGACCATTCATCAATATGAGCAAAGCCAGCAAGAGCTCAAACAAACGCAACAAGAGTTGACCCAAGCCGCGAAATTGGCATTGTTGGGTGAGCTGTCTGCCAGTATTAATCATGAGATAAATCAGCCACTTTCCGCACTAAGAACCTATACCGAAAACTCGCAGCGTTTGTTGGCAATGGAAAAATACCCAATGGTCGCCGACAATTTGGGCAAAATGCTGACACTCAATGACACCATTTCGGAAGTGATCGCTCGCTTAAAAGTCTTTACTCGGAAAGCCACGCACGATTCACACAATGAAATCGCGGTACTGCACGACGCAGTGCATACTGCCACCAGCATTTTGAGCAACAAACTCATTAAACAAGGGGTGACATTAAAAGTCCCAGCCATCGATTATAATGTGAAGCTAGCAATTCACAGCGTTGAGTTAGAGCAAGTTCTGATCAATCTCTTCCATAATGCTGCACAAGCGATGGAAAACTACTGCATTGATCCGCAAATATCTATTGCCGTTCAGTGTCATGATGACAGCTGTGACATTCTTGTTTCTGACAACGGGCCCGGCATGTCGGACGAAGCCCTAGCAAAAGTCTTTGACCCATTTTTTACGACTAAGCCAGAGGGCTTAGGATTAGGTTTGACCATCTCCAAACGCATTTTAGAAAGCTATCACGGTTCACTCAGTGCTTATAAACATCAGAACACGGAACAACAAGCAGGAGGCATGACCTTTGTCGTGACGCTGCCAATCGCTATCCAAAACCAACGCAACCCAGAAGTGGAAAACAACCATGAATAATCCCGTTTTCTTTGTTGATGATGAACCACATATTCGTGATGCCGTCGCTCAAGCACTGCTTATTGAAGGGATAGACGTCACCTGCTTACCAAACGCCGTGGAAGCCTTGCGCGTTATCGACCCAAATACGCCAGCGATCATCATCACAGATATCCATATGCCTGTGATGGATGGATTGGAGTTCATGCGAACGTTGCGAAGCAAAAACGATCACTTTCAATTTATCGTACTTACCGGACATGGAGATGTGAAAACCGCGGTAGATGCCATGAAAAGCGGCGCGTACGACTTTCTCGAAAAGCCTTTTTCAACGGAACAACTTATGAAGTCGCTCAATAATGCTGGCGATAAGTTGAATCTATTGCAGGAAAACATCTGGCTTAAGAAAGAGCTCGACATGCAAACTCATGTTGGTCCGAAAATGATTGGTCACAGTAAAGCCATGGTGAGCATTCGTCGCGCTTTGATCAGCGCACCAACGAACCAGCCGATCATTTTTGTTGGTCAAGATGGCACAGGTCGCCGGCTCGCCGCACAATTTGCCCACGACATACATGCAACGCCAGACAGCGAGTTAATCGCCGCTTCTGGTGAGGATCTCTATGAGCTTTCATTAGAAGCCCTCGATAAAGCCATACATCGCTTGATTGAAGGAAAAAGCCATTGCAGCTTGTACTTACATAGTGCTGAACATGTGTCACATGAACAATGGCAATGCTTGTTTAAGCACCCGAAACTTGAGCGTGTTTTTGGTGCAACAACCCAAGTCGATCCGTCTATCAAAGCCCTGGCTACTCTAATTCACTTGCCGACACTCGATGAAAGAAAAGAAGACATTGGACCTTTATACAAGCATTTTGTACGCCACGCAGCGAGCCGTTATCAGCTTCAACCGCCACACATTAGCTTAGAAGAAGTCAAACATCTGACCGATTTAGAATGGCCAGAGAATATTAAGCAGCTGCGCCAATTTGCAGAACTTCGCGCACTCAAGCCAGATACCTTCCGAATGGAAGATTGGAACAGTGAAAAAAGTATCGAAATTCAGAGTATGACTCAGCGCACAGAATACTTTGAATATTGCTTATTATTCGATGCACTACAAAGACACCGAGGCAGACTCAAAGAGGTTCAACTAGAATTACAGGTATCACGCAAAACCTTGTACGACAAACTAAAAAAACATCAGTTGGATAAAACCAAGTTCAAGGCGCAATAGCCATACTCTGACGGTATCTCCACTTTTCTTTTGCTAGAGAAGCATTGAAAACGCTCATTCGGAGAGAGAATGGTCTTCGTCTCATATTTTTATTCGCCGAGCATACTGACATGATCGGTTAATAATAATAAGATCAAAAAGATAATCAGCATTTATATAAGCAGGGACTGTGATGAGCCGAGATAACTACAACAAACTCAACAATGAAGAGTTGGATTTTGTTGACGACAAAACTGCAGCATTGCTCCTCAACACCCCCAACAGCGCACGTTTGATGCTCTGGGTGATGGTGTTGTTTTTTATTGCTGCAATAGGCTGGGCATCTTGGGCTGAAATCGACCAAGTCACTGTTGGTCAGGGAAAAGTCATTCCCTCTTCACAGATTCAAGTTGTCCAAAACTTAGAAGGTGGCTTAGTCAAAGAAATTTTAGTCAAAGAAGGTCAGTTGGTTGAAAAAGGTCAGCAGTTGCTTCTTATCGATGACACTCGCTTTCGCTCTGATTTTCGTGAGCGTGAACAACAAGTTGCCAACCTAACTGCGTCTGTGCTGCAACTCTCAGCTTCAATCAACAGTGTTGCCGTGAATCGTGATTTTGAAACGGAAAACTGGCGCCAAAGCGTAGTACTCGATTATGGCAAACTGACCTTTCCACCAACTTTAGAAGAAACTCAACCGAAACTCACTCAGCGCCAGAAAGCTGAATACCGCGAAGATTTAGACAATTTACGCAACCAACTTTCGGTGATTGACCAACAAGTTCAGCAAAAGCAGCAGGACTTAGTAGAGATTGAAGCGCGAGTAAGGAACTTACGTCAAAGCTATCAATATGCGAAGAAAGAATTAGACATCACCAAACCGTTGGCTGATGAAGGTGTTGTGCCTCGTATTGAATTACTCAAGTTACAACGCCAAGTCAACGACACCCGCCGCGAAATGACTTCCAGTGAGCTCAAAATCCCGGTATTAAAGTCCGCGATTCGAGAATCCATGCTTAATCGCATTGATGTTGCGCTCAAATTCCGTTCAGAACAGCAAGAGAAACTCAACAGCGCCCAAGACCAGTTATCTGCTTTGGTTGAATCAGCAGTGGGTTTAGAAGATAGAGTCAATCGAACCGTTGTGAACTCGCCAGTCACAGGCAAAATCAAAACGCTGAACATCAACACCGTTGGGGGTGTTATCCAGCCAGGCATGGATATCGTCGAAATTGTACCAACTGAAGATACGTTATTAGTAGAAGCGAAAATTGCGCCAAAAGACATTGCATTTTTGCGCCCAGACCTACACGCCATCGTGAAGTTTACGGCTTACGACTTCACTAAGTACGGCGGCTTAGAGGGTGAATTGGAACACATCAGCGCAGATACAACCCAAGATGAAGAAGGAAATAGCTTTTACATCGTTCGTGTCCGCACCGATAAAACGAATTTTGGTCAAGATGCAGATTTACCAATCATTCCAGGAATGACGGCATCGGTCGATATCATCACAGGGAAGCGAACCGTTTTGGAATATCTACTTAAACCGATTTTAAGTGCCAAAACGAACGCCTTGAAGGAGTAAATCACACCAAGGTACTCACAACGGCGAGTATTGAGCGATAAGTGATTAAATAAAAAGCACTTGTTTCTCACTGACGAACCCTTTAGAAGAGTATACTTGTGATATGAGTCGAATATGCGATCCAATTTGAAGCGTAAAGTTACATTATTAATCAGTTTAAGTTGTTTTTCGTTCCAAATTGGTGCGTTAAGCAGTAAAGAACAACAATGGGTCAATACGGTCACAGCGGTGTACGGCGAACGTGCGGGATTGCGCGTAAATACATGGCGAAAAAACCTCGACTTATTTAAACAATTAGAGACACATGAACAGCTCGCTGGCGTCAACGACTTTTTTAACCAGCTGTATTTTGTTGACGACATAAAACTGTGGGGAAAGACAGATTATTGGGCTACGCCACTCGAATTTTTAGGGAGTAATGCAGGGGATTGTGAGGATTTCACCATCGCCAAGTACTTCTCGTTACTCGAGCTAGGAATACCAGATTCTAAGATGCGTTTGATCTACGTAAAAGCCATCGAACTGAATCAGTTTCACATGGTATTAGCTTACTACCCAACCCCAAGCTCTGAGCCGCTCATTCTCGACAATATCAACCCTGATATTGTCCGAGCCTCTAAACGTAGCGACTTGCTACCGATATACAGTTTTAATGGTACAAACCTGTGGTTGATGAAGTCTTCTGCTAGCACTGGAGAGCTGGCAGGAAAAGCATCACGGTTGAGCCTTTGGAATGACTTACGCTCGCGCGAACGTAAGTTGCAGTTAAATAAACCTAAAATTAACTATGACGAGTGAGAAACATGACCCTATATAAGAAGCTTGTAGTGGGAATGGTTACGGTCTTTATACTCTTGTTGGCATCAGTATTCGTAATCCAATTCAACACGACTCGAGACAGCTTGGAACAACAGCAACGTTCAGAGGTCAACAACACCATTAACACCGTAGGTTTGGCATTGGCTCCTTACCTTAAAGACAAAGATAAAGTCGCGGTAGAATCCGTTATTAATGCTCTGTTTGACGGCAGCACCTATTCGGTTGTTCGCCTTACCGCTTTAGATTCTGACTACCAAATCGTGCGCACTTACCCGGTTAAACCAAGTACTGTGCCACAATGGTTTATCGACATGAATCTATTCAAAGCCATTCACGATAAGCGCGTAGTGACCAGTGGTTGGATGCAACTTGCTGAAGTGGAAATCATTAGCCACCCAGGAGCAGCTTACGAGCAGCTCTGGCAAGGCTTTATTGGTTTGTTATCTGCGTTCAGTATCATTTTCCTGGCTGGTTTAATTGCGATTTCGTACATCCTCCGTCGCTCACTAAAACCATTAGCGGCCATCGTGAAAAAAATGCATGAAATCGCTAATAACCAATTTGGTGAACCACTTGCTCGTCCAAGAACCAAAGATCTGATCGCGGTGGTAGATGGCATTAACATGATGTCTGCTCAAATTGAGCTGTCATTCAAAGAACAAGCGAAAGAGGCACAACGACTGCGTGCTCAAGCTTACCTCGACCCTATCTCCAAACTGGGTAATCGCTCGTTCTACATCAACCAAATAGACCAATGGTTGGCAGAGCAAACGCAAGGAGGTATCGCGCTACTCCATGCAGAATACATTGGCGACATTTACGAGACAAAAGACTACCAACGCGCCGATGCCCACGTAAAAGAACTGTCTCAACGTCTGAAAAATACCATTGATGTGCCGGGAGCTACCATTGCACGCCTGTCTAGTGATGAGTTTGGCCTGCTTTTCCCACACATGGATGAAAGCGAACTACGCATTTTGGCGGACAGCATCGTGAACTGCGTTAACGGGTTGAACACTGATCCAACCGGCCTAGCCAAACCAAAAGCAGCCTTAGGTGTTGCGCATAGTAAAGACCAAAAAACGCGCTCTGAAATCTTATCTATGGTGGATAATGCGCTCTCGAAAGCCAAAGCTCAACCAGACAAAGCTTACGGCTTTATCGGCAGTGACACACCTTCTAACTTAATGGGTAAACAGCAGTGGAAAGCGCTGGTTGAAGAAGCGATTCATAGCGATTGGGTTAAATTCCGCTTCCAAGCAGCGAAGAACACTTGGGGTAAAGTGTTCCATAACGAAGTGTTCTCAAGCATCGAAAAAGAGGGCGAAACGTTCCGTGCCAACCAATATTTATTCGCACTAGAGCAGCTAGACGCCACCAATATTTTCGACCAATACGTTATTGAGTCGATGATTAAGATGCTAGAAAGTGGCGAGCTAACCGATCCTGTCGCGATCAATATTGCGCAAAGCAGCTTGTCTCAGCCATCGTTCATTCGCTGGACCACCAGCATGTTAGAAAAACACGCAAAAGTGGCCTCTAAGCTACACTTTGAAATTCCAGAGGAGTGTTTTATTGATCAGCCTCACCACACGGCGCTGTTATGTAATGCCATTCGCCAATCCGGAGCTGAGTTTGGCGTAGATAACTATGGACGTAACTTCCAGTCATTGGAGTACATCCAAGAGTTCCGCCCTAACTATGTGAAGCTCGATTACCTATTCACACACAACTTACACGACGAAAAACAGAAATTCACGCTAACGTCGATTTCTCGTACTGCCCATAACCTAGGCATTACGACTATCGCGTCGCGTATTGAAACTCAAATCCAGTTGGACTTCCTCACCGAGCATTTTGTTGAGGTATTCCAAGGATTCATCGTCGATAAGGAATAAAAAGGTTTACCACAGATGAAAGACCCTTTACTGAATTCGCTCATCTACGTTAGCCGTTACTATGGGTTAGCTAACTCGCCAGAAGCGCTGGTCAATGGCCTTCCGCTTTCAGACGGCAAGCTAACTCCATTTTTGCTACCAAGAGCAGCGGAAAGGGCCGGATTGGTTGCCAAGGAAAACCGTGCAGAGCTGGAGAACATCTCCAGCCTGATTCTGCCGGCAATCTTAGTTCTTAAAGGCGGTGACTCATGCGTTCTCAACAGCATTAACGCGGAGACACGCGAAGCCGAAGTCACCACCTTAGAAAGTGGAATGGTGCCAATCTCCATTCCATTAGAAGACCTACTTGAGCAGTACACTGGTCGCTACTTTTTAGTTAAAAAGCAATTCCGTTTCGATGAGCGCTCTCCCGAGGTGCTCAAAACCAACGAAGGTCACTGGTTTTGGTCAACCTTGTGGCAGTCAAAACGTATCTACCGCGATGTTTTAATCGCCTCACTTCTCATCAACCTCTTTGCCGTTGCCGCCCCGCTGTTCACTCGCTTGGTGTACGACAAAGTGGTACCGAATCTCGCGTTTGAAACCTTATGGGTATTGGCAAGCGGCATCTTTGTTGTCTTTCTATTCGATTTCATACTCAAATCGTTGAGAAACTACTTTATTGATGTCGCAGGAAAGAAGTCTGACATTCTGATTTCCTCCAAGCTGTTCAGCAAAGTGATGGGCATCCGAATGGAGTCCAAGCCGCCTTCAGTCGGCGCATTCGCTCGCCATCTTCAAGAGTTTGAATCTATTCGAGAATTCTTCACGTCTGCAACCGTCAGTGCCCTAATTGACCTGCCTTTTGCCATTCTGTTCTTGGTGATTATATGGCTAATGGCTGGCGATCTTGTGTATGTTCCAATGGTCGGCGTGGTCATTTTGATAGTTCATTCGCTACTGATACAAGGACCGCTGCGTCGCTCTATAGAGGAAGGGTCACGCTTAGCATCGCAAAAATACGCCAACTTAATTGAGAGTCTAGCGGGGCTAGAAACCGTAAAAATGCTCAGCGCGCAAAGCCAATTCCAATACCGTTGGGAAGAAGCGGTGGCGCACATGGCGAACTGGAACATCAAAAGCCGCCGCATTACCGACAGCATCCAGAATGCGGCAGGCTTCGTGCAGCAAAGTAGTAACGTTGGGATGATCATTCTCGGTGTTTATCTGATTGCAGAGGGCGAGCTCACTATGGGTGGCTTAATCGCCGCAACCATGTTGAGTGGTCGCGCCATAGGGCCTTTGGTTCAGCTGTCTTTGCTCTCAACGCGCTACAACCAAGCGAAGTCTTCTATGACGATTATCAATCAAGTCATGGAAATGCCAGACGAGCAAGAAGAAGGGAAACGCTACATCCATCGCCCAATCATCCAAGGTAAGATTGAAATTGATCGCGTAACGTTTCATTACCCAGACTCTCCTGTCGCGTCTATACGTAACATTTCTCTCACGATAAATCCTGGAGAAAAAGTCGCGATAATCGGTCGGATTGGTTCGGGTAAGACAACGTTAGAGCGCTTGATCATGGGCTTGTATAAGCCAACAGAGGGGCACGTACGTATCGATGATACTGATATTGCACAGCTTCATCACGTTGATGTTCGACGTAACATCGGCTGTGTGCCTCAAGATTCGAATCTATTCTTCGGTTCGATTCGCGACAATATTACCTTGGGTCGTCCACTAACCGATGACCGAGACGTGCTTGATGCAGCAAACCGTGCAGGCGTGACCGCATTTACACAATCGGATCCAGCTGGTTTAGAACGTCAAGTAGGTGAAGGTGGTGCGATGCTTTCTGGTGGTCAACGTCAATCAGTCACGATCGCTCGTGCATTTTTGGGCCGTCCTCCCGTCCTACTCATGGATGAACCGACCAGCGCGATGGATAACCGCTCTGAAATGCATATTAAGCACCAGCTATCTCAGCTCAAACCGAGCGAAACATTGATACTGATTACGCATAAAACGTCGATGCTCGACATCGTTGATCGAGTAATTGTGATGGAGAAAGGCAGCATCATTGCTGATGGTCCTAAAGCGCAAGTGCTGAATGACCTGAAGCAAGGCAAAGTACGTGCGGTTAGCTAACCGAAATTAGCATTTACAAAAGAGAAAGGCCCCGTTTGACTCATGTTTAACGGGGCTTATTTTATTGAGAATCCAAGATAGTTAAGCTCTTCAAGCGCTATCCAAACGAACACTAGCCCCACAATCACGACCAACATCATAATCGCCTTTTCATCTTCTTCCATTTGATAGATATCCTAGCAAGCCATTTCACTCAACACGTCTTAGGTTATCAGGACAAAAATCATATTCAGCACGTTTATACGCTCCTAGCCTCATACAATACCGGATATGAGATACAGCTCAAACATTAAACACTTTAAAACCGCATCAACTTTGGTTGAATATATGCGGTGAGCGCAAACAGAAGCAAAGCTCTGCACACTATTGATAAAACTCTACAACTCTCCGTAGGCTCTAGGGCGAAGTTCCTAGGTAGAGAGACGAAAAATGGAGAGAGAAAATTTGTGATTACTTACATCAGAAAATCAGCTATAACAGCGGTTTTCTTAATATCGTCGAGTTGAAGAAATGAATGATTGGATCCATCTAGATCAAGTGAGCCAGTATTTCACCGCAGGCTCTCTCGGGTACAAAGTCTTAATGGGCATTATTGTCCTGATTGCTTATCGCATTCTGAAGAGAATCGTCAATCGAGCCATTTTAAACTTAGCGACCTCAAAAGGTGTAAAAAAGGCCCGCCTGAGTTTTATTCAGCGTTGTTTTAACGTCGTGCTTTTATTTTTAACCGCGTCTGTTTTTGCCATTATCACCGGGATTGGCTATGGCGATGTGTCATTGTTCCTATCGTCCATTTTTGCCGTATTGGGTGTGGCGTTTATTGCGCAGTGGTCAATTCTGAGCAACATCACTGCCAGCTTTTTGATCTTTTTTGTCTTCCCATACCGAGTGGGTGACCGAATTAAAGTCGTAGACAAAGATGAAGACATCTGCGGTGAGATTCAAGAAATCAGCATGTTTCACGTGTTAATTAAGCACGACAACGGTAACTTGATCACTTACCCAAACAACCAGATTTTGCAAAAAGCAGTGCTAAAGCTGGCAAAAAACAAGCCAGAGCCAAGTAAAGCAAAATCTCGGATTTATACTCGCAGAAAGAAATAACCCACTAAAAAGCCGATGTATCTACATCGGCTTTTTAATATCACTTGGTAGTTACAAATAACCCAAAGTTAATGGAGAACAACAGTGAAGAGACAAAACGTATAAACTGAAAGGTCACCGCTGTATTCTTTCATGATAAACACATGACACATCGCCGAAACCAAAAGCGCCACTTTAACCAAAATAAGCTTCTTCTTTACGAACCTTAAATAAATACAAAAAATAGAGATGGTGCAAGCAAAGAAAAAATCGTCACTAGTTCCATCTTCCTTAAAATACAAGGACATGGTTTTAGTTAAGCTTATATTTTTAGCTTCATTATGAGCCACCCACTAATATTTAGCGAGATAAGGGCAGAAAAGAGGTAAAAAACAAGACTGACCGAAACAATAAGTAGTGCATGCACTTTTTCTTCTAAGCTCTCTGGATGAACATTCATATCCACATCAAACACCCCCCCTATAAAGTGTGCAAATGCCGTGGAAAAGGCTGTAGAAAGGCCTCCTACCATAATGATAATAATCCCTCGCCTTAAGAAACGATGAAATGTACTTTTCCCGCCTTGGATCAGGTCTGAGTTTACATATTTTAATCTATTTTTCCGCCTATTAATCATCACTAGCATCGGTACCTTTATCATTGTTTCCAAGAGAGTTTTCTACATCTTTAAGATCTTCCTTTAACGCTTTTATACACGACATTCATCGTCGTTGCATTCACTGTAGTTATGCCGTCGACTTACCCTATAAGAAAGCTCTTTAGATACCAATTCGTACTTTATCTATCTCAAATCTCTTCTTGACCTCAACTTGGCTTGAGGTTTTAGCCTTAGTCGCACGATTAAAAATCAACAATGAAAAAAGGAACCATTGTGTCCAAAATTGCGATTATTTATTTCTCTAAAACCGACGTTACTGGTCAGCTTGCTCAAGCGATTGCCGCAGGCGTTGAGCAACAAGGCGAATGTGAAATCCTCTCTCACCGAATTGAAGGCAGTGAGATTATTGAGGGACGTTTTGTGAACCCTCACTTAATGGATGAGCTTGCTGAGTGTGATGCGATTATCTTTGGCTCACCGACCTACATGGGTGGCGTGGCTGCGCAGTTTAAAGCATTTGCCGATGCGAGCAGTGAATCTTGGTACCACCAGAAGTGGGCAAACAAAGTGGCAGCAGGTTTTACTAGCGGAGGAGCGTTGAATGGCGATCAATCTTGCACACTGCAATACCTTCAAACCTTTGCATACCAGCACGGCATGATGTGGGCCGGGTTGGATAAGATCAGCAATTCTGGGGAGCAAAACCTGAATCGCTACGGTGTGCAAGGTGGCATTGTTGCTCAAGGCGGTGAAGATGGTCAGTTGCACTCTTCCGATGTTGCAACAGCAGAGTATCTTGGCAAACGAGTCGCTATGCTCGTGAACAAGCTCTCCGCTCGCTAACAATAAAAAGAAGCCCCGTAAGATACATCTTCGGGGCTTCATATTTATCGCTTGTTTTGAGCGCTACTTCTTGATGTAGAGGTCTTTCGAGTAGATGCGCCCTTCTACGTTATTCTTTGCAAAGCCACCCACGGTTGGACGAACCAAACGTGCTTGCATGTAGTAATAGATTGGCGCGATAGGCATATCTGTCGCCAGCAACTGTTCAGCTTGATCGTAAAATCCTTGGCGCGCTTTCTCATTAGTTGCAGCCAATGCACTGTTCATCGCGTTGTCGTACGCTGCATTGCTGTAACGTGCAAAGTTACCCGAAGAACCTGAGCGAAGTAAGCTCAGGAAAGTAGACGCTTCATTGTAATCACCGCACCAGGAAGCACGCATCACATCGAAATTGCCTTGTTTACGCGCCACTAAGTACGACTTCCACTCTTGGTTTTCTAACTCCACGTTTGCACCGAGATTTTTTTGTAGCATCGACGCTATCGCAACCGCGATCGATTTGTTTGCCTCACTGGTGTTGTACAGCAATTTAAAATCGAGCGGCTTGTCTTTGCTGTAACCCGCTTCTTTTAACAACTGACGCGCTTTCTCGTCACGTTGTTGCTGACTCCACTTACTGTATTCAGGCGGCGTCGCATCAAACCCGGCGGTGTACTGATGCGCAAAGGTATAAGCAGGAAGGTTGCCCACTTGCGTGACACCATTCGTAATCACATCACGCATGATGGAGTACGACACCGCTTGACGCACTCGCGCATCATCAAATGGCGGACGAGTGGTATTGAACGCGTAGTAATACGTGCACAGTAATGGCACCACCGTGTAAGCCTGCTTGTAATCTTGTTGAAGCTTCTGTGCCATATGAGTCGGCACATCTGACGTAATATCCAGCTCTCCTGCCGCATAGCGATTGATCGAAGCGTTTTGGTTTTCAAACGGAATGTAAGTCACTCTGTTTAGATACGTATCTGCGCTGTCCCAGTAACTTGGACTCTTAACCAGTTCAATGCGCTCATTCACGACCCACTTATCCAATGTGAATGCACCGTTACTAACAAATTGGTCTGGATCGCTCCACGGCTTGTCGCGGTTTTCCACTGTCGCTTGATGCACTGGCATCATGGACGTGTGCCCAGTCATGGCAACAAAGTACGGAACTTGACTGTCCAACTCAAAACGTAGGGTGTATTTATCCACCGCCTTGATACCGAGCTCGTCCAAAGGCTTTTTGCCCTCTGCTACATCGGCGATGTTTTTGATCTTGGTGAGTTTGAGATACCAAACATTTGGAGAAGCGGTTTTCGGATCTACCGCTCGGCGCAGTGAATAGACAAAATCCTCCGCCGTCACAGGCTCGCCATTCGACCATTTCGCTTCTTTGCGCAAGTGAAAAGTAAAGGTTTGGTTGTCGTTGGTTTCCCATGATTCTGCCACACCGGGAATGATGTTTCCGTCACGATCTTGAATCACAAGCCCTTCAAATAAGTCACGAATCACATGCATTTCTGGCAGACCTTCGGCTTTCGCAGGGTCAAGCGTCGCCGCCTCTGCGTCATTCGCACGTACTAAATGCTGTTCTGCGGCAAGTTGAATGCCTTTAGGTAAGGTCTCCGCAGCAACTGATGTAGCAAGAAAAGGGGTGAATAAAGAGGAAATCAGCAACGCCGTTGAATGTTTTTTAAAATCCATATCGTTTTTCGTTCTCCTAACGCGTCTTGTGAAGCAAGTGCCACAATTAACATTTCAACCGTTGACGAGTTTAAACGGTTCAGTTTAGCTAGGTGTAATTAGCTTAGATATTGATACTACTTCATCAATCAGGAGATTACGGTGAGTCTAATTCCAAGAACGGAAAGAGCGGCATTTTTAATTCGGCCAACTATATACGGTCAATCTGTGCTTGGTGCGCCATTACTGTATTTTCCGGCTCAAGTCGAAAGTGCTTCGCGAGGTTTGATTTTGGCAGGCACTCACGGGGATGAGACGGCCTCGATTACAGGTTTGTCCTGCGCGCTAAGAAGCTTGCCTGCTGAAAACTTACGACATGATGTGATTCTGTCAATGAATCCTGACGGCAACCAGCTAGGCACACGTGCAAATGCAAACCAAGTGGATCTCAATCGCGCGTTTCCAACCCAAAATTGGACTGAGCATGGCACCGTGTATCGATGGAGCTCTCACACACCCGTTCGAGACGTAAAGGTGAAAACTGGCACTAAAAACCAACTAGAGCCTGAAGTTAGCGCATTAATTAACTTGATTGAACTGCGCAAGCCAAAGTTTGTGGTGTCGTTTCATGAACCGCTTGCGTTTGTGGATGATCCCAAACATTCCGACCTTGCCAAATGGCTCAGCGAGCAGTTCCAACTGCCAATCGTAGACGATGTCGACTACGAAACACCTGGCTCATTCGGCACTTGGTGTAGTGAACGTGATTTACCTTGCATCACGTTGGAATTGCCCGCGATTTCTGCCGATCTCACCATTGAAAAGCATCTGTCCGCCTTTATTGCTTTGCTGAGGCACGATCCGGATCTTTAGTCCGCTGTTGAACAAGCGATCATGTGAGGATCTGCTTGATGTCGGTACTGATATCGCTGATCAACTGACGGGCACTGTCGTCTCTTTGCTGAACCAAGATGATAAACAGCAAATCGGTGATCACGTTTTGCGCGGTGCGCGAAGCAATGGATGAGCTGCGATGCTCCATTTCATTGGCGATGGTATCAAACGTAATATCGGCAATGCCGCGCAAGCGACTTCTTCCGGGCGCTGATAACGCAATCACCTTCGCGCCCTGCTCTTTTGCCGCTTCTGCTGCCACGAGAATTTCTTTGCGTTCACCCGAAAACGAAATTGCAATCTGAACATCTTCTGGAGAGAGCGTGCGGGCAACAGCAATCTGCACGTGGCTGTCTTGTTCAGAAAGCGCCGTAATACCAAGTTTAAGCAGTTTAAAGCTTAAATCCTTCGCGGTCAGTGCAGAGCCCCCAATCCCGACCACTTGCACTCGACGCGCTTCACTCAACCATTTCACCGCTTGGTGACACGCTTCATAAGACAGCGCATTGGTGGTTTGAAACATAGCATCTGTTTTTGCTCTCACCAGCTTTTGTGAAATAACCGCGATGGGATCGTCTGCCAAAATATCACTGTGCAGCGGTGTCGACTGCATCGCATGCTTACGGCCAATCTCTTCATTCAGAGCTAACTTAAACTCGCTGTAGCCTTTAAAACCGATACGCTGAGTAAATTTCACAATGCTCGATTGACTCACTTTTACTTGCGCCGCAAGTTCTTGGCTAGTGAGCAGCGCGGCCTTTTCTGCGTTTTCAACAATCCAATCGCCGACCAAACGACCACTTTGCGAAAGCTGAGTACGCCTCGCGACTATCTTATTGACAACTGACACAACAAAAACCTCAAAAAAATTTAAATAAATTATTCCAAAACAAAAATAATTGGAGTTTGATTTAACCCCATGATTATTCTAACCAAGCCAGTTTGTACCGGATGTAATGGACGTATATTTTCTCTCATTATTCCAAATTTCTCCTGCACAAAGAATAACCTCAAGTGTGATTTTTATCACCAAAACAGAATATTTTATTCCATAGAATCGCCCTCAGATTGAACATTACGAAGAGTGCAAAACATGAAAATTGATTTAAGCCGATTGGTGACAGAAAGCCGTAATCCAGCCAGTACGGAGATTGATACGCTTTCGACCATCGAGGTGCTGCAAGTCATGAATGAAGAGGATCAAAAAGTCCCGCTCGCGGTAAAAGCGGTGCTACCACAAATTGCAGAGACAGTTGATGCAATTACCCAAGCTTTTGCAAATGGTGGCCGTTTAATTTACATGGGAGCTGGCACATCAGGCCGCTTAGGAATTCTTGATGCGAGCGAGTGTCCTCCAACCTACGGCACGCATCCAGACATGGTGATTGGCTTAATTGCTGGTGGACATCAGGCGATTTTGAAAGCGGTAGAAAATGCAGAAGACGACGCGCAAATGGGTCAAGACGACTTAAAAGCGCTTCACCTCACCAAACATGACGTGGTTGTAGGCATTGCAGCGAGTGGCCGTACACCTTATGTACTAGGTGGTTTGGAGTACGCTAAATCCATCGGAGCTACGACCGCATCTATCGCCTGTAATCCGGAATGTGCAATGGCAAAAGCGGCCGACATCGCGATTCTGCCGATTGTTGGCGCAGAGGTCGTTACTGGCTCTTCTCGCATGAAAGCCGGCACCGCACAAAAACTGGTGTTAAACATGCTCACGACAGGTGCCATGATTCGTAGCGGTAAGGTATTTGGCAACTTAATGGTGGATGTAGAGGCCACCAACGCCAAGCTCATTCAACGCCAAACCAACATTGTTGTAGAAGCAACTGGCGCCTCAAAAGAAGAAGCAGAGCGAGCATTAAATGCCTGCGATCGCCACTGTAAAACCGCCATCTTAATGATTTTGGCCAATTTGGATGCCGAACAAGCCAAATCACGCCTCGCCGCGCACAACGGTTTTATTCGCGCAGCACTAAATAATAACTAAATAATCCGAGTTCTGAAGGATAGACCCTATGGCAAAAATAACTTCAAACACAGTATCGCAGTTGCTGTCCGCAGTGGGTGGCAGTAGCAACGTAAGCAAATGTGGTAACTGTATGACGCGTTTGCGTTTATCGCTCGCCAACAATGGCTTGGCTGATCAGTCAGTTATCAAGCAAATTCCCGGCGTAATGGGTGTGGTGGAAAGCGATGAGCAGTTTCAGATCATTCTCGGTCCCGGAAAAGCTCAACAAGCGGCTGAGATGATGAATCAATTGATCGACAGCTTAACCTCTGGTGACAGTGAAGAACCAGATATGCCGCAACAAGATCTTTCTGCCGTCGCGGCCGAGCAGAAAAAACAGATGAAGAGCAAACAAACCAGTGCGGTTCAGCGTTTTTTAAGCAAGTTTGCCACCATCTTTACGCCGTTGATCCCTGGTTTTATTGCCGCTGGTTTGTTGCTAGGTTTTGCGACGTTATTGGAACAAATGTTTGTTCTCGACCAGACACCAAGCCAGTTTATGCTGGATTTGATCGCCTACATGAAAGTCTTTGGTAAGGGTCTGTTTGCTTTCCTAAGTATTCTGATTGGCTACAACGCGCAGCAAGCGTTTGGCGGCTCTGGTGTTAATGGTGCCATTCTCGCCTCTTTGTTTGTGCTGGGTTACAACCCTGAGGCGACATCCGGCATTTACTCTGGCATGAACGAGTTTTTCGGCTTTGCGATTGATCCGCGCGGCAACATTATCGGCGTACTTTTGGCGGCGATCATCGGTGCGCAAGTCGAGCGTAAGGTTCGTCAATACATGCCAGATGATCTGGATATGATCTTAACGTCCGTTATCACTCTATTGATCATGGGTGCGGTAACCTTCTTGATCATCATGCCGATCGGTGGTGAGCTATTTAAAGGGATGTCTTGGTTGTTCCTCAACTTGAACGATAACCCATTAGGCGCTGCAATCTTGGCAGGTTTGTTCTTAATTTCTGTGGTATTTGGCATCCACCAGGGTTTTGTTCCAGTGTACTTCGCATTGATGGAAGCACAGGGCTTTAACTCGCTGTTTCCTATCCTAGCGATGGCTGGTGGCGGTCAGGTTGGCGCGTCAATGGCGCTGTATTTCAAAGCCAAAAAAGACGCTCTACTGCGCACTCAAGTTAAAGGCGCTATTATTCCTGGCCTTCTAGGTATTGGCGAACCATTGATTTACGGCGTGACATTACCACGCGTAAAACCATTCGTTACCGCTTGTATTGGTGGTGCTGCGGGCGGCTTCTTTATCGGCTTAGTTTCTTACCTTGGCTTGCCAGTTGGTCTTAATACGGTGTTTGGCCCGTCCGGTATCGTGGCGATTCCTCTCATGACATCTGAAAATGGCATCTTCCCGGGCATGATGGTGTTTGTTGCTGGTCTGCTTATCTCTTACATCGTCGGCTTCCTCGCGACTTACTTCTTTGGCTGCAAAGACGTCGATTTAAGCTAAATCATTCTTCCCCTATAGGAATGGACTAGCTCGCGCCCTTGGCAAACAAGGGCGCACCCTCTCTCTACTTCACGACAATTTTTCTTATTCCGTTACTCGGAAGGAGCTTTGTCGTACCTAAAACAATAGAAATGAAAGGTCGTTAATCATGAAAAAGCACATTTTGACTCTACTTCTCCCAACATTGATGGCATCAAACGCAATGGCAGCACAGCTGTATCAAGCGGAAGATGGGTCAGTTTTAAATATTTACTCTCGTCTTGGTTTCAATGTCACCAGTAAAAATGATGAGCACGGCGATGCAAATGGCGAGTTTGATGGCCGTATTGGTTTAAACGGTTCACAAACCATCAACGAGTACGCGTCGATCATCGGCCAAGCGCAATACCAAGTGGGTGCCGCTGAATACGCAAACCAAGTAAACAACAAACCG
The DNA here is from genome assembly GCF_021728175.1 of Vibrio sp. A1-1. Classification (NCBI taxonomy): domain Bacteria; kingdom Pseudomonadati; phylum Pseudomonadota; class Gammaproteobacteria; order Vibrionales; family Vibrionaceae; genus Vibrio; species Vibrio sp. A1-1. The sequence continues at coordinate 115,652 of NZ_JAKKCL010000006.1, forward strand.
TCTCTGACTGCACGTTATGTATGGGCGGGTATTGATGCGAAAGATTATGGTCGCATTACTGGTGGTCGCGTGGCATCTGGATTGATTATGTTTACCGACATTGGTGATGTGTTCGCCTCTTCCGATGTTTCTATGGCGCGCCAAGCGAATAAAGTCGACAAAACCGCGACGCAAGTTTTCCGTCAAGATGGCACGCTGCAATACCAAAACAGCCTAGGTAATTTCGATTTTTCTGTCGCGTACATTTTAGGAAACAACACTTCTGAACTCGACTATGGTTACAACACTGCACTGCGTTATACGCTAGATATGGGGAATTTGGGTACCTTGGCACCAGTGGTGGCGCTGCAGAAAAATAAAGGTGATGCTCGTGAAAGCAACGACACCGATTACACCTTCTGGGGCGCAGGTACACGTTACTACGTAGGAGATTTGATGTTGGGTGCGTTGTACTCGGAAGACGAACTAGAGGGCTATTACTCGCAAACCAGTACCGACAAAGTGATGGAACTAACGGCGGTTTACAGTGTAAATGACAAATGGGTACTGCGTGCTGGTTATCGTTCTTTGGAAAACAGTGATGGTGACGAGCTAGAGCTGAAAGATACAACGCTAGAAGTGCAATACAAACTGACGCCTCGTTCTTCTATCTACACAAACTACGTTGATCGTAACGGCTCGCGTGGCTACAGCAATGGACAAGAAGTCTCGTTTGGCGGTGCGCACGCAGACGAAAGCTACTACCACTTAGGTCTGCGTTACGAGCTGTAAGCACGATACTTAATATAAGTTAGCTGAATCCATGAGCTTCTTCTATGTCCGGTCAGCAGTTATTGCCTTTAATGCTGATTTGAAGAAGCTCACCCTCGCAATATGTTTTCTTCGTTACCTGTTTTGACCAACACACCGGCATCAGGAAAGCTGGTGACTGTAGCTAACAATTTTCCATCGACAAAGTGCAATGCCGCATAATCGTGAATACCATAACAAGTGATGCTCGGTTGAGAACGAGCAAAGGCTTGGAAAACCTCAAACTTCTCACCAACATGGGAAAAATGCGCCGCAGCCAAACCGTCAATTAATCCAAGACAACGCATAACTTGGTATGCTTCGGGATCACTGTCTGTCACCGCAAACTCAAACCAACAAATTGCACCAGCGCTCATGCCACAAATGATGATGCCTTGTTCATAACACTGCTTGAGTATTCTATCGATTCCCCATTCGCGCCAAATGGCCAACATCGAACGCGTATTACCGCCACCGACGTAAATGATGTCTTGTTCAAATAGCGTTTCTTTCCAACCAGCATCAAACTTAAACAGCGGAAAATGGGTTACGTTTTCACTAAGCTTCGCATTGTAAAAACGTTCAATAACTTCATCAGCGTCTCCCGTGGCTGTCGGTAGAAAACAAATGTTTGGATTCTCCTTACCAGACAAAGACAAAATGTATTGATCGAGCGGGCTCGGATTCTCTCCCATCATCCACCCACCACCACCAATCGCAATACAGTGTTTTCGCATTCCTTTGCTTCCTCAATTGTTGCTAAGTTTGTTGTCGCTATTCGCCGACAGAATATATGTTCCTAAAGTGATCAATGAACGCTCGCGTTCTTCTTGGTAAGTGCTCACGTTTTGGGTAAAGCAGATAAAGCGGCAAAATCGCATCCGTTTGCCATTCTGGCAGCAAACTCACGAGTTGTTCTTTTTGTGCAGGGTCGAGTTTAGCCAGTGCAAATTCATCTAACATGGCTACACCACAGCCAGTCAAAGTAGCATCCAACATGGACTGGACAAGATTAAAACTCAGCGTACTTTCTAACTCAATGCTGCACTGCTGTTGAGTTTGCTTATGCGTAAACGTCCACTTGTCTAACACCAAGTCACGACTTTTATAAAGGATGTGCTCCAAGTCGCCAAGCTCCTCTGGCGTACTTACATTTGGTTTATCAGCTAAATACGAACGATGAGCGATCGGTTTACAGTGTAAAGTGCGGAGCTGATGGCCGACGTATCCCTCTGGGGGAGTATCGGTAAAGTAGAATGCGATATCAAACCCAGCCTCAATCAAGTCGAGAGGTGTCTCTGTGAAGATCACTTCGACGCTCACTTGTGGATGTTGCAATCGAAACTCGATCAATGTTTGGCTGAGTAACGCGGCTCCGAAAGAAGCAGACGCCGCTATTCTCAATTTTCCCGATACGATCTCGTTTGCCATGACTTGCTCATTGATCTGCTCAGCGCCTTCGAGCAGTTGCTTTACCTGCTGATAAAACCGCAAACCATCGTAGGTCAAATTAAACTGGCGCGTAGTTCGCTGAATAAGCTGCACCGACAATATGTCTTCAAGCTGTTTAAGTTGCCGACTTACATGCGCATTCGAACAATTCAGGCGCTTTGCTGCGCCAGCAATACTTCGCTCCTCGCACAAAGCGACGTAAAGTGGTACGTAGCTGAGCCATTTTATTTCCATACAGTAATTCTGAATCTCTAAAATCAAACTACTGGAAATAATAGAAAGCCTCTAAACTCTGTACAACCTAAATTTGAAAGGATGAGTTATGAGTGTTTTCGACACGTGGTTAAAAGGTCAAGTCATTAAAGATCACATCACTAATCCCAATATCATCGTTGGCGATTACAGCTATTACTCGGGCTTCTATCATCAAAAAAGCTTCGAAGAGCAAGCAGTACGCTACTTGTTGGGTGACCCCGTCACACTTCAAGAATGGCAAAGTAGAGAACCCGATAGCATCGACAAATTAATCATTGGCAAGTTTTGTTCCATCGCTTCTGGAGCCACCTTTATGATGGCAGGAAATCAAGGTCATCGCATTGACTGGATTTCGACCTTCCCCTTCTCTCCTGAAGAATTTGGAGAAGGCGTACAAGACGGTTTCGAGCGTGCCGGAGACACTGTGGTGGGGAACGATGTTTGGATTGGCAGCGAGGCGATGATCATGCCCGGAGTAAACATCGGCGATGGAGCCGTCATCGGAGCACGCACCGTAGTGACGAAAGACGTCCAACCTTATTCGGTGGTGGTTGGAAACAACCAAGTCGTACGTCAACGATTCGGCGATAAAGAGATTGAAACTCTACTCAATATCCAATGGTGGAACTGGCCAATAGAACACATTAAACAAGCAATGAAAGTAATGTGTAGCAGCCAAGTCGGTGCGCTTGCGGACTACTATCAAGAGCACATTGTCGATTTGTAGATAAACAAAAGCCCACACATCTTGTTGCGACGTGTGGGCTCAGTGAATAAGAAAGCTTAAACCGCAGCGACGTCCTCATCTTCCAAGTTCGCCGAGACTTTAATTTCGTATTGATTGAAACGGAACGAACAACCGCCATGAGTGCGCTTTGTCGTTACTTGTTCGTCGCCAAACTGCACCGTCACGCGAGTGAAGACACGCTCTTTGGCTTCGACAATATTTTCTTCTAACGCGACTTCAAAGTCATGTTCCGTTTGTTCTAGCTTTTGCTTTATCGCTTCAAGCTGCTCGTTGTTTTGTGTTTTCATCACATCAATCTGAGCTTGTTCTTCGTCGGTACGTTCGGCTTTAGGACGTTTCTTAAATTCGAGCTCTTTACGAATCACATCCATCGTTCCTTCTTGAGCGCGTTTGTATTGATCTTTGAGCTCTGCTAATCGCTCCTTAAATGCAGAATAGCGCGCGAACGCTTCTACCTTAGTGGCGGTGTCGCCTTCTACGCCCAATTGTAAGCACACCACTTTGTCACCGACTTTTGCATCTCCGCCGCTGAGCGTACCGTTCCTACCGTTCGCATCCAGCACCGTCAGATTGCGCCCACAAACAATATCGTTATTCATGCTGTGCACCGCCAACTCAATATCTTCGCCAGCTTGCAAATCACAATATTGGGCGTAGCTTGCGCGAATCGAGCCTTTGGCTTTGACGTGACAACTCTTTGGCTGGCCATCACTCACGGTGTGGCCAATGATCCCTTTACCAACTTGAATGTCGTCTTGCGCTTGTACGTCAGCCGATTCAATGAAGCCGCCTACAGTAATAGAACCCGTCGCTTTAACAATCATGCCGGATTCAATGTTGCCACCGATAATCACATTCCCTTTGAATTTCACGTGACCTGTATTCACGCCAACGCTATTGAGACAGAGTGCGTTATCAACTTCAATGGTTTTGTCTTTAATTAGAGGCGTACCGGATACCGATGCAATCAATAGGTTTGGGTCGTGCTTGCTTATCTCGGTGCCCTTGCCTGGCTTCATTGGGCTGTCTTTTCCAGCTTGTGGAGGAATCACTCGCCCTTGAACAGTAAAACCTGGCGTACCTTTGGTCGCAGGCGTGTGGCGCATCACCTCATCGCCTACGTCAACCGCGATAGTTTCACCGAGGTTACGTAAATCAATTTTGTCGCTAGCAGATTGGCCGTCTTTGGGTTTGAGGATGCGTTTGGTGATGTCTTTAACGAGAGGAGTAAAAAGAGCGTCTTTGCCTTTGATAGGTTGCTTACCAACCGCTACAGGTTGAGAAAAAGTTTCGCCTGGTTTGAGCTGAGTGCTGACAACCAACACTTTCTTCAAAGCCAGTTTGTTGATGCCTTTCGAAACTCGCGCTTGAGCAAGGGCTTGAACAATCTCGGGGCCACGTAAACCTCGGCCTCCGTACGCGCCGACAACGTTCATACTGGCGAGCATGTCATTATTCGATAATTCAACCTCAACTTGCGCGTTGCGTTTTTCCGCAATGACGATGCCTTCGTAGGCCTCGGCTTTACGTTCTTTGGCGCAGTTAATGAATCTCACGACTTCCCCCTCAACAACAAACATCTTTTCAGCGTTCATTGCGACGAGCTGCTCGTTTAATTCATTTTGATTTAGCTCACCACCGAGGTCCACTTCTCCCGGAAGACGGGCTATCACCTTGGTCTTATCTTCAGATAACTCAAGACACAGCTTCCACATACCCTTACCACTTTGCTTCCCATCAACACTTTCAGTCTACCCAAATCCGTTTTCTGAACAAACCTCGCATTTCTTATTATAGGGCTCACGTCACTAAAGAAAGTAATCCATCAATAACGGTTAAACAGATATTAAGAGAGCATTTCGATTTAACCTAAAGCTCAATCAAAATACACACTGAAATAAAAAGGAGCTGGATTTACAGTGTAAAATCAGCTCCTAATAATTTCATTTACAGTGTAAATCTCACCTTATTGTTTACAGTGTAAATCGTTCCAAATGTGCTTTACTTCGTCCCTTAGCTGCTGCTCAACTTGCTTTCTTCCAGGTAGCCCAAATTGCTGAGCACATTCAGTCCAACTACGGTTAAGAAAAAGCTTACTGATCATCAAGTCGGAAGCGGAGTTCAAACCTAAGTTAAGTAACCACTGCTGAAGCCAAGCAGACACGGACTCATAACTGTTACCACCATCAGCATAGCATTCAATTAGTAATAACTTAGCGGGATGAAGTGGACTCATTCCCAAAGGTTGCGGTAATAGAGCTCGAAAAATTGAGGCTTCTAATTTTGGATAGACGTCAGCCACATTGTTAGACAACATTTCTTCAAATAGCGCCTGAGATTCATCGACCCAAGCCGTCTGTTTGGAATCACAAGCTTTGACCATCAAGACTGAATAACAACCGCTAGCAGCATCGCGCATTGATCCTAAGCGAATTGCACGGAAGTTCGATTGTCGCCAGAAATGGACCAACTCTTCCGTCGCACCGAAACTCGTGGATAAGTAAGCAATGTGCTTAGCCGCCATTTGATCAAGTTGCTGCAGCATTTTTTGACCGATGCCTCTTCCTTGCAATTCCGGATGAACAGCAATTCTCATGACTCGCAGCGTCGATAGATTCGCGACATTCGGAAATCCTAGGTGGTTTGCAATCGTAACTGGGGCTAAGTGTCCTTTAGGACGACGCTTACCAAGCTGAATTTCTTCAACCAATTCGGCGTCAAGCCCACCCTCTTCGACCGCTAATATTACCCCCACAACCGCATTATCTTGCTTAGCAAAATAGAGCTGACTGTTGTCGTCTTGCAAAAGGTGAATCAAATCATTCGGCGAGGTCTGATAATGAGCATTAACCAAAAGAGCAAAGCACTCGCGCAGCAAACTAGGCTGCGATATCAAATCGTTCTTATCGGCTTTAGAAAGGGGAATTGAGTCGACCTGGTTAAGTTGATGGTACGTTAACTCCGCATCCAACAAAAACGCGTCATAGAGCCATGATTCGAGCGCATCATTCATGCTCCAGCGGATGGGCTGTGTCATGTGCCATGTTTTCATTCCCGAACGCTGTTTCTGAAGCCAATCAACAAATTTAATCGTAAAGCCCCGGCCACAACCTTCATAACCGTGAATAGTCGTAGAAAAAACGAGTCGATGATAATGTTCGGTAATGCTTTTGAGCATAGGAACTGGAATTGCAGCCGCTTCATCGACAAGTAACAAATCACATTCAGGTCGGCTCGATAGAAGTTCGTCAGGAGCAATGAATTGAATGGCTCCCTGCCCTGATTCTAATCTGTCCTTCCTAATACGCTGCGCATTAGGAAGTAACCGCAAAGCATGTTGGTAAACAGGCTCAACAGCTTTTATAGATGGTGCCGTAATTAAGATTCTAAGTGGCTTCTGCTGTAATAAGTTCGCACACGCAATGCCGAGGGCACTTGTTTTTCCACGCCCACGATCAGCGGTCAAAATTAATGGTCGCTTTCGATGTCCTGTCACCACCTTTTCAATTAGAGAAATGGCATGTTCTTGTTCCGTGTAGTGGCTTTCTTTTTCTGCTTGCTTGATGTCTGGAGCCGTTGGCAATGGTTTGTCTTGCTCGATAACAACGAGCTTCTCCCATTGTTTGTGCATCCATTGCTGAGCAAAATTCGTAGGTTGTCGAGGCTCAGTAATGATAATAAGAAGACCACCGCCAACCAATGAGCCAAGCGCGGCGGTAAAGCTATTTGCGTCAAAGCCATTTCGAGCATCAAACAATAGAACGTCACACTCTCTGCCTAGCAACATGTGCCCTTGTTTAGGCGAAACACTGTATGCGTTTTCCAAACCAAAATCGCCGACACAAAACCAACGTTGATACATCTGTGTTTTATGGAACTCTGACACCAACGCATCTTGCCAAGAAGACTCGCCTTGAATGACGATGCCGAATCTTTGGAAAGATTGGTGAGCTTGTTGTTGAAGTGATGAAAGGAAATCAGATTGTGTCTGCATTTTGTCTATCCAACGTTGAACTGACGCAATGGTATCACATCTTTAATTTGACGCTTCTCAGATATAAAAAACCGCCCGGAGGCGGTTGATTCAATCATCTTTTGTTATTGCAGCTTGTTTTGCACAAAGGCAAGAATCTCTTCCATCAAGCTGTCGTCAACTTTCTTCAAGTTCAACGCCAGACTGCTACCTTTTCGGCTGTAGCTTGCTCGACCTTTTACTAAGTCGACTTTTTCGGTCTTCTTGCCAGGTTTTGCTGGTGCAAGCTCAGCAATCCAGTTTTCGATGCTTTCCGTGACTTCTTTTGTCAGACGAGCAACGCCTTGAGCTGTGCTTCGCTGCCATAAAAAGCCTTCGCTAGAGCGACACTTATCTAACAGCTCTTGCTGCTGCTCTGGCGTCAACGTTGAAAACTGTTTGTGCAGTTTCACAATAGTTGGACGACCAAGATCGCCGACATTGGGATACGCTTGAAGCAGTTCTAACGGTAATGCCGCCGCTTTTAAAGCGCCACTTACTAACGCTTCACTGCACTGGAACATTTTCGCCAATGCTTTCTGATCTTCAGCTTCACCGCTATCTAGTTTAGCCTGCATCTCTTTACCTTTTTCGTACAAAGAGAGCGGCTTGTGAGCATTTGCCACATCAGACAAAAACTTTGCATGGTCAGTATTGATGTTGTCAGCAACATAAACCAAAAAATCTTGTTCAGCGAGGATACAAGACATGCGACGACGGCTACCGTCTAGCACTTCAATTTTGCCATCGTCAGTGCGACGACCCACAGCAGGATATTGTTGGCCACGCTCTTTGAGCGTGACTAAAACATCAGATAAAGCATGTTCGTTTAAGAACGATTGCTCACGAGCGTTATCAACAAATACTGTTGTTTCTGTCGCAACTTTATTTGCAGGAATACGCACAAGTTCAAACTGAACAATATTTTCACCTGCAACTGCTAGTTCAATCGTTTGAGCTTTTTCTTTTGCCGCAGTTTGCGCCTCTTGCGGAGTCACAACACGACGCTTATTCGTTTTGCCAAATAATTTCGCGTTTAATTCAGACGTTTTCAAAGCCATTTACTTATTACCCCTGATTCAATGACGGCCAATTAGAGTGCAGCACACGCTCTAATTCCAGTGCGCTTTTATGAACAGCGTCTTGCGCGGTAGCTAGAGTCTTCTTACCGCCTTCAAAATCGCTTACTGTCAGATCAAATACTGTGCTGTAGGTATCGGCACAGGTTTCAAACGCACGGCTACGAGGGATAGTAGCCATCATAACTTGGTCACCTAGAAGATAGTTCATTTCAGTTAAAACAGAAACTTGCTTCTTATTGTCGTCCTCAAACATGGTTGGCATCAAGCGAACAAACTCAAGACCATTCCAGTCTTCCGGAAACATTTCATATACCGTAGGCAAATGCTGGAAGAAGTTTACTGTTGAAGCCCAGTCCAGACGCTTAGCCGCACAAGGGATTAACAACGCATTTGATGCATACATCGCATTCCATACTAGTGGGTCAACATGTGGGCCGGTATCAATCATGATGATATCGAAGTCATCAGCAATTTTATCAATCAGTTGCTCTTTTAGCAGACGAACGATATCGAGTGATGGATCTTCAGATAGCGTTTGCCATGCTTCAGCATTAAACATTGCGTCTTCTGGAAACGCTGAAATCGACTTTAAGTTCGGGTATTGCGTTGGCAGCAATACGTTTTTACGCAAAAATTCACTGTCAATTTCTACACCATCAGGCACGTTACCCAACATAATGTCTACAGCAGAATAGATATTGTCATGCTCTGCCATGCTGATTTGTGGGTTGAGGAATAAACGTAGCGAGCCTTGTGGGTCTAAGTCGATTAAACAAATACGGTAGCGTTTATCCAAATTTAGCGCTAAACATGCCGCTAAATGGACCGCTGTCATTGATTTACCTGTACCACCCTTCTGGTTCTGCACGTTAATAATCCAAGGTTTGTTACCTGAATTCTTCTTACGCTCATGAAATTTAGGCACTTCAGCCGCATCCATAAGCATATGTGCTTCTTCTAACGTAATTGAATAATGATTCGCGTTATTTTTAGTAAATTGATGGCCAGCCGCTTCCATCTTACCAATCGCGTCATCGAGCTTACGACGAGTTAAACCTGAACGGGTTTCCATCATCGCCTTAGACATTGGTGGGAAATAGTTATCGCTTCGCTCTTCTAAAACAATTTCAATACGGTCAGCTTGAACCTGCTGAGTCAGCTCCGCCAACTCAAGAAGGTTTTCAATCGTTTTTTCTCTTTTCATGCCAAATTCCGTTGGAAGGATTTATGCTTGCAATTGTACAGCAGTAAAGACCAAAAACAACAAAAAGGTGCACGAACATTTTGAATAACCATCACATAAAAAAACACTCAAATCGACGCTTTTATGATTTATGGTAAAAAACATAACTATTTTTAATTAAATAATCTTCGAATAAATGGACACCTTAAACTTAAAAATAAAAGTGTTACAGCGTCACCCATTTACAATGTAAATCAATTTTCTACCGGAACGATTATATTCTTAAGCTAAATTACGGATTATGTTAGGCCAACCTAATTTAAACAAAAAATAGAAAGCAATCTTTCAACATGAACGCTAATAACAACCTTGATCATGTATCCGAGCCAAAAAGGGCAGTTCAAGTGATGTTCCTATGGAAGTATGATCAAGGTATGCTTATGATCATGCTTCCATGATAAAACACAAATACGAAAGCATGATCATGGAAAAATAGAGTAGACGAGGGTGTAAACACGCGGATTAAATAAGATCCATCAATCGGAAATATGATCAAGCTATAGAATCTCTCGGAAGCATGAGTTTTTGTCTCTAATTTACGGTTGAATGCAGTCAGAATGGGGGATGGAGAAGAAATTAGTGGATAGAGAAGCCGGAACAATGAAATTGTTCAAGTTACTATGATAAATCTTACTCTCATGATCATGCTTCCTAAGAATAGTCCGAAACTAGGTTTTACTGCGGAATAAGAGCTACTTGGATGCATTTTCATCATATGAGTAATTTATCATCAATACTGTCTCCAGAACGATAGCTATCTCGCTCTTGATCATCGATCCGAGTATCAATAACATCGACAATGCTCAATAAAATTCTCATTAAGATCATTATTAAACACAGCATCTGTGGATAACCTGTAAAAACATCATGATCATCGTTTCAAGACTCTTTTGATCATCTTTTCATAAACTTAATGATCATGCTTACGAGCAAATGTGATCATGCTTTCAGGCTATTGTTGATCATAGTTTCAGAATTAACATGATCATAGTTCCGACATGCATAAAAATAATCACTTTATAGAACATGCACTTAGCGGCAAAACGATAGCCAGATCATTAGATCATATAATCAATTAAGATCAGATTAATCAAAAAGATCAGTTATTTAAAAAACAATCTTTTTTCTTTATTTATGATCTGTTTTTCTTTATTCTTCGGAACCATAGCACAACTACGGCTAGTGTGATCTGGATCTAAAATGACGGCTGATGAAAAAATTCTGATTAAAGCACCTAGAAGCCATAAGGATGGCCATCTTTTTGAGGTACATGAATCCTCTGCAGATTGGGTAGAGCAGTACCAACATTTCAAAGGGGTGACCAAAAGTATCTTAGAGTTGCTTAATCTGATCTCATTGCGAGGTTTCAGCAGCAAAGATGGATTGGTTTCAACCACAGAGATTGTGGAAGCGACGGACGGACAACTCACTCGTGCAGCTCTGCAACAACGCTTACGTGCAGCAGTAAACATTGGTTTGTTTACTCAAACTCCAGTGCGGTTTGAAGAAGGACTTGCTGGTAAGACGATGTTACATAAGTTTGTTAATCCTAATCAGCTTATTTCAGTGTTGGGTGCAACAAGTCTTGTTACAGACAAAGTACGCCAAAACGAAAAGCAAAAACGTTCAAAAGCATTGGCTCAAACCCAAGTCAACAAGCGTTTGTTGAATGAACATGGGTTGAATACCCCTCCAACGATGAAAGATGAAGCCGATCAATTTGTCGTGTCTCCAACGAATTGGGCTGGGATCATTGACCAAGCACTTGCACCACCAAGAACTCGAAAAAGTTATCAGAAATCCATGGTGTCGATCTCTGGTACCAAAGCGGTTATTGAAACGCGATCATCCAAAAATATCATGACCGTGGATGATCTGATGACCTTGTTTGCTCTGTTCACATTGACCGTGCAATACCATGATCATCACAAAGATCAGTATCAACTCGACGCAGCACACGTGCCGAACAAGACGCCGTTATACATTACTGATATTTTGTCGCTTCGAGGCAAAAAAGACAGTGGTCCAGCACGTGATTCTATTCGCGACAGCATTGATCGTATTGAGTTTACCGATTTCCAGCTGCATGAACTTACTGGTCGTTGGCTAAGTGAAAATATGCCAGAAGGATTCAAAAGTGATCGTTTTCGTTTTCTTGCTCGAACCATCACTGCGTCTGAAGAAGCGCCTGTTGAGGGAAGCGATGGTGAAATTCGTATCAAACCAAACTTGTACATTTTGGTTTGGGAGCCTTCGTTTTATGAAGAACTATTAACGCGTGATTATTTCTTCTTGTTCCCACCAGAGATCTTGAAGCAGCATACTTTGGTATTCCAACTGTATTCTTTCTTCCGTAGCCGCATGGTGCGTCGTCATACTGACTGCATGCTGCTGAGTGAATTAAACCAGAAGCTGGCACGTAACATCGAATGGCGACGATTCTCGATGGATTTGATCCGAGAGCTGAAGCGTTTATCGGATGGTAAGGGAACGGATGAGCTGTTTGTCGTGAATTTGTGGGGTTATCACCTGACGATCGAAACTATGATCGAGAATGACAAAGTGATGGACTACCAGATCGATATAAAATGCGATGTAGAAGAAGTCTTACGTTATTCACGTGCGCGAACAACCAACGCAGGAAAGCGTAACATGGCGCCTACGCTGCCAAACCCACTTCGTAATGAGATGGTTACCCGACAACAGCTTGAAGAGCTCTCAGGCATCATAGACGGCGAATTTGAGCCTATCCAACGCAAAGCGCCATCTCCAAGAGGGAATTTAGGCCGCCGCGTGAAGCAAAGAAAACACCTGGTAGAGATCAATGCAGACGAGATCACCATTACTTTATCTAAATATACCTCACCAGAGGCCCTAGAACGCAGTATAACGGCTTTATCTGCGATGACAGGGCACTCGTATGCCTCAATCAAAGAAGAGTGCTCTGATTACATAGAGAAGCTTGATTGGCTAAGGGTAGGGGATGAGCCAATTCCTTATGAGACATTAAGCAAAACCGTCGAGCTGTTTAACACTCAAAATGATATCAAGCATCTTACCATTGAGCGCTTGATTGCTGGATTAGCGGTACGTCGGAAGGTGTGCCGTCAAATCTTCGATGGCCACATGGATGAAATGGTATTCCGCGCTCTGGATGAAATGGCGATTTAAAAGCGTTGCTTGATACACATCAAGCAATAGGCGTGGCGTATTGATTTGAAATGTAACAATGTCTTTCGATGATAAAAAACAGACTTAACTCTAACAAATCACTGACATTAGGAGCCAAGCCTGAGACTACTATTTATCACGAATAGACAACCTTTTGTCCTTTCTGATGATTAATAGATTGGCTCATATTGTTACATTCATTCTGAATAGACTTCGCGAGTTTCTCCTCAGGAAACTCGCTTTTTTTACCTCAAATTCCTCAAAGTAAGCCTTGATCATTTTTCCAGATTAATGAGATAAACCTTGATCATGCTTCTTGACTTCATTCCAGTGTAAAGAACGCATCAAAGCAACATGCGACTCGATCAAGTTATGTGCTTGTTGTTGCCACTCATTTTGATCACATTGCTGATTACAAAACTCTAACGCTAAAACGGTAAGGTGCTGAAGTCGCTTTAAACACCAATCTTTGATCAGAATATCGGTCGATACCTGACATGCCGCTTGCTCGAGCTTTGCGCTCGTGTAAAGCAAGGTTTGATACGCTTTTTGAGGATCTTGGTACCTAGCATGTTGAAACACACGTAAACAACCGTCTAGCCAGCAAGCAATCGCTTTGCTTTGAACTTCGTTCAGTTCTGGGCCAAACACGCCATCGGGCGCTTGATATAAGATCGCTTCCAGGTTTTCAACTTGATCATGCTTCCGATGTTCATACCACATGGCGATCTGATCTTGCCAAGTCCTCAATTCCATTACGCAGCCTCAGTCCATTGTTTTACATAGTGATTGGGTCCTATTTGATCAAATTCGTCGACAATGATACTGCTACGACTACGAATTTCATCGGCATCTATCGAATAGTTTGGTTCACTTTTCACTAAGTTACCAAAAGGAAGATCTGGATCGGGAACGGCTGAAATCAATAGTTTGGTGTACGGGTGCTGCGGATTCTTCAGTATTGAGTGTGTATCACCCCATTCAACGATTTGCCCTTTGTACATCACAGCTGTTTCTTCCGCGATGTAGTGTGCGGTCGCCAAATCATGAGTAATGTACAAAAAGCCGATTCCTAGCTCTTGCTTCATGCGCTGCATTAGATTCAGTACCCCGAGGCGAATGGAGACATCCAGCATCGATGTTGGCTCATCCGCAAGAATGATTTGCGAACCGACGGCGAGAGCACGTGCTAAGTTTACTCGCTGACGTTGTCCACCACTAAGCTCGTGAGGAAACTTATTTAATGTCTCTTCAGGTAGTTCCACCAAATTTAAAAGCGCTTCCAAACGGGCAGGAATGTCACGTTCGCTTTTGATTTGCTTATGAATCTTTAAAGGGCGTGTGAGATGATGGCGAATGGTATGAGTTGGATTGAGTGAGCCAAACGGATCTTGAAACACCATTTGTACTTTACTGCGATACTCTTGGAGCGCTGAGCGTGACGTAATCTCATTGATATTAGTGCCATTGAAAAGGATCTCGCCTTCTGTTGCCGGATAGACTTTAGTGATCAAGCGAGCACACGTACTTTTACCGCAGCCTGATTCTCCAACCAAAGCCAGCGTTTTTCCTGCATACAGATCAAAGCTCACGCCTTGGAGCGCACGGAAGGTTTCCTCTTTCGCTAAACCACCGCCTACTCTGAACTCTTTAATCACGTTTTTCATTTGGATGATAGGCTGATTCATGATTACGCTCCTGGTTGCTCTGGTTGCTCTGGTTGCTCTGGTTGTTTGTGGACATCGTGGATGTTTGGGAAAGAAGCCCATAGCTTTTGTGTGTAGGGATGTTGAGGATTATTGCGAATTTCGTATGCCTGATTGACTTCGACGATTTCTCCATGCCGCATGATGGCAATGCGATCACACAATTGGCTCATCAGCGCCAAGTCGTGCGTAATAAAGAGTACTGAGAAGCCAAATTCATCTCTAAGCTGATAGATTTGTTGTAAAATCTCTCTTTGTACCACCACATCTAAAGCGGTTGTGGGCTCATCCATAATGATCAGCTTAGGGTTCAAAGACAAAGCAATAGCAATCACCAAGCGCTGACGCATTCCACCTGAAAATTGGTGAGGGTATTCCGTTAACCGTTCTCGTGGAATATTGACCAAGTCCAATAGTTTTTCTGCTCGATCTTTCGCTTGAGCGTTGGTGAGTCCTTGGTGATGACGCAATACATCTGCGAATTGCTCTTGGATCGTTAAGACAGGGTTGAGTGAGTTCATCGCGCTTTGAAACACCATGGCGATTTCACTCCACCTCAGAGCGGTTAGCTCAGAATCTGAGAGGCTAAGAATGTCTTTGCCATCAAACAATATTTTACCGCCAGAAATGAACGCTGGCGGCTTATGGAGACGATTGATCGAGAATGCGATCGTGCTTTTGCCACATCCCGATTCACCAGCAAGCCCAAATACTTCCCCTTTGCCGATATCGAAGCTGACGGATTTTACCGCATTGAAATCACCATTATCGGTGATGTAATCGACGCATAAATCTCGGATCTGGATGACCGGATTATTGTGGTATGCATGATTTAAGTTAATACCATCCATATAAACACCTTACCAATGTAAAAGATAATTATTATCATTATCAGGTGTAATGGTTTTTAGAAAGTGGCAAGCGGCGAATCAGTGAAGTGACTCGAAAGTTAGGCGAAATAAAAAGTGGTATCCGGCGTTGTTAATGAGGTCAAGGAAGACGAGAATTGAGAGCTGGATCAGCTCACTTTTCTTAGGGGGAATTACTCAAATCTAATCGTAAATTTGCCCCTTGGCAAAACTTAAATGATGGATCTATTAAGGAGTTAACGAAAGGGCGGGAGGGGTCACATTTCCCTACAGTTTTTCTTACCACCTCGTTCCTGTTTTGCTATAGATTACGCATCGAAAACATGGTGTGTTCGGAGGAAATATGTCCATTAATTCTATCGACCATGACGAGATGACCAACATCGCTCACAAATGGGAATTACCTGATGAAGAAGCCGTTGTGAAGCCTGAGAAAACAGTGAAATCAGCAGAAGCCAGAAGACGCATTGAAGCGCTACGTGAAATCCGTGAAAGTGGATTGACCATTGAAGAAGCAAGGGAGCTTGGCTTGATACACTGATTGCTCTAGTTTGGTATAGCAATCCATAGGGTAGTCGTCGGGCTGCCCTTTTTATTTTTCGCTCCATTTTAGCCATAGCGTCTCACTACAACATCTCACATCTCTTTATTTTTCTTATCCAAACGTTCTAATTCACCTCTCTTTCACCTAAAAAGTTCTAGATCCAAACTCATTTTCATCTGTGTAGAAGTTTGACAATCTTACCTAGCGTTACTAAAAGATATATCAATAGCGATATGCTTTTTGTTGATTATCGCGACCACAAAGCAAGGAGCGCGAGTATGGTTGACCAAATCCTTTTTTATGAGCCCGATGAGCCCCACGGTTTTCTTTCCAATTTTTGCCATGCCCCAGTCAATATATCCTCCCAAACTTGGCCCACCAGCGAACATTATTATCAAGCCCAAAAGTTCCTCGATGCGCAGTTACAAAGCAAAATTCAACACGCGAGCACTCCCGATGAAGCATTCGCCTTAAGCCGAAAATACGAACATTTCGTCAGAAGTGACTGGGAGGATATGAAGTTGGCCGTTATGGCTTTCATCGTTAGAGAAAAGTTTCTGCAAAATCCACCTTTAGCGCAGCAGTTAATGAGAACGGGTAACGCTTGTCTCACAGAGCATTCTCACAAAGATGCCTTTTGGGGGGATGGGGGAGACGGTAAAGGAGAAAATCATTTAGGAGAAATTCTGATGAACGTTCGGGCTGAGCTGAGACATGTCGAGCCCTACAATCTCGTGAAGTTCATCGATAAAGCCAAATTGCCTACCCAATGGGGCACATTTATGATGTATGGCTTCGTTGAAACTGCCACGAACAAAGAGCATCTTGCCCTCGTGTATGGAGAGCCTGCAAACAGCGCAGCACCGCTTATTCGGTTGCATTCGGAGTGTCTTACTGGCGATGCCTTGTTTAGTACGCGTTGCGACTGTGGTTTTCAGCTCAACAGGGCGCTACAAAATATTGTCGAAGAGGGATGTGGTGTACTGCTTTATTTGCGTCAAGAAGGACGTGGTATTGGCTTGATTAATAAAATTCGAGCTTATCACCTCCAGGACGATGGCGCCGATACTGTAGAAGCCAATGAACGTTTGGGCTTTGCTGCCGATATGCGTGATTACGCGTTCTGTAAAGGGATGTTAGAGCATTTGGGCATTGATGCGGTGCGACTAATGACGAACAACCCACGTAAGCTGGCTGCGTTAAAAGCGGTTGATATCAACGTCATTGAGCGTGTGCCCTTGCAGGAAGGTAATAATCCAAGCAATCAACACTACTTGCAAACTAAGGCGAGTAAATTAGGGCACATGTTTGATCCTAAGTTTGTCAATCACACCAAGTAAAGCATCATCTATGTCTCAATAGATGAAAACGCCAACGATAGAATCGTTGGCGTTTTCATTCGTTAGGTCATTTATTGATACCTTTGAATGATCTCATCAATTTCACCCGATGTTTTTAACTCAGCCAAACGTGTATTGATGTAGTCCTGAGTTTCTGGCTGCATTTGGGGCGAAAAGGCCAAATAGATCGAGTAGTCAGGGATAACTGAGTCGAAAGATTGGATCTGAAAATCTTCTAGCGACAAATTGAGGCGTTTTAAGTTGTACATAACACGTGATTCCATTTCGACGAAGGCTGTATCTCCTGGTGTTCGGGTTATCACTCTATATGCGGCATCATAATCTTTAACGCGTATTTCATTCACACTACCATCCTCAAAGAATGGGATTAAATTAGGATAATCAAAACCGAGTAGTAATACGATAGATCGGCCATGCATGGTGTCCATATTCTTGAACTCTAACGGTTTCTCACTACTAGAGACCAATACATGTTTTACAGTGTAAATGGGCTCTTCAGACAAGTTTTCTGATTGCACCTTGCCCCAATTTGGGCTGCCGTAAGTTAGCCAGTTTGGTTCGCCACCTTCTTCTAATATGGAGATCATTCGTTTAAACGGATAAGTATGATAATTCACCTGATAATCCGATTCAGCGAAAATGGCACTGACGATGTCAGTCACAATCCCGGAATGCATTTGCCCCTGTTGTTCTATTTGAAATGGCCTTGCTTGGTCGGCGATAACGTAATAGTTCACTTCAGCGGCAGTAGCATAAGTTCCTATCGCAATAAAACTAAAAGCCAATCTAAGTAGAAGTCTTTTCATCGTATCCTCGATTATTATTTGCGCGTGGCTATATTTAGAGTAGCGCAAGTTTATCGGAGCGATTTCATATGGATGAAAAAGAGCGATCTCAACGTCGATTTAGTATCGGCAACCAACTTATGTTGGCGGTGTTAACGTTGAGTTTAATCTTTACTGTCATCATTTCCGCTGTGAGTTTATATCGAGTTTTTAACGAAGATTTAGCCCATTTGCACGTCGAGCTAAAGCAGGTCGAATCCAGTTACTTATCGAGCTTTTCTGCCAGCTTATGGGTGGAGGATAGGGAGCTGTTACTCACTCAAGCAGAGGGCGCAATGCGCATGCCCTCTGTGGATTATTTACGTATCGCTAATGAAGATGAAGTTATCGTCGAACTGGGCACCGCACTTTCTGAGGATGTCGTAGAAAGAAGTTGGCCGATGCAATATCGTGTTGGTGATAAAACCTATGATCTGGCGACATTGACTGTTCAGGCGGATCTGAGCTCGATTTATGAAGATCTTTGGCAGCAATTTTTTTTCTTGCTCACGACAGAAGCAATCAAGATCCTATTGCTCATAATTGGCGTGCTTTGGGTCGCCTTCCGCCTCTTGGTCAATCCTCTCCAACTGCTTTCCGGCGCCGTGAGCGATTTTAGTGGCGGGAAGGTCCCAAGCAAAGTTACGCTCCCAAAGCGTTGGTGTTTTGATGAAGTGAGCGTGTTGGCGGAGAAATACAACCGAAGCGTTGAGAAAGTCCGTGAACATCAGACTGAGCTTGAAGAAGAAAGAGATAGAGCGGAAGTCGCCAACCGCAAAAAAAGTGAATTTCTTGCCACTATGAGCCATGAAATTCGAACACCGATGAATGGCATTATTGGTGTCGCTTCATTACTGGGTGACACCAAACTCGATCCTCAGCAAAAAGAGTTTGTAGAGATCATCGATAGTTCTTCTCACTCTTTAATGACGATCATCGACGATATTCTCGACTTTTCTAAAGTCGAAGCAGGTAAAGTCGAATTAGAAAATGCGAGTTATGATCTGCGCCGTATTTTGGATGATGTGATCAGCTTACATACCGTCAAAGCCAAGCAGAAGAATCTGCAATTGCTTAGCGATATTGATCCTCACTTGCCAGCGGAAGTGCAAGGTGATGTTGCACGCTTAAAACAGGTATTGAACAATTTGTTGAGCAACGCGATCAAATTTACTGATCGTGGTCATGTGAAGCTTCTTGTTGAGTTAACACGTCAAGAGCATGATGTCGCCATGATTCGATTTCGCGTCGTTGATTCTGGCATTGGTATTGCGAAAGAGAACCAACAAGCGATCTTCGAACGTTTCCAACAAGCCGATGGCAGCACAACCAGAAAGTACGGTGGTACCGGCCTTGGTTTGGCGATTGGTGCTCAGTTGGTGAACTTAATGGGAGGAGAAATCCAGCTGACAAGTGAGTTGGGGCTTGGTAGTTGTTTTGAGTTTTCGATTCCAGTTGTAGTAAAAGCACGGTCTACCTACTCGGAACGACCTAATGTTTTGACGTTTCCAAAAGTTGAAGATAATGAAACCAGCCTCCAGCATGACAATCAACCTTGGGTATTGATTGTTGAAGATACCATCGTAAACCAGAAAGTCGTGCGTATTATGTTGGAAAAGCTCGGCGTTCGAGTGAGCGTCGCAAATCATGGTGAAGAAGCGCTTCAGCTATGTGAGAAGCAAGCTTTTGACTTGGTGTTTATGGATTGCCAAATGCCAGTGATGGATGGTTTCATTACTACTGAGCGTATTCGACAAATGGGAGAGTGGGGGAAACACGTTCCCATTATTGCGTTGAGTGCCAATGTTATTAAGGAAGATCAACAACATTGCTTTGACGTCGGTATGAATGAGTTTGTCGCCAAACCTGTGACCAAAGATCGGTTGCATCAAATATTCGAGCAGTTTTTACCAAAAGCACTGAAAATCAGTGCGGGTCCCAAATAGTTAACTTGAAATTGATCAAGTTAAGTGCGTTTCTATTCTGCAATTGTAACTCTGTATGCTATAGTGCGCGGCTAGTATTTAAAGTACCTTGAGGCTGTAAATGTCGTTCAATCTATCCCTATTGCCGCCTGATGAAAAAAACAAAATCGAACTGGATAAACAAGCGTCGTTTTTGGTTTGGAAGCTCAGAGAGGCCAAATCTGGTCCTGAAGCAATAGATGAACAGTTGTCCAAGATTAACGATGCTGATGAAAAAGCGTTTTTTCAGCAATCGGTCGAAAAGTACAAACGAGTAATGGGTGTCGCTTAACGCGAATCGTGACAACGGTATAAAACTATGTGGCGAATGAGGTAACCTCCCCATTCCTTTGCTAAGCGAAATTGAAAAGGTTTCGCTTTTTGCTAAAATCCTTCGCATTAAATTTGAATTTAGAGAGACATCCCGATGGGAAGAAGTTTTGAAGTGCGCAAAGCCTCTATGGCGAAAACTGCAGGCGCGAAAATTAAAGTTTATTCCAAATACGGTAAAGAAATTTACATGTGCGCGAAAAACGGCGGTAGTGACCCAGACATGAACTTGTCTCTTCGCCACCTGATCGCGAAAGCGAAAAAAGATCAGGTACCAGCGCACGTTATCGACAAAGCACTAGACAAAGCGAGTGGCGGCGGTGGTGAAGATTACCAACCAGCACGCTACGAAGGCTTCGGCCCTGGCGGTACTAGTGTTATCGTTGACTGTCTGACCGATAACGGCAACCGTACTTTCCAAGATGTACGCCAATGCTTTGTTAAAGTGGGTGCGAAAATTGGTGTTGAGGGCTCAGTTTCTCACATGTTCGATCACCAAGCGGTATTCCAGTTCAAAGGCGACGATGATGAAATCATCCTAGAAACGCTAATGATGGAAGATGTAGACGTAACTGACGTTGAGCTAGAAGACGGTGTGATCACTGTATTCGCTCCTCATACAGAGTTCTTCAAGACGAAAACAGCACTAAATGGTGCGTTCCCAGATCTAACGATCGATGTGGAAGAAATCACTTTCGTTCCTCAAACTCACACGCCAGTAGCGGGTGAAGATGCTGAGAAGTTCCAGAAATTCCTAGATCTTCTAGATGACTGTGACGACGTTCAGCAGGTTTACCACAACGCAGAGCTATAATTTCTTAGCTTCCACCATTGTAAAAAGGCTTCCCGAGGGAAGCCTTTTTTGATCACACTCTTTGCTAGCAGCATTATGCGTTGCGATATTTGGAATAACACAGTGACATGATCACACCAAAGCAGATGCCTTGCGTCAGCATGGCCGTGCCGCCGTAACTAAAGAACGGCAAAGGGCTTCCCATTACTGGCAACAAGCCGCTCACCATGCCTGTATTGATAAAAGCATACAGGAAAAAGCTCATCGCTAATGCACCACTCACAAGCCGACTAAAAAAGTGGTCAGACTGACATGCAAGCAACATGGCGCGCGCGGTAATAAACAAGTACAGTGCGAGTAAGACTAAACTACCAACAAAACCCCACTCCTCGGCATAAGTCGAAAAAATAAAGTCCGTATGACTTTCTGGAATAAAGCCAAGTGTTCCTTGCGTAGCATTCATCCAACCTTTGCCTTTCATTCCGCCGGAGCCTATCGCAATTAAAGATTGGATGATTTGGTAGCCCGAACCTAACGGATCCGACTCCGGGTGCAAGAACTGAGTAACGCGGCTTTTTTGATACGTCTCCATGACGAAGAACCACAAAATTGGCGCCAACGTTAATATACTCGCGACAAAGCCACCGATTATTTTCCAGCTCATGCCAGCTAAAAATAAAACGAATAAGGCGTAAATGACGGTAAAAACTGCACCGTCCAAATCCGGTTGTAGCGCGATTAACCCAGCAGGAATCATTGTGATGAGTAAGCAGAATGCGATTTTCCTACTATCTGGTCTGCCACCTTCAATATGTAGCATCCACGCGATCATGATTGGAATCGAGAGTTTGATTAGCTCCGAGGGTTGAAAGCGAAAAAAGCCAATATCGAGCCAACGTTGAGAACCATTAGTGCTATCGCCAAACAAAGCGACAGCAAGTAGCAGCGCAACCGCAATAATGTAGAGATATGGAGCTGAGCGTTGATAGCTAGCGGCGGGAATCGATGACATGACCAATATACAAACCAAGGTCAGTCCGCAGCGTGCTAAATGCTTGAAGAGCATGGCCTCATTAAAGCCACTGGCACTCCAAAGTGTTAGTGTACTCAATAGCATGATCGGAATGATCGCCATCAGCAGTGGCAAATCGACCCTGGGGAAAAAACGCTTATTCATTTTCTACGACCTAATAACGCACCCAGTTCGAGCGCGAAAACAACCAGAACTCGAGAGTTCGAACTATTCCGATGCTAAGAATCCTATTTGGAAATAACAGACACCATGCAAAGGTGTGTATGAGAGGAGCGTCGATGTCGTCTGTTATGGGTAAGCTGCTTGGAAAGCTGTGGAATGGATAAATACACTAGACGCAGGTTTTAAGCCAGTATTTTTATTCCTATTGTGGTGAAAGATGGACGCTTACAAACAAGCAGGGATATATGCTCTCTTTAAGAAGGGAATGTCATCCATCGCAGCAAACAACCGTTCATTCTAAATAACTGCCATTGGTCGCATGCAAAAGCAGCGTGCGATCTTCTCCATTAATCTGAAACCATCAAATCACGTTCAACTAAGGACAGTACATGATGGTTTCTCAATCTCGCTCAATCAAAACTCTTAAACTGGCAAGTACGTTTATCGCCGCATTTGCACTCAGCAGCAATTTGGCTCTGGCTAACCCAAGCGAGCGCACACTCAGTCAGTTCAACCAAGCAGCGCAGGGTGATTCTGGTTTGGTTGATACCGTTTACGGCGAACTATCCAAACAACTGGAAGAGCAGGGCGCAACGCCGGTGACCTTGGTGTATTTAGGCAGTGCTGAGACGTTGCAAGGTCGTGAGGCGTTTATGCCTTGGAACAAGATGAAGTTCACCGAGCGCGGTCTTGCCACTATCCAGAAAGGTTTGGATTTAATGGCGAATCAGCCTATACCACTGCAAGAACAACAACGCTTACAAGGCTTGCCGGAATACCAACTAGCCACCGCCATGGCAGCCACCACCTTTACTGCTCTGCCGGACATGTTCAATCACTTTGAGCGTGGTTACGAGCTGTACCTTTCTCTGCTTGATGAACCGAGTTTTAGTCAGCAACCTTTTGCGGCAACGTCTTGGATTTATCGCTACGCCATTGAAGCAGCACTACGAGCTGAAGATGTTCAACAAGCCAAAACATGGTTAGCGCAAATGGAGCAGTTGGGCGACAGCAATCTAGAAACGCAAACCGCGAAAGCGCTGCTAGCGAAGTATTAGGGAGGCGTCATGATCGTTTTTAATCAACTTAGTCGCGATTACGCTCTTGGCAGCCAAACGGTGCGTGCATTGCGAGACGTGTCTGATGAAGTGTTTGCCGGCGAAATGGTGGCATTATGCGGACCGTCTGGCTCAGGCAAAAGCACCTTACTTAACGTGCTTGGCATGCTGGATACTCAATACCAAGGTCAGGTGACATTTGCCGGTAGCCCATACCCAACCGGACAAATGCAAGCTGCGAAAATGCGCCGTGAAAAGCTTGGCTTTGTGTTCCAGAAATTCAACCTTGTACCCGTGATGACGGCGTTAGAGAACGTGGCTTATCCGCTGCATCTCAACGGCTTTTCAAAAGCAGAACAAACCGAGCTCGCCACACAAATGTTAGAACACGTTGGCTTGGGCGAGTTTATTCATCACATGCCCGACAACTTATCGGGCGGTCAGCAACAACGCGTGGCAATTGCGCGCGCCTTAGTACACAAACCAGCGTTGGTGATTGCTGATGAGCCAACCGCAAGCCTTGATAGCCAAACTGCCAACAAGGTCATCGACATTATGAAAGGGCTCGGACACGAGCTTGGCACCACTTTTATCGTCGCCACACACGACCCTCGTATGGCATCTCGCTGCGATCGAACCATTGAGTTAGTGGATGGCAAAATTACCCAAACGCACGCAAGTGTAGAGGAGATTTCATGGGCAAGCTAATTCCTGTTTCGGTTCGCCTTGCTTGGTTGAACCTGCAACGCAATCGCCGTCGCAGTTTGTTGTCGATGCTGATCATCGCCATTGCCGTGTTTGCCTTAACCAGTGCGGGTGGTTTTGGTCTGTACACCTACGACAGTTTGAAAGAATCGACAGCGCGTGACACGGGGCATCTGACGTTAACCACGCCGGGTTATTTCGCCAAAGAAGAAGAGATGCCACTGAGTAACGGTTTAACTCATGCAGACGACATTACCAAGCAATTGATTGGGCTGAATGAAGTACGAGGCGTGCAGCCACGAGTTGAGTTCAGCGGTTTGATTTCCAACGGTAACAAATCATCGATCTTTATCGGCATTGGCGTGAACGAGCGCGAATTCGATATGAAAGGACCGTTTTTGGATGTGCGTGAAGGGCAGACGCTATCCAACATTCATGCATCGCGTTATGACCCAGCAGAGCCAGAAGTGATGCTCGGCGTTGATTTGGCGAACAACCTAAGCGTGCACGTTGGCGATTGGATCACCTTGCTGGCGACTACAACCGACGGCGCATTGAACGCGTATGACTTCAAAGTGCGTGGCATCTATTCAACCGACGTACCAGAGCTTGATAAACGCCAGCTTTACGTGCACATCAACAGCGCGCAATCGCTGCTCGGTTCAGACAAAGTCAGTGCGTTATCGGTCTTCCTGTTCGATACCAGTTTAACGAGCCAAGTCGAGCAACAAGTGGCTTCGGTTCTGAGTAAGCAAAAGCAGAACTTTGGTGACCAAGATATTGAGATTACGCCTTGGCAAGAACGTGCATTCTTCTATCTCAAAGTGAAAGATTTGTACGACCGTATCTTCGGCATCATGGGTGCAGTAATGGCGCTGGTGGTCTTTGTTGCGCTGTTCAACACCATGACTATGTCGGTGACTGAGCGTACTCGTGAAATTGGCACCTTGTCGGCTCTTGGTAGCTACCCTCGCGAAATCATTGCTGGGTTCTTGCGCGAAGCAGGGTTACTTGCGGTGATTGGTAGTTTAATCGGCGCTTTGTTTACTGCGTTAGTTACCGTCTTACTGATGGTCGTGGATGTGCAAATGCCGCCACCGCCAGGACGCACAGAAGGTTACCCATTAACGATTTACTTCTCTTGGGAGCTGGTGGCCGTCGCAGGATTCGCAGTATTGATGATTTGTTTGGTTGCGGCGTTTTTCTCGGCGCGCAAAGGGGTGAACAAGCCAATTACGGAGGCACTGATTTATGTTTAATTTCAAATCACTATTACCAATTGCATTGCTGACGGCAAGCGGCGTTGTAAGCATGAATGTCAGTGCGAATGAAACAGCGTTAGATGCACAGCAAGTTGCGCAATTGATTGAAAAAGCCGACAGCTACCGCTTGCAAGATGACTCCTCCAAAGTGGTGTCACTGGTGCGCTTATATCAAGACAAAGAGTTAGATAAAACCCGCCTTTACCACGTGTACACACGTCCAAATCGTGAATCGTTGGTGGTGTTCAAATCAGCAGTCGAAGCTGGGCAAAAGATGCTGATGATGGGCGACAACTACTGGCTGCAAATGCCTAAGAGCCGCCGTCCGATTCGCATTACGCCGATGCAAAAGCTGCTTGGGGAAGCGTCTATCGGCGACATCTCAACCCTGACGTGGAGCCAAGATTATCAAGGTGAATGGAAAGCGACAGAAACCGTTTCGGTGAACGGAGAAAGTGTCGCGGCTTATCATCTTGCTCTAACCGCGAAGACCAAAGGGGCGAGCTATCAGAAGATCGACTTGTGGTTGTCTGAGCAAGATGCGTTTCCTATCAAAGCCGATCTTTACTTGCGCTCTGGCAAACTCGCCAAGCAAGCGCAATACGGACGTGCAACCGACAACGGTGAAGACTACGTCAGTGAGATGACCTTGCTTGATAGCATTCAGCCGAGCAAAAAGACCGTTATCGAGTATCAAGAGATCGTGCCTTGGCAGCTGGATAACAAGTTCTACAACCCAAGCTATTTGCCTAAAGCCAACACGACTCAGCTTTAGTCTGAGCTTCGTAAATAGAACCATGAAAACGAGCAAGGAAGTCACATGAAATCGCGCCAGCCTAACCTTAACAAAAGCACCAGTTTGTTGATTTCTGCCTCATTGTGTGTGGGCGCGGCAGCCCCAGTTTTTGCCAATGACGAACTGAGTTTTGAGTGGGATTGGGCTGTCAGTTATGAAACTGCCAAGCAGCGTGACAGCGCATTTATACAGGCGCAGGGCAGTTCTCGTGATTCACTTAATGCACTGTTGGATGTGCAGGTGAATTATCAGAACTTCAGTGGCTTGTTTGCTCTGTATAGCCAAGGTTTGTACCTCAATCAACAAGGGGAGAGTGACTGGTGGAGTGAAGCAGATAATCAACTGTTGATTCGAGAGCTGGCTTGGCTAGGGGAGTGGCAAGTCGGTGATACCACCCTTGATGTGAGTTTAGGTAAGTTGCGCGTGGATTGGGGCGTGGGTTATGGCTACCGACCTTTGGATCTGTTTAAGCCTTATCGACAAAACCCTGTTGGCTTGGTCGCAGAAGAGGGTGCGGGCGTGTTTTCACTTTCACACTATGATATGGCAGGCGAGTGGACTGTCATTGCGACGGATTCAAGCTGGGGACAACAAGACCAAAGTGCACTTGATCAAGCTGCAGAGCAGCAAGGTGTTGGTCTCCGCCGTTATGCGCTGGTGGGTGACACCGAGTATCAACTTATTGGTTATTACGATGATGTGCGCCGAGGTTTACTTGGCGCCAGTGCCATTGCGGTGTGGGATGAATCCATCGCCATGCACGGTTCCATGCTGTGGCAAAAGCAAAGTGTCGGCTATCAGTTTCAGCAAGATGACCTTTACCAACCCGTTTCAGTTGAGGAGCAGGGCAGCGCATTCCAAGCCTTAGTTGGATTGAACTGGGCAAACCAAGCCGGACATAACGTGATTGCTGAGTATTGGTACGACAGCCGTGCATGGTCGAAAAGCGAATGGCAACAAGCAATAGAGCGTGGCGAATTACTCTCTCGGATCCCTGATCCTAACAACTCTCTGTTGGCTAGCAGTGCTCTACTTGCGACAAGCTACGCCCAAGGGTTTCAGCATGCCAATATCGTTCAGCATAACGTAATGCTGCACTGGAGTTGGGATGTAGAAGCATGGGCTGCATGGAACGGCAAAGCGGATATGGGCTGGCTAAGTGATGTAACCCCTACGTTGGATGTGATGCTGTCGCCACAAGATGGCGGTGTGATTGTCACGCAGTGGCTTAATTACCAATGGATTGATACCGGCGATCAAAGTGTAGAAGTGGAAGTTGCCGCACGCTTTTTAACCGGAGACGACCAATCTGCTTACGCACAAATCAATGATAAGCATATGATTGTATTTAACATCAAAGGGAAATTCTAAATGTATTCAGCTAAGTTAATGGTAGAAAGTGGATGGCTACGCAGTTTGGTTGTCACGACTTTATTCTGTTTGTTTATCTCGGTAATGACATTGTCTGTTTGGGGGGGGCCTTACTATGTACATGTATTGGTGAGCTTTGGTTTTGGTTACTCCGCCTTGTTCTTCTCTTGGTTAGTCGACAAGTTGTTTCCTAGCATCCCTCGTAGACTAGAAATTGCTTTGTCACTGACCGCCTGTTTGTTGTTTGGCGTCATTAATGCGCAGTTTTGGCTCGGTGAATACTTCGGCATTTCGGGCATGCTGCCAGTGTTGCTGATGGGCTTGTTATTCAGCGGCATGTGTTACTTTTATTTCCACTCACGAGAGAAAGAAGCGCTTGCTCAGCGTGAATTAGAGAGTATCAAGCGTGAAAAGGCAGAGCAGGAACGTGCACTGTTGCTAAGTCAGCTTAAGCAGATGCAAAGCCAGATTGAACCGCATTTCCTATTTAATACCTTGGCAAATATCAGCGCGTTGATGTCCCAGGATGTTGATAAGGCCAAGCAGATGTTGGATCAACTTACCGCACTATTACGTGCGACGCTAAAAATCTCACGAGAAGAGCACACCACGATTGAGAATGAAATTGCCTTAATTGAAGCCTACTTGAGTATTCAGAAGATACGTCTGGATGGACGTCTAAGCTACAAAATTGAAGTAGAAGACGGTTTAGGAACAACAGAACTGCCACCGATGATGTTGCAACCTTTGGTGGAGAATGCCATTGTTCACGGTATTGAGCCAAAGCGAGAAGGCGGCGAAGTCAGTTTACTCATCAAGCGCGAACAACAGAACTTGCAGATTGAAGTCAGAGACAATGGTGTTGGCTTAAATCATGTTAGTGGGCACATGGGTTCAGGTGTGGGTTTGAGTAATCTCAAGCAGCGAGTTGAAGCTTTGTTCGCAGGGCAAGGAGAGATTTCTATCAGTGAGTCTGCTCAGGGTGGTGTTTGTGTTCGCTTGACCTGGCCAATGGAATCGTAAGCAAGGAAGAAAGGAATGAATACAGGGTTTACTGCCATTATTGCTGATGATGAACCGCTATTGAGGCGTCATCTTGATAAAAGCCTAGCTGATGTGTGGCCAGAGCTAGAGGTAATAGCCAAAGTCGCGGATGGTGAACAAGCGTTGCAGGCCATTGAGCACAACCAACCTGACATTGCGTTTCTCGATATTCGTATGCCAGTGTTGGATGGCATGACATTAGCGCAAAAACTCAATCAACTCGCCAATCCACCTTTGATTGTGTTTGTCACCGCGTACGATGATTACGCCATCAAAGCCTTTGAACAAAATGCCGCCGATTATTTGCTCAAGCCTATCTCGGATGAGCGCCTCCTGACGACGTGTGAAAGAGTGAAAGTACGCCTTGCTAAGCGAGAGCAAGAAAGCAGTAATGTGCAGATGAGCAGCCTGTTAGAACAGTTGCAGCAATTATCCGCGCCACAAACGCCGCAATATCTTCAGTGGATCAAAGCGACGCAAGGGGAAGACATTCATTTGATCGCCACGTCTGATGTGTTGTATTTCAAAGCGGAAGAAAAATACGTTTCTGTGTATGCCCAACAAGGACAAGGCAAAGTGCAGGAGTATTTGATTCGTACATCGTTGAAAGAGTTGATAGGGCAGCTTAACCCAGAACAGTTCTGGCAAGTGCACCGTTCAAGCGTGGTGCAAGTGTGTAAAATTAGCAAAGTAAACAAAGATTTTGCTGGCAGAATGTTTGTTCACGTTGGAGAAACTAAGCTCCCTGTGAGCCGTGCATCTCAAAGTTTGTTCAAAGGGATGTAATTGCTAGAACTGCTCACTCTTTACACTGTAAACTCGCTACTCTTAACCTAAATTATCAAGGAAGATAAATGAGTTATCGCGTCACCCTGTTAAATGCGACGGGAGAGTTGTCTCCAATCGCTGAGTATTTGCATCAGAAACTTGATGACCTGAGCTCACAGCTTTCTAGTTACTTTGATTTAAGTAACAACGATTTAAGTAACGTCGACCTGACCATTAGCCCGTTTGATCGCAATGACGTACCGCAGACGGGGATTGGTGGCTATTGCTTAAGCGCCCATCGTGTAGAGATTCTTCTTGATACTCAACGTGCAGATATTAAAAACGTGATTGATAAAGAACTAGCTGCGGTGCTAGCGCATGAGTTGCATCACCTGTTCCGTATGCGAGCGGGAGAGAATGGCGTTGCGCTTGGTGATGTGCTGATTATGGAAGGGTTAGCTTGTCATTTCGAACGCAAGGTAAATGGTGGCGTCACTCCGAGCTTGTTTGAGAATATCAAAGATCAAGATTGGCGTCCTTTCTATGCTGAGATGAAAGACAAGTTGACCAGCTTAGATTACAACTTCGACGCTTACTTTCTTGGCAGTGATGAAAGTCGCTGGCCGAAATACATGGGGTATTGGGTTGGGTACAACCTTGTCGCTGAATATCTGGTGGACTTTCAAGGCTCTGAGCTTGATTTAGTCGGAGCAAAAGCCGAGCTTTTCTATCAATAACTCCGGCACAAGCCAAACTCATAGGCTGAGTCATAAAACAAAAAGCGCCTAAGTCATCAGACATTAGGCGCTTTCTTCGTTTTATAGCGACGATTTCTCCGAAGAGGCAAATGGGCTTATTCGCTGGTTGTCACTTTCTCAATAATGATTGGATCGCATGGTACATCATCGTGACCAAGCTTAGAGGTCGTTTTCACTTTCGCGATGCGATTTACGACATCCATACCCGCAGTCACTTTGCCAAACACCGCGTAGCCCCAGCCCAAGTTGGTGGTTGCGGTGTGGTCTAGGAAATCGTTGTCTTCCAAGTTAATGAAGAACTGTGCCGTTGCAGAGTGCGGTGCATCGGTACGCGCCATTGCGATAGTGCCAACAAGGTTCTTTAGACCACGGTTTGCTTCGTTCGCAATCGGGGCGCGCGTTGGCTTTTCTGCCATGTCTTCGGTGTGACCGCCACCTTGGATCATAAAACCATCGATAACGCGGTGGAAAATGGTGCCGTTGTAGAAGCCATCTTCACAGTATTTTTTGAAGTTCTTTGAGCTAACTGGCGCTCGTTCTAGATTCAATTCAATTTCGATGTCACCGAAATTGGTGGTCATGATAATCATCTGGTTTTGCCCTTATGGGTGCTTAGTTGGCGGCATTATAGCTAAGTCGCTTGAGGATAGCAGAAATAAAAACAGCGACGTTAAGGCGTCGCTGTTTCTACTATTAAGTATGGTTAAGGAAGTTAAACCGTGAAGCGTCCCACCAAGTCGTAAAGCTCGTTGGCTTTGTGATTGAGGTTTTGGCTGCCCGAGCGATTTTGATTGGCAAGGTGCGCCGATTGACTACTTTGCTGAGAAATGACTTCGATGCGTTGTGAAATCTCTTGTCCAACTTGGCTTTGCTCTTCGGTCGCGGTAGCGATCAGCGTGTTCATGTCCATGATATTCGCAATCGCTGCTTGAATATCTTGCAGCGCAACCGATGCAGCACGTGCTTCTTCTACTGTCGCTTCGCCACGTGCTTGGCTAGATTCCATCGCTTTTACTGCGGCATCCGATCCTGCTTTAAGTTGATCGATCATCTTGTGAATGTCACCTGTGCTGTCCTGAGTGCGGCTTGCAAGTTTACGTACTTCATCCGCGACAACTGCGAATCCGCGTCCTTGGTCGCCCGCTCGTGCCGCTTCAATGGCGGCATTTAGCGCAAGCAAGTTGGTTTGTTCAGCAATATCTTGGATGACTTCAAGTGAGGATGAGATGTTCTGCACGTCACTCTCTAGACGTGAAATTACAGTGCTTGCTTCAGAGACCTCATTCGCTAGCGCTTCAACGGAATTAGCGGCGGAGTCTACGATGTGTTTCGCTTGTTGTGCGTTGTCATCGGCGTTTTTAGCGGAATCGGCGGCTTGGTTTGCATTGCCAGAGATCTCGTGAGCGGTGGCCGTCATTTCTGTCATTGCAGTCGCGACTTGTTCCGTTTCCTCACGTTGACCAGAAGCCAATTCATCCACTTGTGAGGCGCGTTGAGACATGTTGTTAGTTTCTGATACTACCTCTTGTCCGACATGGCTGACGCTCTTAATAATTCCTTGCAAGCTCTCAACGAAGATATTGAAGTTATGCGCGAGCTGCTTAAATTCTGGCACGCTAGATTCTTCCATACGTGCGGTTAAGTCGGCGTCACCTTGCGCGAAAGATTGGATTGAGCTGTCAAACTGTTCGATAGGGCGCATAATGCTACGGTTGACGAGTACGGCAAAAATGGCCACGACAACGGCAATAGAGACACAAAACATAGCAATAGCGGCTAAGGTATTGTTTAGCTCATCGTTTGCTGTGTTTTCCATCTCTGTAATGATCGCATCGATGTCATCAGTATAAAAACCTGTGCCAATCATAATATCCCACTTGGGAATGAACATGGAGTAGCTGAGTTTAGGTAATGCTTCGGTTTGCCCTAACTTAGGGAAGTAGTAGGTTGTGAAGTCACCCGTTTTGGCGTTTTTCAACAGGTCTTGGATCAGGTAGTTGCCTTTTTTGTCTTGCAGGTTATAGAAGTTTTCTCCAACCCCTTTATTGTTTTTTCCGACAACAACACGCACGCCTTTTGAGTCGTACGCAAAAATATAACCTGATTGGCCGAACTCTAGCTCTTTGAGCACTGGAATGGCTTCTTGCAATGAGGCATTACGATCCAATAACGGTTTGAGTGCGGAATGAGCCATCTGCACATAGTTTTTCAGTTCCGCTTTCTTCATCGCCATCATCGTCGTGTGCGTATGATTGATTTGTTGTTGGTTGTAGGTACTGGTTTGGAGGTAGGTAAACCACATCATACCCAAAGCAATCGTTAACACGGGAATGATGGAAAGAATATAAAGTCGCTTTCTTATCGTTAGATTCATAGGTACTTCCTTACGTCTCGGCGCAGTGTTACAAACTGGTAAACTTCAATAGCTTTACCAAATAAAAGAGTTAATAATTATTTTTGTTCTGATTGCAGATTAACCGAGTTGGCGGGTGAGAAGTACAGGAAGTTGGTGATCGTGGACGAGAGAGGCTCACATTTTTAAGCAGGATCACAATTAGCGAGAGCATTGGCCCGAGTTGCAGCGGGAGTTACCAGTAAGCCAGTATGAGACACGATACCTATTGTTGGCAAAGCGCAGGTAAAGCCAGTCTGCAATTGGCTTGAGTAATGGCCAACGTAGTGGTGCATATAGCCAACCTCGTCCGACCAACTGCCATGCTCGGTGAGTCACATCAAGACCAAGTATCAGTTCATTGTTGTCATTCAGCGCATGCAAAATCGTGTTGGCTTTTTGCGCGTCTATCTGTGGGTAATCAGAAAAGTCATCGCTGTAGATATCGACGATTTTTATCGCTTGTTTTACATCTCGTCGCTTAAGTGCGTGCATTTCTTTGGCGCACAGTGGGCAAG
This sequence comes from Vibrio sp. A1-1, assembly GCF_021728175.1. Lineage (NCBI taxonomy): Bacteria > Pseudomonadati > Pseudomonadota > Gammaproteobacteria > Vibrionales > Vibrionaceae > Vibrio > Vibrio sp. A1-1. Next base: position 148,662 of record NZ_JAKKCL010000006.1, read on the forward strand.
TTCCGTCATAAAATATGGTGAGTTTTGTCATTGCGATCGTCTTATTATTTGATTTGTCTTACTGAGTTCTACGTGGCGATTTTTCTTTTGGTTCATTATGTTGCAGGTAGTGGTTCCAATTCGCGCGTATGTTCTCGTAGTTGTATTGGCAAAAGTCTTTGCGATCTCGTAGGTAGTCTTTTTCAACTTCATCGAGAAGCGACTTGTACTGTTCCGGATCACTGCCGTACACCAAACATAAGGTAGAGAAGTAGCGTTGCAAATCAAAACTGTGCTCATCAATGTACTCACCGAAGTCGTAGTAGTCCGGTCTGTCATCGGACTCAAATGCGAACATGTCGGCGGCGCTAATGGCCATCTCTGCGCCATCTTCTAGGAAGTCAATCATTAAGATCGTGGCAAAATTATCGACGGCATCTTCTTCTTTTCCGAGAACAGGGATGTTTTGATCTTCGATGTAAGCATGCCCTGCTTCATGCAGCAAGGTGTGTAATAACGTATCTAACGCCCCTGTTTTTGGGGATTTTCCAAGGCGTTCTTCATACTGGTTATTGGAGAAGTAATTGAGTGATTCCAAATAAAAAGTGTAAGGAATGTGTATCGTGTGCGTGTCGGGATCGTACATTGGGCCATCTTCTCCGCCGTAAATCAGTGTGAGTGGTTTGCGAAATGGAAAGTGGATCTGAGATAGCTCAACAAAAATTGGGTTTACATCGCTGTTTTGGATAGATTGCTGGGCGATGTTTTCATGGGTTGTTTCCACGGGAGAATATTCAATACGGATATTTTCCGCTGCAGTGGCAGATGAGATGGCACAGAGTAATAGCACAGGGAAAAGCGAATGAATTTTCATGTAGGGCTCTTGTTATTTGAATAACTTACATAAAAATTATACATGTTTTTGTGTGATGCATAATTGGGATTGTTTTTATCACCCAGAATCGGGTAGTTAGCCTCGAAAGACCACCATGACAACACCGTACATTTTGGTTGCTAGGCCCTCCAGAAAGCCTATCAAAACACGTTTTATTCAGGAGATGATAGATAAGTGATTGGCTTTTAAGGTTTATTTTTTGGTGAGGCTAAGTTGAATTCGCTTCGCTCTTTTGTCTGTAAAAATGCTATTCAGCAGTTAATCATTATGGAGCTAAACCATGGGATTGGTGAATGTCACTGAATTGAAGAAAATTATCAGCAATATGTTATAATCCGGCTCCGTTGTGACGAAAACGTTTGTTGCAGCTTGAGAGTTTCCTTGGATTCGGCTCGTTTATACACCATGAGCCAGAGTTAAAAAACTACGACAGGAACAAGCAAACCCAATTGTTTTGAACGCGATCTCGGCGTTTAGAGGTTACAACGGGAAGGAACTTTGTTTGATAGTAATTGACACATTCTGTTTAAGTAAGGGAGCCCAATGTGGTTCAGAAAGTGTCACCCAGAATTTACTCACAACACTATACCCCAAGCAGTAACGCACAGGTATTGCGAGGGGGCATTTGAAGGAGCTATATCGGCTCCTTTCACATTTAAGGGCTTGCTAACAGCGGAAAACTGACACATCGCTAAAGGAGCGTCCCTTAAACTAGCCTAAGGCGCATCTACACCAACTTTTGAGTATTTTCGAAACAGTAAAGCGAGAACATTTGCTATTGAATGAAGGTTAAATTAACACTCGATCATTACGGAGGATGAAGAGAACAATAATAAGAGGCGATATGAATCATTTAATATCTGTAGGTGCACTGGAGTCCTTCTTGGTCGCAATCAGTGTGCTTTTCCTGGGGCATTTTATTAATGCTAAGCTACCGATTTTAAAGAAGTTCAACATACCTGAGCCGATTGTAGGTGGCCTTATTGTGGCCTGCATGATTACTGCTCTTCATTTCAACGGCATCGACTTGGAGTTCGATTTGCCGTTACAAAATACGTTTATGTTAATGTTTTTTGCGACGGTTGGTTTGGCCGCAAATTACACTCAGTTGATGAAAGGAGGTGCGAAGGTTTTTATCTTCTTAGCTGTCGCATCGTTTTACATCATCATACAAAACGGCGTTGGCGTTTCACTCGCGGCGGCGCTCGGTTTAGATCCTTTGATGGGGTTAATTGCTGGCTCGATTACTCTGTCTGGTGGCCATGGTACAGGTGCTGCGTGGTCACAAACCTTCCAAGACGTGTATGGATTGGATAACGTTTTGGAAATAGCGATGGCATCAGCCACTTTTGGTTTGATCATCGGCGGTATCATTGGTAGCCCAGTGGCACAGCGCCTCGTAGAAAAAAACAGCATTGAATCGGAGTATGGTCGTGGTGGTCGAGATGCCAAAACTCACGAAAAATTCCCTGAGTTGGTGACCTACAACGAATACGAAGAAGATAAAGTAACGGCGAAAAAAGTGGTGGAGAAACTCTTCTTCCTACTGATCTGTGTTACGGGGGCCAAGTATGTTGAGCAATGGGTTAGCACGTATGAAATCTCATGGTTGATGATTCCAGACTTTGTATATGCGCTGTTCATTGGTGTGATCATCACGAACTTCTTAGAGGTGACCAAGCTTCGTAAGTTAGATGCAGAAACCGTCGATATGCTCGGTACTGTTTCTTTGTCATTGTTCTTGGCGATGGCATTAATGAGTTTGAAGTTATGGAATATCTTTGACTTAGCGATTCCATTTTTGGTCATTTTGGCTGTGCAGTCTGTGGTCTTAGCTATCTTCACTTACTACGTTACGTTCAAAGTGATGGGACGCAACTATGACGCTGCGGTTATTGCGGGTGGTCACTGTGGTTTTGGCTTGGGGGCAACCCCAACAGCCGTGATGAACATGGGCTCTATCGTTAACCGATTTGGCCCGTCGCCGCAGGCATTTATGGTGGTGCCAATTGTGGGCGCTTTCTTTATCGACATCGTTAACTTAATCATTTTACAAGGTTACATTTCATTCCTTGGTTAAATTTAAGTTCATGATCTCCTAAGGTCGAAATAAAAACGGTCACAACACAGGTTGTGACCGTTTTTTTATGGCTCGATTTTGGCCGTTTATCGAACGACGGATTATTGAATGGTTCGGCTGAACTTGAGACTAGCTGTCCAACCAAGAACGCCGATGAAAGCGTAAATGCCAACGTTTAACCAACCCGCTTGAGGAATTGCATTCAATGGGCTTGGTGCAACAATGGCGTGCAGTGGAAGGTAAAGCACTTCGGAGAAGAACTGATCTAGGCCGTAATAGCCAAATAGTGCGATTGGCATCCAGCGCAGCGCATAAATGGCGATAAACAAAATGACCAGTGGTGAATTCACTTTCTGAGAAATAGCCATTGCGGTTAATGCCAGCGGTAACAGTAGAATACCGGCGAACAACATTCTGATTAAAAACTCTCCCCAATGCAGCAGCACGTAACCTAACGAGGCTTGGCGGTACAATAAAGCCAATTGGTGATCGGTAGAGATGTTCAGCAACCACAACATCAAATCTGCTGCGAGCACAAGCGCCGAGCAAACGAGCGGAATCACCAATAAGCCAAACCCTAGCTTCACTAAGTGAGTTTTTATATCGCTGACCGGCATACTACGCCAAAACATAATACTACCCTCTGCGCGCTCTTTGCGCAGTGTTCTCGGGAAGTATTGAACGGCTAACAAGATAGACAGCAGTCCCGCCCCGCCGGTAATCAACATGTTTACATCGTCACCAAGCTCTTTGTGAATGTCACTAACATCACCACCAAAGCTCATTTGAAAAAACATATTGTGTTGTAGAGTGTCGTTACTCATTAAACTGACAAAGAGGATAAGTCCACATGCCAACACAAACAGTGGAATACGTAAAACAAGAGGGTTTTCTAACCACTCTTTTTGCAACATCGCGACAACTGAACGCATTACGCTGCCTCCTTCTGCAATGCTAAAAATAGATCCGCTAACTTCACCCCATGGATGGCCCCCATTGTTTCTGCTTGTTGGGCATACTGGGCAGTGAGTAACCATTTCGTTGAACCGAGGCCTTTTTGTGACGAGAGTGGGTTCATCGCTTCAATTTGTGTGCGGTATTCGTCGCTGGCCTCAAGGATGAAGTAGTCTTCACTGATACTGTCCATCGAGGTTTGCAGAACGGGGCGGCCATGCTTAAGAATCAGCACATCTGTCAGCAAGTGCTCGATCTCTGATACTTCATGACTGGCGATGATCAACACGCGCTCGCCGTCGTGAAACCATTCCAATAAGTGACGATAAAACGTATCACGATACACGAGATCTAACCCGAGTGTCGGTTCATCCAATATGAGGATTTGGGTGTTAGTCGCGATTACAATCGCGAGGTGCAATTGCACCTTCATCCCTTTGGATAAAGATTTGATACGCGCACGAGGTTTGATGTCCGTTTGACGAAGTAGCGTATCTGCTTGGGCGCGATTGAACCCTGGATGCACGCCCTCGGTATAGTTAAGCAGTTGAGCGACAGTCATCCAATCTGGTAGAACATTTACATCCGAGATATAGGATAAGCTCCGCATTATTTTGTCGCGTTGCATAATGGGTTCAAATCCGTTGATACGAACAGTGCCTTGATATTCATGTGCGCCGAGTAGGGCATTAATAAGCGTTGATTTACCTGCGCCATTATGGCCGAGTAAGCCAAGTACTTGTCCTGCATGTAGGTCGAAACTCACTTCATGCAGTACTTCTCCTTGTTGCTGATATTGCTTGGAGACGTTGTTTACACTGACTAATGCGCTCATTGGTCACCTTTCAAGTGTGGTTTTAGTTGTTGAATGAATTCGTCGAGTGACATATCCAGACGCTGTATTGTGCCGGCTATCTGCGGAATTTGTTGTTGAAGAAAACGTGCCTTCTCGTCTGCGAGCAATTTGAGCTTTGCCCCTGAAGCGACAAACATACCTTGACCGCGTTTTTTCTCTACTAACCCCTCATCAACAAGCAATTGATAGCCTTTCATGACGGTGAGGTGGTTAATTTTCATATCCGCAGAGATGCTACGAACTGAGGGTAGAGCATCGCCTTCTTGCCAGATACCTTGCAGTATTTGTTGAGTGATCTGGTCAGCCAACTGTCGAAAAATCGGTTGGCGATCATGCCAATTGGTCATGAGTGAATCTCTTGGCTGAAATGGTGTTATATATAGGTATAACACCTAGTGTGCCGGAGAGAAAGTAATAATTTAAAATTAAGCGTATGTTCCAGCCTTCGCTTTCCCTAAATATCTACCTATGTGATAGCTATTTTGAAGACTTTATTGTGAACATAAATTAGACACTTCTCATAAGTTGAGAAGTGTTATTTTTCTAATCCAATCAAGGTATTTACCACCAGCTTGGTATTGGCATTCTCATATAATGATAATCAGTGGGATTTTGGGTACATCCATTTCTTACTTGATGAGAATTTGTGGCAAATACACCCTAGAAAACAAAAGGTTCGAGAGGCAATCTGATTGACTTAGGCACCTATCTCACGTTGAGCGCTTGCTCAATGAATGAGAAAGAGGAGAGTAAAGAGGTCTCATGAATCAGGTAATATCTATCGGCCCACAAGAGTCGTTTCTCGTCGCAATTTGCGTGTTATTTTTAGGGCAGTTCATTAACACCAAATTACCAACCTTAGAGAAATTCAATATCCCAGAGCCAATTGTTGGTGGTCTAGTTGTGGCTTGCGTGATCACGACGATGCACTTAAATGGTGTGGATGTATCATTTGATTTACCACTGCAAAACACCTTTATGCTGATGTTTTTTGCGACGGTTGGCTTAGCCGCGAATTACACCCAACTGATTAAAGGCGGTGCGAAGGTTTTCATCTTCCTTGTTGTGGCATCGGTCTACATTCTTATCCAAAATGCGGTCGGCGTATCCTTAGCAACCGCATTGGGGTTAGATCCACTCATGGGGTTGATCGCCGGCTCTATTACGCTTTCTGGCGGACATGGAACTGGTGCGGCGTGGTCGCAAACTTTTCAAGAAATGTATGGTTTGCACAATGTCCTAGAAGTGGCGATGGCTTCTGCTACGTTTGGCTTGGTCATGGGCGGGATTATTGGCAGTCCTGTCGCGCAAAAGTTACTCAACAAGCACAACTTAGAATCGGAATACGGACGCACCAACCAAAGTCATCAGAGTTTCCCTGAATTGGTGACCTATAACGAACATGAAGAAGATCGTGTCACGGCGAAAAGAGTTGTAGAAAGCTTATCCATTATTTTGCTTTGCGTGACAGGCGCGAGCTATCTGGAGAGTTGGGTGAGCAGTTTTGGCATCAAGTGGTTGATGATCCCAGATTTTGTTTATGCGCTGTTTATTGGTGTTGTCATCACCAACATCATGGAAGTGACCAAGGTGCGCAAGGTTGATTTAGAAACCGTTGATATTCTTGGTACGGTTTCGCTATCGCTGTTCCTTGCCATGGCTCTGATGAGCTTGAAATTGTGGAATATCTTTGATCTTGCGATCCCATTCCTTATTATTCTTGCTATTCAGTCTGCCGTACTCGCGGTGTTCACTTATTACGTAACATTCCGCATGATGGGCAGTAATTACGATGCCGCGGTGATCGCCAGTGGACATTGTGGTTTCGGTTTAGGTGCCACACCGACTGCGGTCATGAATATGGGCTCTATCGTGAGTCGTTATGGTCCATCACCACAAGCATTTATGGTAGTACCAATTGTCGGTGCATTCTTCATCGACATTGTGAACTTAGTGATTTTGCAAGGCTGCATTGCTTTTATTAAATAGCCCCTGCTTCTTTCAACTTAACATAACAAAGCCAGTCCCTTGAGATTGGCTTTGTTATTTGTAACACGAAATCTTGTTTCTCTGACTTCAAGCCGTGAAATCAATACGTTACTATGATGACATAGTGTTCAGTTTTACAGCAGCATGAGGTACCCACATGTCTGAAAAAATATCGACGTCGGCATTAGCTAAAATGCGCAAGGTTGAAGCCAAGCTGTTGTTTGCCGATCTCAAACGTGCTGGCTACATTGTTCGCCAAGACGAAAAATGGATTCTGACGGAAGAAGGCGCCAAGTTTGGCGGCGAGTATGTGGATCACCCTAAATTTGGCCAGTTCATCGTCTGGCCGACCAATTTACATATTGAGCTGACTTCCAGTTCAGGGAAAACATTAAGCGCCACGCAGCTGGGTGAAAAGCTGAAACTGAATGCGAAGCGCATGAACCAACTGTTGAGTGAGTTGGGGTGGATCGCCAAATCTGAAGAAGGTTGGAGTGTCACTGAAGCTGGTATACGCGCTGGTGGCCAGCAAAGAACCGATAAAGAGACACAAAATACCTTTGTCGTATGGCACGATGTGGTGCTGCGTAATAAGCGTCTTAAGCAGTCTGTCATTGAATTTTTAGGGCAAGATGCGGAGTCACACTCCACGGATAAATCGTACTCAAGCTTTCGCCAAAAGTTTGAAGCCAAACACCGAACATTAGATGGGCATTACGTGCGCTCTAAGGGGGAGTTGCTCATCGACAACTGGCTGTACTTGGCTGGTGTGGTGCACGCTTATGAGCGTCAACTGCCGATTGACCAAGATGTCACCAGTGATTTTTATTTGCCAGGCGGTAAAGTCTATTTACAGTTTTGGGGAAGTGATACTGGGGAGATGGCTGAGGCTGACCGTGAGACCATTCGTACTGTTTATGAGCAGCATCATTTCAACCTTATCGAAGTCGAACCGAGTGAACTAGACAAGTTAGATGAAGTGCTGCCTAAGCGTCTTCGTCAGTTTGGTATTAAAGCTTATTAACGACTTAAGCCCGCTGTTCAGATAAGAAAAAACCCGTGATTGATCACGGGTTTCGTATTTTTAGCGTGCATCTAGGCTGTCATCCTATGGATTAAAAACCTTTGATGTTTTCCGCTTCTAGCTCCGAGAAGTACTTCACTGTCTTCACTTTCAGTTCTTGTTGAGCTGGCTCGTCACATACGATTACTGCTTTAGGGTGAAGTTGAAGTGCAGAAACCGTCCATAGGTGGTTTACACAACCTTCTACTGCTGCTTCAAGTGCTTGAGCTTTGTTATGACCTGTTACCAGAATCATCACTTCTTCTGCGTCTAGCAGTGTACCCACACCGATAGTCAGTGCGTATTTAGGCACTTGGTTGATATCGCCGTCAAAGAAGCGAGAGTTCGCAATGCGAGTGTCTTCAGTCAGTGTCTTGATGCGAGTACGAGAAGACAGAGATGACGCTGGCTCGTTGAACGCGATGTGACCGTCGTTACCCACGCCGCCCATGAACAAGTTGATCTTGCCGTAAGACTTAATTTTGTCTTCGTAACGCTTACATTCTGCGTCGTGATCGTCAGTGTTACCGTTCAGTAGGTTGATGTTTTCTTCTTGGATATCAATGTGATTAAAGAAGTTGTTGTACATGAACGAGCGGTAAGACTCTGGGTGATCCGCAGGGATGCCAATGTACTCATCCATGTTGAAAGTCACGACGTTTTTGAAGCTCACTTCGCCGGCTTGGTAAAGCTCGATTAAGGCTTTGTAGGTTGCTAGAGGAGTGCCACCAGTTGGTAGACCCAGAACGAATGGACGCTCAGCAGTAGGTTTAAAGTCGTTGATACGCTTAGCGATATGCGCAGCTGCCCACTTACCTACTTGTGCTGCTCGAGTTAACGGGATAAGTCTCATTTTGTGCCCCTAGTTATTGGAATTTACGATGTACCGAAACATTAATTCGCATTATAAAATAAGTAATGACGAACTGCTATTGTTTTAGGTCAAAATTTTGCTTTTTCTTTAACCAGTGTTGATTTTATCGACAGTTTTTATATCTAAATTCTTTTATAAGCCGATTTTTTACAAAGAAATTGCATTATGAAACTGACGAATTGATAGATAAAATTTATGATCTAAATTAAGTTCTGTCTTCGCACTTAACCTTGTTTTTTAACAACCTACAGAGTGTGAAACCGCACACGAACTTCAAATATTATGGGATGGACATGGCACGACGCTCATTCCTTAACCATAATTGAAATGTGTAAACCAGTGAGGAATTCGGTATGAAAAATGAGTTAGATCCGAGCAAAGTACTACAGGCTTACGAATGTGTGATGAACAACGGTACACCAACCGAATTTGGCAAAATGTATGAAGGTGTAGAAGCGTTTTCCGATTACGACGGGTACAACGTTTTCTTACGAGGGAATGGTGTTGAGCTAAAGGTTGGCTTCCACAATACCTATCAATTGGAGTACGACCAAGAGCACTTGAAAGAGAGCTTTTTGAAAAAGATCGCGATGCTTGCAAAGTAGACTGGCAGCACTAAATACTAAAAAAGCCCTTGGGAGAACGCGCCCTTGGGCTTTAGGAGAAGAAATGAGCTTGTTTTGCTCGCTCAGTCAAACCAAACGAGCTTTCGCCTATTACCTACTGCTAGAAAAAGGCGAGAATTAGTTTATTTGGTTATTAATCGTCTTCGACCAAACTCTCTTCAATGTAATCTTCTGTCGCGTCAGGCTTATTACGACCATTTAGCGTGTGGAAGCGCTTGCGACCACGAGCAAGTTGGGTGTACTTTAGCCACGTACGCTCAAGTTTTGTTTTTGCTTTGCCTGGGTTTTCTAGCACCTTGATGAAGTGTTTCTCTTCGCTATTTTCAGGTGTTAATTCGCCTGACTCTAAGCCAAGCATAGTATCCCCATAAATTGTTAGGATTTCCTCTTCCGAGAGAGTAAAATCGCCAGACTTTGCAAAGCCGCGTGGGAATTTTACGTTGTCGTAAAAACGTTTTTTGCCATGACGGAATTCAGTGTCAGACATGTCAACAGCCTCTGTAACCGTTATTGATGAATGTAGTGAACTACGGCGAAAATTAGGCGTAAAGCTAACAAAAGAAAAACAAAACTTTTTTGTCGTCATGATTTTAATTAGTTGTTAATCTGGTTTTATATTAACCAGGAGATGGTTTATGGATGTAAAAGTCTTTCGAACATTTTTAGAGCTGGCAAGGGTTCGTCACTTCGGACGCGCCGCTGAGAATCTTTATATTACCCAAGCTGCAGTGAGCGCACGTATCAAACAATTGGAAAGTTACTTCGATACGCAATTGTTTATTCGTGATCGAAATAACATAAAGTTGACCTCTGCAGGTGAGCGCTTAATCAGTTATGCAGAGGTGATGGTCACCACATTGCAACAAGCGAAGCTAGAGTTATCGCTTGAAGATGGCAAAGCGCTGCAATTAACGTTAGGCGGTACGCCAAATATTTGGGACGCTTACTTGCAGAACTGTTTAAGTGTCGTCACAGATTCATTTGGTGGTTATGGTTTTATGGCAGAAGTGATGGGGCGGGAAATGCTCAGTCGCAGCTTGCTAGAGCGCACGTTAGATATGGCATTTGCGTTCGACCAAATCAAAGCTGATGAGCTTAACTGCAAAAAAGTGGCTGATGTTGTTCTCGTTCTGGTATCGACTGAGAAAGACTCTTTAGACACCGTTTTTGAAAACAAATACGTGTATGTGGATTGGGGAACGCGCTTCTCATCAGAACATTCTGAACGTCACCCTAAGATCCCGGCTCCGTATCTGCGCACGTCAACAGCGCGTATAGCATTGGACTTTATTTTAGAGAAGGGCGGTGCCGCTTACTTACCCATCTCTCTGGTAGAGCCATTTATCGCCAACGGGCAGCTTCACAAGGTGTCTGGCGTAGAAGATTGGTGTCGCCCTATCTATTTGAGCTATCGTAAAGCTAGCTCGTCGGTAGACGCGATTAAGCAAGTGGAAGAAATTGTCAAAGAGATTGATCCACTGACGGCTTACAGTTTTCAGCAAATTGGTTCCGGTATTTCCGACGAATAGCGTTGAGTGAAAAGTCAGAGAAATTAAAAAGCCGCCTTGGAAGATCCAGGCGGCTTTCTTTTTATCACGATGAATCGATAGTTATGGCAAGTCAAATAGCAGGGCGGTTGTGCTCTCGTTCGATGTATTGCGTAAAACAACCTTACTTTGCTGTTCGATCTTCGCGCCGTCGCCTGCCGTCAAGGTAGTATTGTCGATGCTAAGGCTCCCCGTTACTTGGTGAACGAATAGGCTTCTACCCGATTCTATCTCAAAGTTAAGTTCGCTATTTGGTTCAAGAATTAACTGATGTAATGTGGCATCTTGCTTAATAAGTAGCGTACCGTTTTCTCCTGTTGGAGTCGCGATAGTTGTTAATCCAGGCGTGCGACCAAAATCTTTTTGCTGATAACCTGGTTTGGTTCCAAATGTATTTGGCTGAATCCAAATTTGTAGAAAGCGCAGCGTGTCACGGTTCGACGCATTGTACTCACTGTGGTAAATCCCTTTCCCTGCCGACATGAGTTGGAATTCCCCGGCAGGTAATGTTTTCACGTTACCTTCGCTGTCTTTGTGCGCGATAACTCCTTCCAGCACATAGCTGATGATCTCCATATCACGATGGCCATGTGTATCAAAACCTGCGCCAGGTTGGACTACATCGTCATTGATGACTCTCAGCTCAGAAAAGCCCATATGTTGTGGATCGTAATAGCTACCGAAAGAAAACGTATGTTTGCTATCAAGCCAGCCAAAGTTTGCTCGACCTCGGTCTGCTGCATGTCTTACCGTAATCATGGGGTCTCCTTAAGAGAGCTTTTTGTTCAAGAAGTTATCTAGCGCGGCCTTACCTGCGCCAGAAAACGCCAGTGAAACACTTGCTGCCAGTAAAGCTAAGCCAAACTCGTAACCGTTGTTTGCCATGAACAAACCGTTTTCAAAGTGGACGGAGAATATCGCTACCACCATCGTGAACGCTAAAGCAACGGCTGCCGGGCGAGTTAGCAGGCCAAGCAAGATGAACAAGCCGCCAAAGAACTCTGCGCTGCCCGCAAGTAACGCCATGAGCACGCCAGGACCTAAACCGATAGATGCCATCCACTGACCTGTGCCTTCTAGCCCGTAGCCACCAAACCAGCCAAACAGCTTTTGTGCGCCGTGCGCCATAAAGATAATGCCGATTGGAACGCGAAGTGATAGTGCGCTGTAACCTGCGTTTGATGTGGTAATTTTCTGTAATAGTGCTTTCATGATTCTGTCCTCTGACTCTTTTCAATGAGTGGGAAGCGTGTGCTCCCGTGCTGTTGAGAACAGTTTAGGTGGCGGTGAGAATAAAAATAACGGGAGTATTTTGATAAACTCGTTCTAAAAAATTGAATAACGGTTTTTTGTTATTTTTAATCAGTTGCTTGAGTGTTTTTTATGAGTTTTTTTATGCCAGTTTTGTCGTGTTTTAAATCAGGTTCCATCATTATTTTCGATAAACATTTTTGCTGTTAAACAAAAAAAGAGCACAGGTTGCTGTGCTCTATTGCTTTCGCTATTAACAAGGGAGAAAGGTGTGTTAAAGAAAACCGTCAGAGGTTCATTAAGCTCTCTAGTGACTCCTCTACATTGTTGTAGTGATAGGTTCGAATATTACGTCCATCCGTGGCATTAATTTGAATTTCTGAGATCTCGTTATCTGAGTCTCGTTCGATAATTCCAATTGAATGATCTACGGATTTACTGGTAATAACCTTTTGGTTTCTTAGTACAATTACGCAAGTGTGTAAGTCCATGCCAATTCCCTTTAGCCGACGTTGTTGTGATGTTCTGAATCTAACTTTAGTGTACAAAAGCGCTAATGCCAATAAATCTCAATATTGAGTTCCGAAAATGGCTAATTGTAGGCGCTTAAGCAAGCTACAATAACATTATATTGAACGATGCCTATGAACAATAAATGACAAAAGGCATGAGCAAGGAAAGCACTATGTTTATTCACCCCCATACCTCACTGACTTTCGAGCAGTGTCATAAGGCGCGAGTCGCGCGAGACAGCCGTTTTGATGGGCGATTTTATGTGGCTGTGAAAACAACGGGGATCTTTTGTCGCCCAATTTGTCCGGCTAATTTACCTAAAGAAGAAAATGTAGAGTACTTCACCGATAAAGCGCAAGCTCTCCAAGCGGGGTACCGTCCTTGTTTGCGCTGTCGACCTGATAGCGCGCCGGGTTCTTGGGCATGGAAAGGCGTAGAAACGACCTTTCAACGAGCGATTTCGTTAATTGATCGAGGGGAGTTGCATCACCACTCGGTGTCTGAGCTAGCAGAGCGTGTTGGGATTTCGGATCGTTACTTACGCATGTTGTTTGAGCAGTATCTAGGCATGTCACCCAAGCAGTATGCGCAATATCAACAATTAATGTTCGCCAAACAGTTGCTTCATTCCAGTTCTATGTCGGTCACCGAAGTGGGGTTTGCGTCTGGTTTTAACAGTACACGCCGCTTTAACGATGCTTTCCAAAAGTTTCTCAAATTGACGCCTTCTCAAGTCCGTCGCAAAGAGTTTGACGGTATGGGTAGCAATCGAATTGCCTTGCCTTATCGAGGTGAATTGAATTGGCAGCACATGCTGAACTTCTACCGTTTACGAGCGATTGAGGGGGTTGAGCTGGTGAGTGATGAGAGTTATCAGCGCAACGTTTGTCTGGATACCAGTAAAGCATGGTTTAAAGCGACCAAAGGTGAAGGGTACCTAGAGCTAGCGTTTGAAATTGAAAATGTAACGAAGCTGCAAAACTTGGTGTCTGACATTCGTCGCATGTTCGATCTTGACGCCGATATTTGTACTGTTGAGCAGCATTTGGATTATGTTGCACCGGGGCTTGTGTCGAGTAAAGGTATTCGGATTCCTGGTGTATGGAATGCATGGGAGGCTGGAGTTCGAGCGATTTTAGGCCAACAAGTGTCGGTTAAAGCGGCGATTGGTCAACTTAACTTATTGGTGACCACACTTAGTGGAGAGTCAGAAAAACGCTTTTTCCCGACACCAGATGCGATAGCTAATACCGACGTGAGCTTTTTGCGCATGCCGCAAAGCCGTAAAGAGACGCTAGTGAGCTTCGCCCAGTTCATGCAGGACAACTCAGAAGCCGACCCCCAGAAGTGGCTAGCCTTGAAAGGCATTGGACCTTGGACAGTCAGTTATGCTCAACTGCGAGGGCAATCTCAACCCGATTGCTTTTTAGATAAAGACTTAGTGGTGAAAAAGGCGATGCAGCGTTACCCATCACTGAATACGCACACTGCGGCCCCTTGGGGAAGCTACGCGACGTTTCACTTATGGAATCAATCATGAAAACATTTTATACCGAAATGCCGAGCCTATTAGGAACGGTGACCATCCAATCTAACGCTGAGGGCTTGCTTGGCATTTGGTTTGAAACATGCACCACTAAGCCGAGTGAACTGGGAGCGCGAGACGATCAACACCCAGTTTTGCGCCAAGCTGTTACCCAGTTGAATGAATATTTTTGTGGCCTACGTAATGAATTTGAGCTGCCTTTGGCGGCTACAGGCACGGATTTTCAAAATCAAGTTTGGCAGGCACTAACGACCATTCCATACGGCGAGACGTGGAGCTATCAAGATCTCGCCAACGCGATTGGCAACCCTAAAGCTGTGCGCGCTGTTGGGTTGGCAAACGGAAAAAATCCTATTTCTATCGTGGTGCCTTGTCATCGCGTTATTGGCAAAAGCGGTAAATTGACAGGGTATGCTGGTGGAGTAGAGCGCAAGCAACGTTTACTTGCGTTGGAGCAAGGTACACCGCTTTAAGTGAGGCGATTCTCATATTGTGACTAAGCGTGCTACACAGGGGAAACGATAGTGTAGAGTTTCATATTCGTTATACGAATAGAAAAAGGATAATAAGGACATGCCTTTCAAAACGGATTTTGATGCATTCATGAGTGAGTGTTGGCAGCATCACGAAACACAGCCCGAACAAACTTATGCTCAATTGGAAACGGCTCTGAGTGAGGTGGAAAACGTTAACCACATCGAGCGAATATTCGCATTGATGCTGCACACCGCGATTGGGCACCTCCAGCGTCCAGAACCGTTTCTTGCTTGTTTAGAGCGCTTTGATGAACGCAAGGTTGCCGAGAGTTCGGCATTGCAACGCAATATTGCCGTTGCGCGCTACTTCGTAGATGGCACTGTCAATATGGAATTATTGGAAGAGCAAGACCAACGCCGAGTTTACGCTCTGATTTCGAATGAACTTTCTGTGCTTGCTCAGCTTGAACTGGCGAGCCAATGGCTGGAGAAAGCCGCGCTAGGTATGACACCACAAGATGCTGAAGGGCCGCTAGCGCGCTCTATCGCAATCACAGCAAACAACTTGGCGTGTCAGTATGAAGCGCTGGCTGAGCGCACGGATGTGGAAAAATCGAGGATGCTAGAAGCGGCCAAGCTCGCGTTGGATTACTGGAAAGTGGCGGGTGGTTGGATGCAAGAAGAACGTGCAGAGTATCGCTTAGCGATGAGTTTACTCAAAGCGGGGGAAGCCGGACAAGCCAAGCAGCATGCCGAGCGTTGCGAAGCCATTTGTCAGCAAAATAGTGGTGACGTGTTTGAGCTGTTCCATGCGCATGATTTGCTGATGCAAGTGCACTTCCATCTTAGCCAGAAATATAAAGCTCAAGTGGATGTGGGGATGCAGCAATACTGTACAACGAGTTCGTTGACATGATCTCAACGTTGAATAACAAAGCCCCGAGCGAATGGCTCGGGGCTCATATTTTGTAAGTTCACTCATTACACGAGGTTGATTATGCTATTTGCGCTTTTGCCTGATATCGTCCTGGTTTATGGTTCATCGCCAAAATCAAGTTTGTCGCCACGGCACCTAGGACGGATAGAGCGATAAGGTGCACATCCACAATAAACAGCGACATCACTACGATGGCACAATCGAGCGCCATCTGAACTTTACCAGCTCGAATCCCAAAACGTTCCTGAAGGTACAACGCTAGAATGTTAAAACCGCCTAAACTCATCTTGTGACGGAAAATCACCAACATACCGATTCCAATTAACCCACCACCTAGAAGTGCTGCATAGAAAGGTTCGATTCGTGAAATTTCAATCACATGGTGCAGATGATCGACCGCAAAAGAAACAATCGAGACCGCAATGAAGGTATTAATGGTGAAGCGCCATCCCATGCGCATTACAGACAAAATATAAAAAGGGAGGTTGAGAGCGAAAAATATCTGACCAAAGCTGAAGTCACTCACTTTGGTAAGGAAGATCGCCAAACCAGCCGTACCGCCGGTGAGCAATCCTACTTTGCTGAAAAATATTACCCCAAGCGACACTAACGCACTGCCGAGCGTCAGAGCCAAGAGGTTCTCTCTTAGGCTATGATCTTTATCCATAAAATTTTTTCCTTGGTTTAAAAACCGCGCCGGAGACAACACGTCCATCCAACGCGATAAACAGTTGCCAAAATAGCAACTAACAAATCGGCCAATAAAATGTCGCGAAAAGTGATGAATGTCGAGTTTTTGGACAAGATTGTGCTGATGCTAGCCTGTTTAACATAATGTACACAGGTAGAAAAACAACAAGGAAAAGTTATGATTAAGACAGTCGGCACTACCCAAATCAACGCATTACATCGACTGAGTTGTCACTGCGGAAAAGTTGAGCTGGAACTTGCATTACCTAATGGTATTGAGAAGCCGAGACGATGTGATTGCTCCATGTGTCGACGTCGCGGCGCGATTGTGGCATCTGTGCCTCTGAATGGTATTCGTATCGTGCAAGGCGCAGACGTTTTGAAGCTGTATCAATTTAACACTCGCACAGCGAAGCACTTTTTCTGTGGCGAATGCGGTATTTATACGCACCATCAGCGTCGCTCTGACCCGAGTGAGTACGGCTACAATGTCGGCTGTTTAGAGGGCGTCAACCCATATGAATTGGGAACTATCAAAGTGATGGATGGCGTTAACCACCCATCAGACCGTTAGGCCGCATAGCAAGTGAAGAACATGAGTTGCGGTGCTTAGGTAAATAAACCGCTATTCATCCACAAATGCACTGCAATACTGGCGGCATAACCCAAGGCGATGACGGGAGCCCATTTTAGGTGGCCAAAGAAGGTATATTGACCACGCGCGGCTCCCATTAATGCGACACCTGCCGCAGAGCCAATTGAAAGCAAGCTGCCCCCCACACCCGCAGTCAATGTGACAAGTAACCAGTTCCCCATCGACATGCTTGGTTCCATGGTCAGTACAGCAAACATAACCGGAATGTTATCGACGATGGCAGATAGAACACCAACCATCACGTTGGCCCAGACAGGGTTCCATTGGTTGTACATGACGTTTGAAACCAGTTCGAGATAGCCAAGTAAGCTCAAACCGCCGACACACATCACTACGCCGTAGAAGAACAGCAAGGTATCCCATTCTGCGCGAGATACACGGTGGAACACGTCAAACGGAACGACTGAACCTAAGCGTTTTAATGCGTGATCGTCGCCATTGGCAATTGCCATGGCCGCTTTTTTTGCCAAAGAATGTTTGAGTGTTTGGCGTAAGAAATAACCGAAAAATTGTAGGTAAGCCAAGCCCATCATCATGCCCATAACGGGTGGGAAGTGCAGTAAAGCGTGGAAAGAGACTGCGGTGGCAATCGTCAGAATGAATAGTGCGACAATACGTCTCGCGCCGCGTTTCAGTTCTACGTGTTGGTGAATCGTATTCGGTTTGGTGTTTGGAACAAAGAGTGACATCAAAAACGCAGGAACCAAATAGTTCACCAGTGACGGGACGAATAACGGGATGAATTCAGCAAAGCTGACATGCCCGGCTTGCCACACCATCAGGGTCGTAATGTCACCAAATGGGCTGAATGCGCCGCCAGCGTTGGCAGCGATAACAATGTTGATACAGGCAAGATTCACGAATCTAGGATTATCACCAGAGACTTTCATCACCACAGCGCACATCAAGAGGGCTGTGGTTAAGTTATCGGCAATCGGTGAAATAATAAAGGCGAGAAACCCCGTCAGCCAAAACAGCTTTTTGAAGCCAAAGCCTTTGCCGACCATCCACGCCTGTAAGGCATCGAAGAGTTTGCGCTCTTCCATAGCATTGATGTAAGTCATCGCTACTAACAAAAACAGCAGCAGTTCCGCGTATTCCAACAAGTTGTGCTCTAGTGCGGATTTGGCGATTTCTGGCTGATTGTGTTGAGCAAAGGTGTAGCCAATTAGAATCCAAATTAACCCTGCAGCGAGCAGCACAGGCTTGGATTTTCTCATTTTCAGATACTCTTCCAACATAACCAGTATGTAAGCAATCGAAAAGATAATGAGAGCCGCGTAACCGACACCAGAATTAACAAGGTTCAGTTCATTGGTGGGGGCAGCAAAGGTGGTGCTAGAGAACAACAAACAGCAGAAAGCTACAATTGGATAGATTGGCATAGACATTTCTCCTTTGTCTGGTTGGAGAAATATTAGCCACAAATTAATGAGTTAGTTGTGAGAGAGCTCGAATTAACAGTAGGAGTTAGGAAATGATAGTGTGCGCCACTATTTTCTGAGTGACGCAATGCTTGCTGCGCC
The DNA here is from genome assembly GCF_021728175.1 of Vibrio sp. A1-1. Taxonomy (NCBI): domain Bacteria; kingdom Pseudomonadati; phylum Pseudomonadota; class Gammaproteobacteria; order Vibrionales; family Vibrionaceae; genus Vibrio; species Vibrio sp. A1-1. The sequence goes on from NZ_JAKKCL010000006.1 coordinate 167,119, forward strand.
AAATAAAACCACAGCGGCATACAAACCGTAAGTTAACCAATGGCTAATCTCTAAAAAAGGAACGAGTCCTTGACCTGCCCACATACAGCCTCCGTTTAATGAGCAATGTTGTAATAGTCGAGCCAATTTAAAGGAAATGAACAATGTTTTTTGTGAGTGACGGCAAATTATGAAGGATTAGAAAGTCAAAAATTGGTCAGTGAGAGAGAAATCTCATTTTTAACTGGCTAGCTCTAACCCTTTTGAGCTAGAGCTAGCTATATCGAGCGCTGAATGGATTTAGCGCAGCAGCCATTTTCTCAACGGCGAAGCCTCAATTGCTTTCACAAGTATTATGGTTGCGACAATCGTTGCAGGATAAATAAATGCGTCTTTCGCGAGGTGTTGCAACCCGATAAATCCAGCGACATTCATCATAATAATTATCACAAGCAGATGGCTAACATAAATGCCTAACACGCTAGGAGATAGTTTGAATACCCAAGGCATATCGCCAAAATGTGGGTGGACTAACAGCCACATGAAGACACCCAGGGCCCAGATAACAGTACCAAACAGGAAGTCGTGAGAATTAAAAGCGACCTCGTGTTGCATTAGCCAATAAGCTTCACCAAAATGCAGCGCCATACCAAGAAGAATGCATCGAATCGTATTGTTTCGCGACCATCGCCACTGTTCTTCTCGTGCTAGATAACCCAGTGTTACCAGCAAAGTACTGAAAAACGGCCCATTACGAGTAAAGAAAGGCGCTGGCAGATCGGTAATGGTCGAATAACTGCCAGCAAACACGCCGTATATGTATAGCAATACGGCGGTTGGCAGTACCAATTGAGCCATATTGATATGCACGAGGAAGGCAATTAAGGCAACGGCAATAACCAGAGCTGGAATAAACCACAGGTGAACGAGCCCGCCTTCGACGAGTGAATTGAGCGGGGTCGACATTAAGTAGCCCCAGTAGCCCTGCCTTTCGGCGAGATACCCCGCCTCAGCGACAGTTTGCCACTGGAATGGCATCAATAAACTGATCACGCTCCAAATGAGCCAAACCTTCATCAGTGGTTTGGCGTAGTTTTTTAGTGTTTCGATAGGTGCGCGGCTTAGCTTGGGCTGGATAAGATAACCAGAAATGAGAAAAAACAGTGGCACAGCAAAACGAGCCAATTGGTTGAGTATATAGCCAACCCACGGTATTCCATCCCATTGCCAGTATGTCAGGGACATCTGGCAGTGCAATCCTATAATTGCAAACATCGCAATAATACGCGCAAACTCTAAGCTGGCTATTTTTTGTTTCTTTGCCATTACATTACTTACCTAAATAAAAAAAACTTAGGTGAAAGTAGCAGGTTGTGGCTGAATTAATGCGTGAAAAAGTCAACAGACTCGCGCTTACACTGAAGCTGTGTTTAAATTTAAGACTTACTTCAAACTTCTTAATTATTAACCCATTAACCAACTCAATACGTGATTAGCGAGTCGAAAATGACACTAATGTATGGTTAGACCAGTTAACTCTAGATTGCAAAAAAGAACGATCGTGCTAAAAATAAGATTATGCAAAAAGGAAAAGTGACAAAAGAGTTTATTCTGCAACGGGCTTTTGAGATCGCCAGCGAAGACGGATTAGAAAGTCTTACGATTGGTGAGTTAGCCAAGCAATGCGGTATGTCGAAAAGTGGTCTGTTTGCCCACTTCAATTCGAAGTTGAATTTACAACTATCGGTATTGGAGCACGCCAATAAAGTGTTCGCTGCTCGGGTTATTGAGCCTGTTCGTGAAGCAGGGGATGGCAATATCGAACGTAAAATTCGAGGGTTGCTCGACTCTTGGATGACTTGGAACCACGCATTTCAAGGAAGTTGTATGTTTCTAGACGCTTGGAATGACACGGCAGATAAAGATTGCCCACTTCAGGCCGGACTGCGTAAATCCATAGACACTTGGCTGAGCTATTTGGAGATCCAAATAGCGAAAGGCAAAGAGAAGCAAGAATTTGCAGCAGACTTAGATACACGCCAAGCAACGTTTGATTTATACGGCCTTTATTTGAGTGCGCATGTTTTTTACTCAATTAAAGGTGAGGAAGAAAGCTTGCGCCTGTTTTGGCAAGGGATCGACAACTTATTTTCTCGCTGGAAAGGCTGATACCAGTTATTCGCTTTCCAGATTTGTAGACATAAAATCATAAAGAGCGGCTGAGTTCGCTCTTTCTTATCAGTATAAAAAGCACGACCGTTCTATTTTTTGTGCGAAGCTGATAGTTAAGGACATAATCATGAGTGAAAAAATTTACTTTAATACATCGCAACGTTTCAGTATTAAGCGCAGTTTGGTGAACATCAGTACGCGTTTACACCATACGCTGGCCCCTTCCCATGCAAAGAATACCGCGCGTAAGTTGCTCCTGACACCTGCTCGCACAGCACCTAAAAACACCGAACCTCAAGGACTTGCCAAGGGTGAAATTAAAGGGCATGCAGGCATTATCAAAACCTACACTTTGGGCTCTGGACCTATTTGGGTGTTAACTCATGGTTGGTCTGGCACCGCAAGTCAGTTTTATCCGTTGATGGAACATATTGCGTCGAAAGGTTTCACCGCTTTGGCATACGATCATCCTGCACATGGTGAGAGTGAAGGGCAGTATGGGCACATTCCGGGTTTTGTCAAAGGGTTAGAAGATGTGTTAGATACGGTAGACGATATTGTTGGTCTAGTTGGGCACAGCATGGGCACCGCTTCTGCTCTTGAGTGCAGACATAGCAAATTAGAAAACAAGCCTTTACTGCTTATTGCACCGGTATTGAATTACGTAGAGAACCTATTCGGTAGCATTGCGCGTTCAGGTTATTCGATGAAGCTTTTTAATGCTGTGGTTTCAGAAGTTGAAGATCAATTTGGTTACCCATTACAGTCAATTGATCCGCTGAAGCGTTTGGCAGAGCGCTCGTCTCCAGCCATCATTGTTCACGATGAGCAGGATAAGTTCACTAAGTACAGTATCTCTGCACAAGCCGCTGAAGAGATTGAAAATGTTGAGTTAGTGACAACGCAAGGTCAAGGCCATGGCCGAGTGATGAAGTGTGGACAAGTCTTCAGTAGTTTTGACCGTTTACTCGATCGTGCTTGGTAATCTTCATGCTTGCTAATTGGCTCGGTCCGTTTTGGGCTAATTCGATTTGAAATCAATACCTAGGATTGTTTTTCGTCTATGGTATCGCTTTTCTCGTTATGAGATAAAAACAAAAAAGGACAGCCGAAGCTGTCCTTTGATCGTTAACTTTACAGAAAATCTGCAAGGTCGGGCTTAGTTACAGTTAGCTACGCCAACTTCTTTCCAAACGCCCCATTCGCCAGATTGGCTAGGATCGTCACCCTGAGTCCACCATTTCGCTTCCCAAGTTTTACCTGCATGAGTGACTTGGTTGCCGCCTGTGTACACTGCGCTTGCATCCCATGCGTTGTCACAGGTACCAGGGTTTGGATCGGTTGTATGCTGTGCAACAACAACAGTTGCGCTTGCCGTTGAAGACGCTTTGCCATCGCTCACACTTACGGTAAAGCTTAGGCTAGTGTCTTGCGGGTATTCAGCAGCAGTGAAAGTTACTTTAGAACCTTCAACCGTTGCGTTCAAACCTTGAGGCAGCGTCCAGTTGAAAGTAAGAGTATCGTTGTCTGCATCGCTAGAGGCTGACGCATCTACAACCACAACGTCACCAGCGTTTGCTGTTGCTGGAGCAACAACTTGCGCTACTGGCGCATTGTTCGCTGGGTCAACCACACCTGCTGGCTTCACAGTTACTACAACAAGGTCAGATGCCGTTGCACCTTCGTTGTCAGTCACTGTCAGCTTGAAAGTTAATTGCTCCTCAACAGTAACCTCTGCTGCATCAAAGCTTGCTTTCTCTGTGTCTGCGCCTGCTAGTACCACTGCTGTACCAGATACTTGTTCCCACGCGTAACTCGCGATAGTACCGTCAGAGTCTTTCGATAGGCTACCATCTAGAACCACACTTGCTGGGCCAGTTACAGATTGATCTGCGCCAGCAGCTGCGGTTGGTTTACGGTTTGGTTGAGGAACTACACCGCCAGCCATACCTTCGTGCATTGCGTTGAGAATGTCGCCGTTATCCGCGTCGATTTCCCAAGAGAATAGACCCGCTAGACCTAGAGACTTAGCGTAGCTACCTTTTGCTAGCACTGAGCGATGGTCATCAAATGTGATCAACTCACCCGTTGTGCGGTTCCACACCCATGGTGCTTCTGCTTGGGCATCGTAGCCGTACTCGAAGCCGTTGATGCCAGTGTTGTTGGCACCTAGCATAAATGACTTAATGCCTTTGTAGTCGATTACGCCATCTTCCCAAACACCTTGCGCTGTGCTGCCCTTCAGTTTACCTGTTGCAGTACCTGTCATTGGGTCATTTGGATCGGTTAGCGTATCTGGAGTTACGCCTTCCCAGCCACGACCGTACATTGCTGTACCAAGTACTAGCTTGTTCGCAGGAACGCCTTGAGCAAGAAGAAGCTGGATGCCGTTATCTGCTGTGTAAGCAGGACCTTTGTACGGTTCGCCGTTCTCATCAACGCCACTACCGTCACACTGACCAGGGCGCATGAATGAACCACAGTAAAGCGCAGTTTGGTGACCAGGAACGTTGTTCCAACCGCCATAGAAGTCGTAAGTCATCGCGAAGATGTAGTCCATGTATTGAACCGCATCTGCATAGTCTACGTCTTCAATCTTGTCGTAACCGACACCGATAGCTGACGTTAGCTCGTAAGTACGGCCTGTCTCAGCTTCTAATTCATCAAGCATTACGCGCAATTCACGCATCAGTGCGATGTAAGCAGGGCCATCGTTTACAGGGTCGCCCTTATCCGCGGCTGCACCGCCGCCACCTGGGAATTCCCAGTCGATATCAACACCGTCATAGAATTTCCAAGTTTTCAGGAACTTCTTAACCGATGCGACGAATGTGTCTCGGTTTTTCTTGTCCACGAAATCGAAGAATGGGTCAGACAGCGTCCAGCCACCGATAGATGGGATGATTTTTAGATCAGGGTTACGTTGTTTCAATGCCATTAGCATTGCGTAGTTACCCTTGATAGGTGTGCTGTATTCATGACCAGCTTGTGGGAAGCTCTTCTGATAAGCGGCCCAAGGGTCGTGGATCACGACTTCGTAGTCAGGCACGCCTGTACAAGCGGTTTGTAGTGCATTGAAACTGTTGCCGCCAACAGACTTCACAGACTCATTTGGGCCACAAATTGGGATAAAACCGTAAAGGATGTGAGTCAAGTTGTCGACTGGCATGTTATCGACCGTGTAGTCACGACCATAGATGCCCCACTCAACAAAATACGTACCCATCACGACGCTTGGATCGGTATTGTACGTTTTGTTGTTTGGATCAACGTTCATCGTCAGTGGCTTCAAGTGAGAACCATCGGTATCTGCAATCGTGATTTCAGCTGGTGCGCTTTTCGCACAACCTGTCGCATCACATGCCTCGATTTCCATTTGGTATAGGCCGCCCTGACCATATTCAAATGTCGCTGTTGTTTGGCTACCAGTGATTGGGCCGGTTGCTACTTTTGCACCATCAAAATAGACGTTGTAAGTATTACCTGGCGTGCCACTCCACTGGTTAAACTTAACAGTGATCTTCGCTTGCTCATGGTATTTCACCATGTCGTAGTAGCCTGACGTGGTTTCCATCGCGAGTTCAATTTTAGAAAACTGAAGGTTGTTGGAACCGTACATATCGATACTTGGTGCGGTTGGAGCCGCAACTGCAGCACCTGATAGTGCTAAAGCAACGCCAGCTGCACATAGGTTAAATCGAATCATAACTTCTCTCTCAATCCTTGGATTCATGTTCTACCTAGAACATAGGCTGCTCTTGCACCAGATAAGATGATTGGATTTACTCCATGTGCAAAAGCATCACACTCAGCATTTCAGAGAGTTTTTTTTCGTCAAAAAAAATTAAGACGGTTTTCGAGGCACTTGAGAGAACTTAACTAAAACTCGCACTCTGTTACACAGAAAGTGTCAGACTGAGTCAATAATTTATAAAATCTCAGCAGAAACTAAAATTATTGTTTACTCAGTAGCGAGTGTGATAAATGCGATGAACACCTTATTTCATTGTTTATTAAGGTTTTGTTTCATCGAAGTAGAAAGAGAATTGAAAGGAGAAATAGCCGTGAAGACGTACTAGTCACGGCTGAAATGTTCACTTAATGCAGCGCGACGTTTTGAAGCCGCTCCGGTTTCTGAGCCTTGAACGGTATGCTCAAATCCCTTACGGATGAATCGTTGGTCTGGAATAAGAGGCTCAATACGGCGAATCTGAGGTGAAAGGTGAGAGCCCGAGATCTGGTACGCGGTTTTTCCTAATCCGGTGTTCAACGTGATGACCTTTCCATCGAATTCAAATTCTGTCGTGATGAGTCGATGGTTTCGATATACCCCATCCTCCGTGAAAGTCAGACGTTCTGTTTGGTAGGGTGGCGCGCCGATCTCAATCCACTCGCCGTAGACTTTTTCTGGGTCAATATGGTCTTGATAGGATAGGTGGATTTGATAGCTGAAAAACGTCAAAAGACCCACCCCAAAAACGGCAAATGTGCTTTTGAGGACTTTGGATTGGTGGCGAGCCCAAAATGAAAGTTTTGGTTCCTGTCTTGTTTTCCGCCTTCGGCGAGCTGAGTCCGTCATTGGTCTACTTTTCTTCCCTTTTTTAATATGGTGGAAACCTTCCTTCTCAAAAACAAACAATCCCGCCATTAAGACTAAGAAATTATGATCTAATGTCCACTTTTACATTCGGATACACTCTTATTGATGGTTTTATTGTTTGCTAGCGTTAACTAATTCACCGACTTTATCTCACTAATTACGTCGTCTGGTTAAGCCTAGAAAAAGGTGGCCTCGCTCAGTAGCAAAGGATGTGCTTTATAACGTTGAGCTTAATGGCTTTCAGAGCTTGAGTAACAGGAAGAAACAAGGTAAAAAAGAGCGGACTTTTGATAAGGAAACCAATAATGAGTATTAAGGAAAATAGCTATTTTGCAGGTAGTGTAAAATCACTAGGCTTTAACCAGAATGATCAGGACGTTAGCGTTGGTGTAATGCTTCCTGGTGAATACACGTTCGGCACTCAAGCGCCTGAGCGTATGACGGTTGTAAAAGGTGCACTTGTGGTCAAGCGTGTCGGCGAGAGTGATTGGACGACTTACCAAAGTGGTGAGTTTTTTGAAGTGGAAGGGAACTCCTCATTTGAGCTTCAAGTGAAAGACGCGACTGCGTATTTATGTGAGTACTTCTAAAGCGTCCTTTTTGCCTGTAACAAAGCCACCTTCGGGTGGTTTTTTCGTCTATGTCCTTCACTTATAACGCATCTTTTGGTTATTTGGGTATATACTTAATAAAAATGTACCCATCGGCCAGGGAGGAAGTGATGGCAGTACAACGCAAGCATTCTGATCTCCCTCCTCGTTACGAGGACAAAGATCTCACCAATGAGCAAAGACATCGTTTTACCGAGGTCGCCAATGCAGCCCATAAGAGACGTGAATTCTATCGACGTGCTCTAGGAAAAGGCTTAATGGGCAAAGTGAAGGACCGTGCGTTTAAAGGCCAATTCGGTCGCCAGCAAGATAAGCCGAGCAGAGTGCTGCAAGCTGTGTGGCTAATCGTATTTCTGGTGCTGGGGCTATGGGTGATGCATGTATTCGCTTAACCGTTAGCAAGCTTCTGACACAGCCGGCGTTTCAGAGGCTGACTTCTCTTCGGTATTGCAGTGTTCGTAATACGCGTATTGGTTTTTCCCTGTGTGTTTAGCCGCATACATTGCTTTATCTGCGCACCGAGTCAATTCAGATAAATCCTTCGCATCTTGTTTGTAGATAGCAGCGCCCACACTCATTGTTAACTCGTTAATCATATCGTAGCTTCGGTAGCCTTTTGGGAATAGATTCACAATACGCTTCAAAATGCTGTCGAGGTCATCTTTACTGTTTATGTCGTACAGCATGAGCACAAACTCGTCGCCCGCAAATCGAGCGATGGAGTAGTCGTGTTTGTCGGTTTTTCTGTCTTTATGGCGAACATTGTTTTTTAATCGAGTTGCAAAGGCTTGAAGCACTTGGTCACCAATATCGTGTCCGTAGGTGTCGTTAATATGTTTGAAGTTATCAATATCTAGGAAGACCAGAGCAGTGATGCTGTCATCAGATGAATGGTTGATCTCATCGAGCTTTGCTCGCGCCCAAGTTTCAAAGCTCCAGCGGTTGGCAAGCCCTGTGAGTTGGTCAAAATACGCCAACTCTTCAATCCCTTCACGATAAAGTGTTTGAATGTAGTTGAGGACTTTTGTGTAGTAATACGAGAATGTGTGACACACAAATGCAGTTGCTATCAGGGTCAGCATAAATCGTCGTTCTATGATGTCACTGGCTGTTGGTAGCCGATCTAAAAAAACGACGCCAAAAAAGATCAGTAAGATATAGGTGCCACTAAACAGCAGACCGACTTTAAACTCATTGATCAGCACCAGAGTGGCGACAATAGGGTATAGCCATAGTAGTTTGCCTGAGGGGGCATCGTTATACAGAAGTAGCAATAACCCTTCGAACATCAAGACTGCACTCAGCCATAGGTCGGCATATTGATGATGTCGTTGGACCTTTATTACATAACTGATACCTAAACAGGCTAAGGCACACAGAGCATGGAAAAAGCTTAATCCCCAATTATCCTCAAACAATTGAGCAATGGAGCCATAAGTTAAACATGCCGCGGCGATACTGGAGCATAAAAAGACAATTTTCTTTTTTCTTGTTGAGCGGATATCCGCCATTTCCTCTAAGCGTGCTCCAGCCAATGTCGACATTACGTATCCTTGCTTAATTAACGTGTACGCTTATTCTAGGCGGTATTTTAGCGATAAATAGAACAACAAAGTTTCCAAATGTGATGTCAGTCATTTTTAGTATGGGCCTAGAAGTGTGGTTTGGTGAGAGTGCTCAAAGCACAACAAAGGCTTATAAAGTTTTCCATGGCGGATCTTTATGGTTTCAGATGGTTCGATTAATAATTCAAAGTAATGCATTTCCACCGCTGTATTTGCAGGATCTATCCTGACTCAACTCTGTTGGGACTAGCATGAACTGCGCCTTCTACCTATTGAGGTCATTGTTCGTCAATCGATGATCTCTAAGTTCCGTCAATGAGTTTTTCGTTGTGAAAAAGCATTAGAAATATTTTTCCGAAACAGAGCGAAATATTGTTGTCGTTGTGACCAATATGCGACTAGAATCCGCGCTAAATCACGACCTCATCTCGAGCTTCGTTCTAGTTACTCTTTTTCCAAACTGCCTCACACATTTTGTGAGGCAGTTTTTAGTTGTAGGAAAGGTTACAAACATGCCTAAAAGCCAGAACATCAACCAGCGAATGTCCATTGTGGCGTTAGCTTGGCCGATTCTTGTCGAAATTTTGCTACGGACGGCTTTAGGAACCAGTGACGTGTTCATGCTGAGTGGCTACTCGGACAAAGCCGTATCCGCTGTTGGTGTGATCACGCAGATTACCTTTTTCTTAATCATCGTTTCGACGTTTGTCAGCAGCGGAACGGGGATTTTGGTTGCCCAATACAATGGCGCAGGGCGCGAGCAAGAGTCTGTGAACGTCGGCGTTGCAAGTATTGCGCTGTCTGTGATTGTCGGTGCGTTCTTGAGTGTGATTGCCGTGCTTGGCGCGATATTCCTGCTCCCGTATTACGGTTTGGAGGCGCAAGTCGAGCAATACGCACGTGAATATTTGCTGATCAGCGGAGCGATGACGTTCAACGTCACCATAGGCATAGTCTTTACGACCATTCTGCGTAGCCATGGCTATTCGCGCTCTCCAATGGTGGTGAACTTGATCTCGGGTGTGTTCAACATCATTGGTAACTATATTGCGCTTTACCAGCCATTCGGTTTACCTGTGTATGGTGTGCAAGGTGTAGCAATAGCAACCGTCGTCAGCCAAGTCATCGGTACGTTAATGTTATGGTTTATTCTCGCTCGCAGCAGCATTGAACTACCAATGTCGACCATGAAACAAGTGCCCGCAGAAATTTACAAAAAGATCTTAAAAATCGGCGGTATGAACGCGGGTGAAGTGCTGTCTTACAACGTGGCGCAAATCTGCATTGTGTACTTTGTGGTGCAAATGGGGACGGCATCGTTGGCGGCTTTCACTTATGCACAAAACATTGCCCGTTTCTCGTTTGCTTTCGCGTTGGCAATTGGTCAGGCTGCGCAAATTCAGACTGGTTACTACATCGGCAAAGGTTGGGTGAGCAGCATTTTAAAACGCGTACAAATCTACTTCTTAGTGGGATTTGTGGCATCAACGGCGGCAACCACACTGATTTACCTGTTTAGAGAAGAGATTCTGCGCGTATTTACCGATCAACCAGAAATACTCGCATTGGCAGGTTCGTTAGTCATGGGCTCAATTTTGCTCGAGGCCGGACGTGTGTTTAACCTGATTTTTATCGCGGGGCTCAAAGGCGCGGGTGACATCAAGTTCCCAGTGCAAATGGGGATTTTGAGTATGTGGGGACTAGGCGTGTTTTTCTCCTACATCTTTGGCATCCACATGGGTTATGGCGTTTTAGGAGCTTGGATGGCAATCGCTCTCGATGAATGGGTGCGTGGTATCATCATGGCAAGGCGTTGGCGCTCTCAGGTGTGGACCAAGTTTAAGGTGAGCTAACGGTTTTCGGTATCGCGCATCACGCTTATTCTGTTGTTAGAAACCCAAAAAGGCACTGTTAGTCAGTGCCTTTTTGTTATTTAAAATCTGGAAGAAGTTAGAACTCGCACTCAGCTCTGAACACCATGCGCTCTTTGCTGTATGGATGATCCAGCTCTAGCATCTCAGCATGCAGGTGTAAGCGATTCGCTTTTTCGCCGTATAAACCATCACCAACCATTGGCATGTTTAATCCCATATGATGAGCACTGTGTACACGTAGTTGGTGAGTTCGCCCGGTTTTCGGATACATGTGTACCTTGCTGCGTCCATCTTTGACTTCAATCAGCTGCCAGTAGGTTTCTGCATGTTTCCCGTGTTCAAAACACACCAGTTGACGTGGGCGGTCATCTGGGTCACCACGCATTGGCAGTGAAATTTCCCCTTCCGGCTCGTTCAATACGCCTTCGAGCAGTGCCATATAACGTTTTTGTACGCCGCGAGCCATAAACTGTTTTTGCAGGCTTTTGTTCGCGCGCTTAGTTAAGGCAAACACCAAAATGCCAGAGGTCGCCATGTCGAGGCGATGAATCACAAACGGCCCTTCCACATCAGGGAACATCGCTTGTAAGCGCGTATAAGCAGAGTCCTTGATGGTTTTACCTGGCACTGAAAGTAAGCCCGATGGCTTGTTGACGACGACCATAGCGTCGTCTTGGTAGATTATCTCTAGTTCTTTGTCTTCTGCCCAATTCTCCGCCAATGGGTTGGGTTCGACGTCCAGCCCTTGCATCATATGGCCTAAAATCGGCTGACATTTGCTGTTGCACGATGGGTAGAATTTTTTGTGTTGGCGAACCTCAGACTTTGGCGAAACACCCCACCAAAATTCTGCCAACGCCAGCGGTTTGAATCTGTGTTTAAACGCGTATTGAAGCAGTTTTGGCGCAGCACATTCCCCTGCACCTGCTGGTGGTATTGGATTTGTGGTGTCCGCAAAAAGGTCCACCAAGTCGCGTGTTTCGCCATGGCTGTTTAGGAAGCGGTATTGTTTATGCAGTTTGTGCTGTAAAGCGTTGGAGAGTGTCTTGCGCTGCTCTTTCAGGTGAGCAAGTTGCTGCTCTAACTCGGCCAATCGCGCTTCTTTGATTGCAAGCTTTTCATCCCACGCTTGCTTTAAGTATTTGAGAACATTTTTCTCGGCGACACTTTGCTTACCCAACTCATCCAACAAGATTTTGAGGTCACCGGCATTGAGCGTTTGCTCGCCCTGTTGGCGCTGTCGTTTGCGTGCGGCGCGGCCGTCAATCATCACTTGGCGCTGTGTTTGCTCCTCTTGCTGATAAGCGGCTCGGTCGGCTTGGATTTGCGCTTTAAGATCCGCTAATTCCGGATTCGCAGCACAGGTTTTGTACTCCGCATTGGCGGCGTTGATGGCATCCGTTTCTGCGCGGAAGAAGCCTTCATCGGTCAGCATGTCGTACACAGGAGGGACAAATCCTGGAATCAAGTTTTGGTCAGCAATTTTGCCAGAAAACGCACTTAAAAAGCCGAGCTCGCCTTGAGGGCTTTTTACCAGCAATACGCCAAACATTTTGCCTCGTCCCGTTTCTTCATTAACCAAACCAAAATCGTGTTCGAAGTCGGTTTGCGCTAATAAGTGCTGTTGCAATTGCTTTGCGGCCATAACGCAAAGAGGATGCGGCGTGTAGTAGAACGGAAACGTAAACTGCGTCGGTAATTCATAACCAGAAGTATCTGCAGTAAAACGAGTAAAGCAATGTTCAGGCGAGTGCATGGTGGGTATCCGCGCGAGTAAAAAATCGAGCGAGGATTGTACCTGTTTGAGTCAGGATTTCCATGTTGGTGTTGGCACTCGCTCTTGGATTAAGAACAAGAACGAGTGGGGAAGAGCTTATTGCAGTTTTTGTAATGCAAGCTTCCACTGTGCCGGTTTGTCGTAGTAGGCCGAGTGCGGCAAGGTCAAGTACTCGCCATTTACTTCTACAATCAGGGTTGGATAACCACCAACGTGTAACTGGCGCATCAACTGTCGGCTAGAGCGAATTCTCTCGTTTAGTTCGGCTTCGCTTAACGTCATGTTTTGCTCCCACGCATCGTTTGCTAAACCTAGCGATTCTGCAATGGCTTTGAGCGTCGATGCTTCATTCACTTTTAACCCGAGCTGATAATGCGCGGATTGGATGGCCTTTAGCATGTGCCATGGATTCAGCCCCATTTTCTCCGCACTCAAGATCGCTTGTGTGGGTAGATAAGAATCAAGAACAAACGCATCTTCGCTTTTCACGCGTTGCAGATATGCTTCACCAAACGTTGCTCCGGTTTCGGTTGCGATACGAGCGTCACTGTTGATGATGTGCTGACGAAATTCAGATTCAATCGCGCGTTTCTCAATCATGCCGCCGGGATGAAGCTCTACCTTAAATTGAGAGGTGTCCATCAAGGCTTCGATGAGTGGTGATGCCCCGTAGCACCAACCACACATGGGATCGAAGAAGTAATGCACGGTTACCATGACATTTCACCAGTATGCACTTTTGCACCGATTTCTAGCGCGATTGGCAATTGAGCTTCTGGGTATTTCGCTGACATGGTGTCAATGAGTTGAGCGCTGTTATTGCTGTGTTTTTTCGCTTGCTGAAAATCCTGCAAGTATTGTTGCGAGTAGCGAATGGTGTCTGCGTTCAGTTTTGTGCCTGCTTTCATGTGACCAGGAATGACCACTTGAGGTTTAAGCGCAAGCATCTCGCTAAGCTGCTGCTCCCAAGCATTGATAGCGGTTTGGTCAGCGGCATCTGCCATCCATAAATGCACGTTTGAGTACACGGCTACGTTACCCAGAATCGCTTTGTTATCTGGAATCCATAGGTAAGGGCGGTGTGCTGATGTGCCATGGTTACCACGGATTTCAATCTTATGACCTTCTAGCTCTAATGATGCTTTATCATACGCGACAGGGATCACTGGTTTTACCGGTGCGTTTGCGCCAAGCTTTGGCCCCCAGTACGCCAGCTTTCCTGCCAATTTCTCTTTAATAATTTTTTGAACCGCAGGCGTTGTGATGATCTGCGCATCAGGGAACTGTTGGTGTAAGGCCTCTGCGCCAAAGTAGTAATCTGGGTCCGCTTGGCTGATAAAAATGGTTTTAAGTGTTTTGCCTGAGTCCAGCACTTTAGCGGCAATGCGCATCGCGTCAGCTTTGGTAAAGCCAGTGTCGATAACCATGGCGTCAGTCTCACCGTATACCAAGGTTGAGTTTACGTGGAAGCTGTTACCGTCGGCGTTGTAAACCTCAAGAGTAAGGGGAGAGTGGTTTGCCGCTAGAACAGGGCTTGCCATTAAAATGGATGCAGCAATCAAAGTGAATTTTTTCATAATAAGCTCCTAAAGAATTTGGGGCCAAGCGACCATGGCTTGGGAACGGGAGCTATATTAGGAAATTGATACGCTCGGAAAAATACACAATAATGTGCATCACTATTTCTTATTTCGAGCAAATGTATGGACAGAGTAACGGCAGCAAAAGTATTTGTGGATGTGGTGTATTCTGGCAGTTTTACCGCTACCGCCGAGCGGTTAGACATGTCTCGGCCAATGGTGACTCGTTATGTAGAGGCGATGGAGAACTGGCTACAAACTCGTTTGTTGCACCGCACTACGCGCAAGGTGTCACTCACCACCGCAGGGGAGCGCAGCTTGCCTCAGATTGAGCGCTGGTTAAAACAGGCCGATACGTTGACGTCGAACATTGCCGTTGATGGTGAGCTGTCCGGAAAAATCCGTCTCGCGTCGAGCACTTCATTTGGATTCTCACAGTTGATCCCAGCCGTAAACAGTTTTATGCAAAAGCACCCCAAAGTGCATATCGACATAGATCTGCAAGATTCAGTGAGTGATCTAACCGAGCAACGCATCGATCTGGCAATCCGAATTGCGTCAGATCCCGATCCTTCTTTGATTGGTAAGCCGATTGCGGTGTGTGAATCGGTGTTGGTGGCATCGCCGCAATACTTGCAAACTCATCGCGCGATCGCGCATCCGCGAGATTTATCTTCACACGACTGTTTGGGTTACAAAAACTTTGAGCGTCACGTGTGGCATTTGTCTCAGGGCGAGCAGTTCGAATCGGTGGGAATTGAGTGTCGCCTAACCAGCAATGAGGCCACAGCGTTATTGCATGGCGCTTTGCAAGGCATGGGTATTTCGATGCTGCCAACCTATTTGAGCAATATCTATCTGCAATCGGGTCAGCTTGAGTCGGTGTTGCCGGATTGGAAGCCAAATGATCTCAACATTTACGCGCTATATTCATCGCGTAAACACTTGTCTCCTGCGGTGAGAGCCTTCATCGATCACAGTGAAGATTACTTTAAACAGCACCCTTGGTAATCGCGAAAGGCCTCGTCATCCCGGCTTGAGATTCATACAAGATCCTGTACCTTACATGGATATATTTTTCGCAGCGTCATTTAGAGTTTTAGTTAATGTCACAAGTTCGCATCAAATTTATTGCTTCCGATATGGACGGCACTTTGCTTGACCAATACGGTCGTTTGGATCCAGAGTTTTTCGATCTGTTTTTGCAATTGGAAGAGCAAGGTATTTTGTTCTCCGCTGCGTCTGGTCGTCAGTATTACAGCCTGCGTGACACGTTCGCGCCAATCAAAGATCGAGTGTTGTATGTGGCCGAAAACGGCACCTTGGTGATGTACCAAGACAAAGAGCTCTACAGTTGCACTATTCCTAAAGCGGAAGTGGCGGAGATTGTGAAAGCGGCTCGTGAAATTGACGGAGCAAACATCGTATTGTGTGGCAAGCGCTCGGCGTACATCGAAACGCATGATCAGCAATCGCTGGAAGAATTTCAAAAGTACTACCACCGCTGTGAATATGTGCCGGATTTGCTTGAGGTCGAAGACGAGTTTATTAAGGTGGCAATTTGTCACTTTGACGGTTCGGAAGAGCTCCTGTTCCCGACCATGAACGCGAAGTTTGGCGCAACGCATAAAGTCGTGGTGAGCGCAAAAATTTGGCTGGATGTGATGAATGCCGAGGCCTCTAAAGGCGCGGCCATTCAGCACCTTCAAGAGACGATGAATTTTACTCCGGCAGAAACCATGACGTTTGGTGATTACCTCAACGACCTTGAAATGCTGCAAGTCAGTGAGCATTCGTACGCGGTTGACAATGCGCATGACGAGATTAAGGAAATCGCTCGTTATTCTGCGCCAAGCAACCAAGAGGCTGGGGTACTCAAAGTGATTAAAGAGAAAGTGTTAGCGAAGTAACGCTCATCCTTTCGATGTTCTTTTCTTGTTAACGTAAAAAGCCCCGCAGTGTATGCGGGGCTTTGTTTTTGAGTAGTAATGTTCCCGTTTTTTAGCGCACGTACTTAGCGGTTGCGCTGACCAAAAAGTGCTGCAACTTTCCATCCGATTTTGGTACCCACAAGTCGTTGTGGTATTGGTAGATACGGCCATTGACGGTCACAGACAAGGTGTTATCACCCGTTTGTTCCATGCGAATAAACTGATCCGAAGTGACCAAAAACGGTTCTTGCTCTTCAATGCTCTGGCCCGTTGCCAATACGAAGTAGCCGAATCGGTTGCCAGCATCCGGATCGGTTGAGTAGATTCGATGCCCAACGAGGCTGTAGTCGTCGTTGAGTGCTTGCTCAAGCGTTTTTTGCCCGATGGTTTCGTGCGATGGAATAAATACCCAAGCCAACACACCTGCCGCAATGACTGCCAGTAGAAGCAGTATTTGCATGAACTTTCTCATCATAAATACCGTTTAACGTTGAAATTTCATTTTGTACATGCGCTTATCCGCTATGCTGATAAGAAAGTCAACATTGTTACTGTCTTTTGGGTATTGGGCTAAGCCCATGCTGGTTGATAGTGTTGCGACGTTGTCGGAGTTTAGTATTGGCGCATCAAATACCGCATTGATATGCTCACGAACGCCTTCTTCATCAACATGCTCCCCTTCGAGGATGACGGCGAACTCATCGCCTCCCATGCGATAGACGGTAAAATCATTCAACGCCATAGATTTAAGCCGTCTAGCAATTTCACGCAGTACGGTGTCTCCCACTTGGTGACCGTGTGTATCGTTGACACTTTTAAAACCATTTAAATCTAAAATCCACAGAGAAAAAGGCCTTTTCTCTTGAGTGAGCTCATTCAGGTTGATAAATAGTGCATTGCGATTTCCAAGATGAGTCAGTGGGTCGCTGAGCGCCAGTTTTCTATGGAAGTGGGATTCACGATAAAAGAAATAAGTCAGAGACAGGATCGACAAAACGAACGTAGCAAACAGCATATACTGCGCTTGCATTAACCGTTGCGTTTCTCCTTTCTGTGCCTCATAGACTTTGCTGCTGAGGCGAAAGTTCTGATTAACGAAATCGACCAAGCTTAAGTACAGTGTTTGAGTGGATCGATAAAATTGAGCCGCAGCTTGACTATCGCCAGTTCTTGCTTCAACTAATTGCGCTTCCAGACCCTGAAATTCCTCAAAAAGATCAATGAAATACTGATGCATATTATTTCGAGAGAAAAAAGTGTAGGCTTCATTACTACTAATTAATAAATCGAATCTACTCCAGGCCAATTCATATTGTAGCTCTGCACCTTCGATATTTAATACATTTTCATCGACTCGTCTCGCTTCTCCGACAAGTTCCGAAAGCTCTTTAGAGAGTTGGAATAAAAACCAGGTTGCTTGTTTTTGCTCATTATTAAAGTTTTGTGACAGTGCGCGTGTCTGCTGCAGAAGCAATACATTTGCGAGAAGCAAAGAAGTGGCAAACACCACAAGCAACATTTTACTGGTTGTAGAGTATTGTGGTGCTCTCTGCTTTTGATGGGTGGGTTCTGATAACTTCATTCTTATTATTTTGCTTTCATCTCATTTACTTGCCAGACCATTTGCGCGTGATATTTATTGTGGTTGAGCTCAGGATAGAGACTAAGAGAGTATATTACCCAAAATGGCCCCTTATTCCTGACTTTTATATAGTGTTGATCTTGTTGGTAAGCCAGTATTGGTTGGTATCTAAGAATGTCTTGTCGAGACAGTGTCGAGTGATAGTCATTCAAGCTACTGACATCAACTTGTTCTGGCACTTTGCCATAGACGTGGGTGAGGAGCGTGCTAAGTTTGACCCCAAGAAATTCAGAAGAAGCAGGGATCCAAGGCAGCGTGGTTGTGTAGCTGGTGGTTGGTAAAGATTGAATCTCTTCCAGTTTTAATGTGACACTAGGTTGTTGGCTACTGCTAAATACGATCGTACTTGCAGATAAGAATGGCGCAACAAAAAACAGACCTAGCGCGACTATCTTTTTCATCATATGCCCTTTGAGTTTTATTCTTTTTGCTGAGCTAGGACAAAGGTGCTAGCGGTACTTTATTTGTAATTGTAATAATAGAGCCAACCGGATGAGATTTTATAATATGTTATGTTTGAAAAGTAACTGTCGGTTTACTGTACGTCAAGGTTATTAAGTGACTTCTTAATTAAAAGGTCAGAAATATGCGTTATTATTTCGCTCTATAACGAATTCGCGTCAGTTCGCAGATTTTTAATGGAAATTAATCCTATTTTCAACCGATGAATTGTATTGTGAATGAGAATTAGAAGGGTTAATGATTGAGGTATAAGCAAACCCGATTTCATCCTTACATTGTTCTCTATCTTTATTCCAATGTTATTTAAGATTGGTATGTTAATACGCACCAAAAACAAAGCCACCTATGTAGGTGACTTTATTTTTTAATTCATCAAGTTACTTCTATGAATTAGGCAAACAAATACTTCGCATGGAAGTTGAGATGATCGTCAATAAAGCTTGAGATGAAATAATAGCTATGGTCGTAACCAGATTGCATTCTTAAGTTCAGGTTTGAATCATGCACTTTTGCTGCAGCAACCAGTGCTTCTGGCCTAAGTTGCTCGTTAAGGAAGCCATCAGCATCACCTTGATCAACCAAAATAGGAAGTGGTGATTGTTTTTGCTTGAGAAGCTCACTTGCATCGTATTGCTTCCAGCTCTCAATATCTTTGCCTAAGTAAGCAGTAAAGGCTTTTTGTCCCCAAGGGCATTGGACTGGGTTACAGATAGGGCTAAACGCCGATATTGAGCGATATTGTTCTGCGTTTTTCAGACCAATGGTTAATGCTCCGTGACCTCCCATGCTGTGCCCAGAAATCGATTTTACTTCTGAGACAGGGAAATTGCTTTCAATGATCTCTGGTAACTCTTTAGTCACGTAATCGTACATGAAGTAATGCAGTGACCAAGGTGCTTGAGTCGCATTAAGGTAAAAGCCAGCTCCTTTACCCAGGTCATAGTTTTCATCGTCAGCGATACCTTCGCCTCTTGGACTCGTGTCCGGAGCAATGATTGCAATGCCAAGCTCGGCCGCCATACGAAATGCGCCCGCTTTTTGCATAAAGTTTTCATCGGTGCAGGTTAAGCCCGACAACCAGTACAAAGCGGGTACGGGGTTCGATTTAGTGGCATTCGGTGGTAAGAAAATCGCAAAGCGCATCGTGCAGTTTAGGGCTTTGGATTCGTGTGTATATTGTTTGTGCCAACCGCCAAACACTTTGGCCTGGCTTACATTTTCAATGGTCATGAATAAACTCTCTAACAACAGAATGAATTCAGGCTCCCCAAAAGGAGAGCCTGAGGCAGCATTATTGATCCATATGAATAACAGTACGGATGCTCTTACCTTCGTGCATCAGATCAAATGCTTTGTTTACGTCAGCCAATCCCATTGTATGAGTAATGAACTCTTGCAAGCCAAACTCACCAGCCATGTAACGGTTTACGATTTCTGGAAGCTCAGAGCGGCCTTTAACACCTCCGAAAGCCGAGCCACGCCATACACGACCAGTTACTAGCTGGAATGGACGAGTTGAGATCTCTTGACCTGCACCCGCAACACCGATGATCACCGATTCCCCCCAACCTTTGTGACAACATTCAAGTGCTTGACGCATCACGTTTACGTTACCGATACATTCGAATGAGTAGTCAACACCACCGCCAGTCATCTCAACAATCACTTCTTGGATAGGCTTGTCGAATTTCTGTGGGTTAATCACATCGGTTGCGCCTAGCTGTTTTGCAAGATCGAATTTGCTTTCGTTGATATCGATACCGATGATGCGGCTTGCACCCACCATGCGTGCACCGATGATCGCTGAAAGACCGATACCACCCAGACCGAATATCGCAACCGTGTCGCCTTTTTCAACTTTTGCCGTATTCATAACTGCGCCCATACCGGTTGTTACGCCACAACCTAACAGACACACTTCTTCAAGTGGTGCATCTTTGTTTACTTTCGCTAGCGAGATTTCAGGGAGTACCGTGTACTCAGAGAAAGTAGAACAACCCATGTAGTGGAAGATGGTTTCACCGTTGATAGAAAAACGACTTGTACCATCGGGCATCAGACCTTTACCTTGTGTTTCACGCACGGCCTGACAAAGGTTGGTTTTGCCTGATTTACAGAACTTACACTCGCCACATTCTGCGGTGTAAAGAGGAATCACGTGATCGCCAACCTCAACGCTGGTAACGCCTTCGCCAACCATTTCAACAATGCCGCCACCTTCGTGACCAAGAATAGAAGGGAAGATGCCTTCTGGATCGTCGCCTGACAGAGTGAACGCATCAGTATGACAAACACCTGTCGCGACGATGCGCACTAGCACTTCACCCGCTTTAGGAAGCTGTACATCCACTTCTTCCATTTTCAGTGGTTCGCCAGCGGCCCACGCAACCATTGCCTTGGATTTGATGTGAGTTTGACCAGGTTTGATTTCAACAGTCATTGGATTTTCCTTTATATTCTCAGTATATGGAGTGACGTAATAAGCGTAGTTAAGGTTTGCTTACTGCGCTGCGTCGTTTTGTTGGTATCTATTCTAGGTGTTTCAATAAAAATGATAATCCGTCCATTTTGAAAATGATTTTTACATATACGTAATAATGGTAAGGTAAGCAGATTATAAGAGTGTGATGCCTCCTCAAAGAGGAAGGGAAAGCGGAAAAGGCAGTTGACCTGAAGTTAGGTAGAGGGGCTAGAGTAGAACGCAATCAACCCATCAGCGAAGTAAGAGTGATTATGAACAAGACGGATCTGAATGCCTATTTAATCAAGCTCGGTTTGCCAAGAGAGCTACCTGCCGATTTAGAAACATTACATAAAGTACACGTGGCGCAGCACCGTTGCCTGCCGTTTGAGAACTTTGATATTGCGTTGCAGCGCGGCATCTCTGTTGAGATTGAAGACATCATTCAAAAAACGGTGTATCACTCTCGCGGTGGTTACTGCTTTGAATTGAATGGCTTAATGCTTGAGGTACTCAATACTCTCGGATTTGAAGCACGCAGTTTACTAGGACGTGTGCATGTGTCGGGCACACCAACGGGCCGTAGTCATCAAATCACGTTGGTAACGCTGGATGAACAAGCATGGATTGTCGATGTAGGCTTTGGCTCCAATACGCCGCGCGCGCCATTGCCGTTTATCCTCAACCAAGTGATTCAGACGGATTTACAAACCTTCCGCTTTGTCGAAGATGCTCAGTTTGGTTACTTCCTTCAAGAGTTGTCAACGGACGGAACGGACACGTGGAACAACCTTTATAGCTTCGATTTAGAGTTTGTATTTGCGGGTGATATCGCGTGTGGCAACTTTTTTACCTCCACTTCTCCTCACTCGCGTTTTACCAGTGCAAGAGTCGCGGCGAAAGCAACAGAAAGTGGGTTGGTGACATTGCTTAACTACACACTCAAATACACCAGCCAAGGTGAGCAGACAGAATTGGAGTTAGAGCCGGGCCAAGCCTATTTGGATGCATTGAAAGAATACTTCGGCATTGAGCTTGATGCGCAGTACGGCGATCTTCGTCCGTTGCCTGATGCGTAAAATTCTCCCGTTTTCAAAGCGTAGCGCGACGAGAACATTTTCATCACTATTTGTCTAAAAGAGGTCGACAGGAATACAGCATGGCGAATTGGGAAGGGGTCAGCGAATTTGTTGCTGTGGCAGAAACCAACAGTTTTACCGGAGCAGCAGCTAAGCTGAAAACATCGGTGGCACAAATCAGTCGTCGGGTATCAGCACTTGAAGAACGACTTGCGGTGAAATTGCTGCATCGCACGACGCGAAAAGTCTCCCTGTCTGAAGCCGGACAACTCTATTACCAGCAGTGTAAACATTTGGTGGAAGGGTTAGAACTGGCCGAGCTTGCCGTAACGCAAATGCAGACCGAACCGCGCGGTTTACTGCGCGTGACGGCTCCTGTGACGTATGGGGAAATGAATCTCGCGCCGCTTTTGCATCAGTTTTTGGAAAAGTACCCGCGTGTGGATCTTGATTTAGTGCTGACCAACCAAAAGCTGGATTTGATTGAGCAAGGTGTGGACGTGGCGATTCGTCTTGGCCGCTTGCAAGATTCCAGCATGATTGCTAAACGTCTTTCGTCGCGCCAAAACTATGTGTGTGCCAGTCCGATGTATTTGGAGCGTTTTGGTGAGCCACATACGTTGTCGGAATTGGGACGGCATCAGTGCTTAGTTGGCTCTGTCGACTATTGGCACTTTAAGGAAAATAAACGCGATAAATCTTTACGCGTGTCGGGACGGATTAAATGCAACAGCGGTTTTGCTTTGGTGGACGCAGCGAAACGCGGTCTGGGTTTGGTGCAATTGCCGGACTACTACGTGCAAGAGGCGTTAGACAGTGGTGAGTTGGTCGAGGTGCTGACCGATTACCGCGACGATCGCGAAGGCATTTGGGCGCTGTATCCGCAAAGTCGCAATTTGTCGCCAAAAGTGCGGTTATTGATCGACTTTTTGGCGCAAGAGCTTGTTGATTAGCGGTTTAAAGTGCCTCATTACAAAGTATGTTGCTAAAACGCCCGGTGGTGCCGGGCGTTTTTATTGGGATGAGAGCTGGAATCGAAAAGACATGAACCACTATTGATTGGATTCCGCGTCTTCACGTTTAATCACTTTGTGCCCGTCTTCCGACACGCCTTGTTTCCAATAGCTGCTGATGTAGATATTTTCACGATCAACTTCTTTCTCGTTGCGGAAGTATTGGCGCAGCGCACGCATTGAATCGAACTCACACGCACACCATATCGAAGCGTCCCCATCTAGCCATTTTTGTTCGCGTACCGCTTCTGCTAGGGTTTGACCTTCTGTAAGCCAAATTAGCTCTATACCAGCTGGTGCGTGCAGAGGCTGGATGTCTGCCGCAGACATCACACTGATCACGGCGTAGCCTTTTGCCTCTTCTGGTAGCGTACGAATTTTCGCTGAAAGAGCAGGAAGTGCTGTCATATCGGCGGCCATAAAGAACCAGTCAGCCTCGGTATTCAAATTAGAGATACTGCCTGGACCTACGATATTAATCGTATCGCCTTTTTGTGCGGCCATCGCCCAACGCGCGGCAAAGCCACACTGTAAATCTTGTGTGGTGTGGCGGACAAAATCGACTTCGATGGTGTGTGTTTCCGGATGGAAACGACGAATAGTATAGGTTCGCATTAATGGTCGGTCATCGTCGCTTAGCGTGTTCAAATCGGTACCGCCCATCTCATTGAACAATAGCTTGATGTAGCTACCTTCGCAGTCGCGTGGAAACTGGCTTAGCGCTTCACCTTGCAAAGTAATACGCTGCATATTTGGGGTAATTGTCTCTGTATCTGTGACAACAATCGTTTTAGGTTGAGGCTTCTTCTTCATCTTTGACTCTACTCGATAATTATTCTCTTTCTCATTTAAGGTTATCAAGATCTCTCATAAGAGGGTAGTGTCTTTATATAAATTTACACTGTGAATTGAGCTGGATTATTGGAGTATTGCAGTGGTACTGGGGACTGGGGCGAGCAAAATACGTAGAAAAAATAAGAAAGGGCACGCCAACATGCCCTTTCGAACTTAACGATGTAAAGGCTTACTGAGTCTGCTCAAGTAAATGTGTTTTTAGGAATCTATCCATCGCTTGGTAACCATCAAGACGGTTCTCCAAAGAGCGGAATCCGTGCCCCTCATTTTCCTTCACGATGTATTCGACCTCGACGCCTCGTTCGCGCAGTGCATCAACGATTTGGTCTGACTCGCTCTTCACCACGCGTGGATCTTGTGCACCTTGTAGGACCAATAAAGGTGCCTTAATTTGGTCGACATGGAACACTGGTGAGTAGGCTTTCATCATTTTCGCGTCTTCAGGATCATTCGGATTGCCTACTTGCTCGTGTAACATTGCAAGGAATGGTGCCCAATAAGGTGGAATGGAGTCCATAAAGGTAAATAAGTTAGATACGCCAACGTAGTCGATTCCGCACTTATATAAATCCGGAGTGAATGTCACCCCCGCCAGAGTTGCGTAGCCGCCATAAGAGGCACCATAAATACATACGTTGCCATCTTGTGCGTAACCTTGTTCGGTAGCCCATTTGACACCGTCGGTAATGTCATCCTGCATGGATTGTCCCCATTGCTTGAACGACTTCTCCCAAAACTCGCGACCATAACCAGTTGAGCCCCTGAAGTTCATTTGCAGCACGGCGATACCACGATTAGCGAATAATTGTACCTCAGGCTGAAATCCCCAGTGATCACGAGCCCATGGACCACCGTGTGGGAGCACAAGCAAAGGCAGATCTTTGGCTTCTCGACCCTTCGGCAGCGTTAGGTACCCATGAATGGTTTCTCCATCGCGAGCGGTGTATTGGATAGGCGTCATCTTCGCCATATGTTCTGGCTTATGCCATGGAGCGTTTTCTGCCAATTTCTCCAATTTATCTGCTTTACGATCGTAGAAGTAGTAATTTGGTCGATCGACATCGCTGTAGGTGACGACAATCATTTTACTTTCATCTCGCGTCGCACTGGTTACAGAAATTTCTACATTTGGCAGTTTCTCTGAGAGGCGTTCGAAGGTTTGTTGGTAGGAATCATCTAAGAAGTGATAGTGGTTTTTATCTGTCACGTAAGAGACTGAAACCAGCTTATTAAGCGCTTCAGAGTAGTGAGCGCTATTCACGTCAACTTCCGGGTGAGAGAAGATTTCTCGTATTTCTTTATTGGCTTTTACATCGTATTCAACGATGGCTGATTTATCACGCGTAATTCGTGATGCCACATATAAGTTTTTGTTGTCCGGCGTGAATGAAATGGGGCTAAAGCTCTCTTTGAAAGTGAGATTCTTTAGCGGCTTAAATTCATCTTCAACCGTATCGCGATATAAAACGGAGGTATTAACACCATCTGATGTGGTGATGACACGAATGTTGCCATCGTGATCGGTACCCCATGAGCGCACATTGCCCGGGTTTTGCGCAACGAGAGTATTTTCGCCTGTTTTTAGATTATGTCGATAAACATCAAAGACTTGTGGGTTACGCTCGTTACTCGAAATCAAAATGTCATCGGGTTGATTGTCTAGTGTGTCGATAACGTATGCCACAACACCGGATGTCGGTGTTATGGTTTTCTCTTCGCCTGTTTTGACATTAACCGTCACGAGATAAAAGTTCTCATCTCCTCCCGTATCACGAGAGTAAATTACGGTGTCTTCGCCAACCCAGTAGTAGTATGCAATGTCGCGCCCTGTTACGGATGTGACGCGTTTTATCTGATCGGGGTTATCTGTGGGATAAACAAAGACGTTCTTACGGTCTTGCCATGGCTTCATCATTGAGATGTAGTCACCAGCAGGAGAGATTTGATAGCTAGAAACTTCGCTGTTTTTAAAGAAATAATCCACTGGATACTCGGGTGGAATGACTTCAGCATTGGTTGTGGTGGATGTTTGACTGCAACCCGCCAATAATAATCCAAAAGTGGCAGCAAGAAAAAGCTTGCGAGTGTGCATTGTGTAACGCTCCTTGTGTAAAAGACCTTAAGCTCATGAGCTTTTGGCCAGGGTGATAGATTCATCGCAGTTACTGCGATCAAGCAACGAACATTAAAAATAGCTGTGGCTTATGATTAGTGTGCTTTTAATAAATAGCGCATTGCTTCGCTACTATGACCCTGGCATTGTCCAAAAGTGGCGTTAGATTGTGATTATTGATTCAGTATCTACCTGAACTTTGTATTAGATCACGGTTTTACGGCTATTTTGTCTTCTATATCATTGGGATAGTCGACAGCAGTAAAAGCGCTGCCATCCCATAGTTAAACCCTTTTACACGCCTAGATGTGGTCAACCAGCGTTGAAGTTGCATGCCTGCCGCCGTCCAAAATGTCACCGATGGCAAGTTGGCTAAACAGAAGATACCGGCGATAAAAGTCAGTTCAAGCCAAGAACCGCCGCTGGTGTATACCGTAATCGCCGTCAACGCCATCGACCAACCTTTTGGGTTCACCCACTGGAATGCGACAGCCCCTAAAAAAGACATCGGGCGAAAATCGTGTTTTGCTTCGGTTTTGTCGCTGGTGGCGATTTTGTACGTCAAGTACAGCAAATAACTCAAGCTCAATACTTTCAAAATGGAGTGGGTGAGCGGGTAGGCATGGAACAGGCTCATCAAGCCAATGCCCACCAAAATTAACATGGCACCAAAGCCGAAGGTAATGCCCAACATGTGTGGGATAGTGCGTTTAAAGCCGACATTTGCCCCTGAGGTCATCAACATAATGTTATTGGGACCCGGCGTAAAAGTGGAGACAAAAGCGAACAACGCCAAAGCGCCCAGTTGATGATATTCCATAGATTGTTCCTTGAATCAGTTCTCGATAAGTTGAGAACAACTATAAGTAGAACTGAGGTCAATATTGTGCTTTTATTTGATGATTAGAAACTAAATAAGCAATGAAACATCATCATGGATAGATTTGACGAAAGAATATTGCAAGCGCTCAAACGAGACGGAAGAATCTCCAATGTGGAGCTGTCGGAACGCGTTGGTTTATCTCCGTCTGCAACCTTACGCCGAGTGCAAGATTTAGAGCGTAAAGGCGTGATCAAAGGCTACCGAGCGGTACTGGATAATCAGCAACTTGGCGTGGGTTTTGTCGCTTATGTGTCGATTGGTTTGGCCTCGCACTCTAAGCAGGCGCAGCTGGGTTTCGAAGAGCATGTGCGTTTTGTAAACGAGGTGGTGGAATGTCACAACATCACTGGTGCGAACGAGTATTTGCTGCGTATGGAAACGCAAGATCTCGCCGCTTATAAAGCGTTTCACGCTGATGTGTTGGGTGAGTGCGAACACGTCAAGTCGATCACAACCATGGTGGTGATGGACACACCAAAAGACGAGCGCTAGCCAAACGAGAGTGACAGTTTTTGTGGCACACGAATTTGAAGTGACTCGAAAGAGTCAGTCGAGTATGAGAATGGTTCACAACAAATGCTGGAAAGCAGATAGCACTCTTACAATTTCCATATTTATTCTCACCTTCTAAATAATCCCATCCTGCTAGTTTTGCTTAAACCGCTTGTGTTTCAGAGCGGCGAGTCAGCAAAATTAAGGATGAACGATGAAATCACATGTAACACTTCCTCTTTTGAGCTTAAGCGCTGTTGCCGCATTGAGCTCATTTAACGTCAACGCCCATGGCTGGGTAGAGTTTCCAAGTGCTCGTCAAAATACGTGTTATTTAGACGGTGGTTTTTGGACCAACGAGATCCCTAACCAAGCGTGTAAAGCGGCTTTTGAAGAATCTGGCGCGTACCCGTTTGTGCAACGCAGCGAAATTGCAGCAAACGTACCAAATTACCGAGATATGGAGCATGTTAAAGCCGTAGTCCGTGATGGCGAACTGTGTTCTGCTGGAGACGCGGCTAAAAAAGGTTTGAACATTCCTTCTCCAAACTGGCAGCGCACCAATGTTACGCCAGATGCAAATAACCAGATTGAATTGGTGTTTTACGGCAAGGCGCCGCACAACCCATCGTACTGGGAATTCTATCTCACCAAGCCGACTTATGATGATTCAAAACCTCTTACTTGGGGGGATTTAGAGCTGATTGACACCGCAGGTGACGTGTATGTTGATGCGGAAAAACGCTACCGTATTCAAGTCACTTTCCCTGCCGATCGCTCGGGCGATGCGGTGCTTTATACTCGTTGGCAGCGCATTGATGTCGCTGGTGAAGGTTTCTACAACTGTAGTGACATTACGTTAAACGGAACAGGTACTACGCCGCCGACTGACCCCGTTGATCCAACCGAACCGGGTAATAATCTGACATCTCTGGGCTACTTTGTTCAGCAAGGTTTTGGACCAGTAGAAGCGGGTGACACCATCCGTTTCCGTACGTTTAATGCGACAGGCAATGAAATTGTTGATATTTCACTACCAATCAGCGCAAACAATACGACGACTTGGGCGGCAGAAATTGCGGATCAATTTAACGCGCAGCAAACGGGCGATTGGTATGTGGGCATTTGGCATCAAGAGATGAACCACTACATGTTCGATAGTAAGAACGTAAATGCGAACCAAGTATTAGCGCCAAGCGCAGACTTCAGTTATGCGTTGTCACTGATCAAAGCGGATGTACCGCCACCAGTTGAACCAACCAACTTATGGGACAAGACGGCCGTTTACGACCAAGGTGATGTGGTGACGCACAACGGTAAAGAATGGACCGCTCAGTGGTGGACATCTGGTGAGGAACCAGGCACAACGGGTCAATGGGGTGTATGGCGTTAAGCCATTTATTCGGGCCCTGATCAATAAAACCCTTCTCATGTGAGAAGGGTTTGCTTTTTCAGTCTAAAACGACCACTTTGGCGGAGTGGTTGTCTTGAAAATCAGAGCACATATCGTTATTCGCTTGCTCTCCACTCGATCCAGTTGAGCATCGCGTAGTCTGCCAGTTTGAGCATCGGAATGTCTTCGTGTGTATCACCGTAGGCATAAATAGACTCAAACTCGTCGAGCGAAAACGCCGCCTTAACGCGCGAGACTTTTCTTTCTAAACTGCAATCACCTTGCTGGTAAAAGCCACTCAGTTTTGGCTGCTCTGAGATCAGTTCACTGCACAGCAAGTGGTAACCGTTCGCTTCACACCAAGGCTTGAGATACGCATTGAGTGATGCCGACACCACTACAATGGTATCGCCTCTGTGTTGATGCCACGCCAACCTTTCCATCGCTTCTGGCCGTAAGTACAGCGGGATCACTTCATGGGCAAACTGAGCGCCAATCGCTTCAATTTGCTGCGTTTCTTTCCCTGAAAATGCAATAAAACTGCTGAGCGGACGCATAAAACGAGCGGGTAACACTCCGAGTTTGTACAGCGCATAAAATGGCATGATAGCGACCTTTCCTACTCGCTTGCGCAGGCCATAAGCAGAATAGTGGAGGAAAAGGCTAAACATATCCTCTCGGGTAATGGTGCCATCAAAATCAAACAGTGCCAGTGACGGCTTGGTAGTATCGAGCAAATTCAGCGCCTATTTTTCGATTTAAGATCGTTTTGTGTTTATTGATAAAACACTGCCAACCAAATGGTTTCTTGCGTTGGGTCAGTCCAGCTCACTTTGTGTTTGGTATGAGCTGGAATCGTAACGTGATCGCCTGCCTCAAGTCGTTTCACTACACCTGATTCAAAAGTCAGCTCTCCAGTTCCTTTAAGAACCAATACCCATTCATGTTCTTCTTGATCGTACCAGCCACTTTTGGGCGAGGTTTGCCCTGTTGAGACAATGCGTTCTATACGCAGGTTTTTGTGGGTCAGCAGGTCTTCGAACACTTCCTCGTCGAGGTTATTCGGTAAGTCTTTAAACAGGTTCATGGCCTTTCCTTAGATAATGATCAGTCCAAAAGGCGCAAGCAATTGCTCTTGTTGCCAATCACAAATTTTAACACCAAATAGAGAAACGCGGCGAACATCCAGCCCGTCTAGTTCGACATGAGTCAGATCACATTGCTCAACGTTAAAGGTTCCCCATTGTTCTGGCGAGAATTCGCAGCGAGATAAATCCGAGCCTTTAAGAGTTGCCCCCGCGAGGTTCGCTCCGTTCCAACGGTTTTCAAAGAGGTCACATTTTTCTAGTAACACTCGCTCGAAGTTACAGTAGGTGAGGTTGCAGCCAGTAATAAAAGCAGAACAGAAAAACATGGTGTTACTGACGCGATTAGCAAAGTTCGCACCTTGGAAGTTTGCCCCTTTGAGATCGCACTTACGCAGCTCCAAGCCCATACAATTTGCGCCGTTAAACAGGCTCATCGCCAACATACAGTTCGTGAAGCTGGCATCTTTTAAGTTCGCGAAGCGAAAACTACACCCTTCTAGCGCTTTGGATTCGATAAAGCGACAGTCGATGAACTTAGCATCGCGCAGATCGGCATGGTCGAAACTGCACATATAAAAGTGGCAGTTTTTAAAGGTGGCATTCTGAAAATCGTGGTGAGAAAAGTTTTCTCGTTCAAAAATGAGATCGGTTTTTAACATGTCTTCTCCTTAGCTGCGAGCAGACTAGCACTCCAAGTGACTGATTTTCCAGAAAAATAACTTCTTGTATTTCAGTGTTTTACAAACCCCTCAAATCGCAATTTTAAGGGGTCAAACGAGCGTTTTAAGTGGGTTGTTTTTTGAAAATAGAAGACGTAGAGGAAGAAAAAAGTTTTTGCTGGCTACGAGCCCTAGCGAGAGGATTCGTGTTTTTGAGTAGGCATGGCTTCTCACACGCACAGTTTGCATTACAGAATTGTATCCGATTTGCATAATTTGTTGATCGCTATGGCGTTTCTCTATACAAAAAACCTATATTTTTCACAAATTGATTTCCATCAAAATAGTAGGGTTTCTATGTGCTAGATTGCGCGCAGCTCAAAAAAATATAGATGCCCGTGTGCTTCAAGGCGATGAGTTTACTTGAAATCTAAGGCCAGTCAGCAGGCACACCTTTGGGTACGACATAACGAAGCCCTATAAAAGGAAATAAAAAATGAAAAAAACAATCTGCAGTCTAGCAGTGGTTGCTGCACTCGTGTCACCAAGTGTTTTCGCTCATAAACAAGGTGACTTCGTTCTTCGTGTTGGTGCGGCGTCTGTCGTTCCTAATGACAGCAGCGATAAGATTCTTAGTTCTCAAGAAGAGTTAGAAGTTGACTCAAATACGCAGCTTGGTTTGACGTTTGGCTACATGTTCACAGATAACATCAGCCTAGAGCTTCTAGCAGCAACACCATTCAGCCACGATATTTCGACAGATTTGGTTGGTAGTGATATCGCGAAAACCAAACATTTACCACCAACGCTAATGGTGCAGTACTACTTTGGCGAGCCACAAAGTAAGTTCCGTCCATACGTTGGTGCAGGTCTCAACTACACCATGTTCTTTGATGAGGGTTTCAATAGCACGGGTAAAGACAATGGCTTATCAGATTTGAAATTAGATGATTCATTCGGTCTAGCAGCGAATATTGGTGTGGACTACATGATCAACGATCAATGGTTCCTCAACGCTGCTGCGTGGTACGCAAACATTGAAACAGAAGCAACTTACAAAGCAGGTGGAGCGAAGCAAAAAACCGACGTCAAAATTAACCCTTGGGTATTTATGATCAGCGGCGGTTACAAGTTCTAAGAAAAACCAGTAGTTACACGCATATTACTATTATTGGCATGATTTTGGGGGCGGTTACGGGGACTGCCCCTCTTTTTTATCCTCGTTTTGATTGCACATCATTTACTCAACTTAGCAACATGCAAAATTGGATCTTTACCTTGCAGATCATTTTATTGTCCGAAGATCGAAAAGTCCTACACTGATCACATAATTGAACAAGTGGACAATATAAATGAGCGACGACATCGCGAAGCATTCTTCCGCCAGATCTAAGCTGGTAAAAACTCTTTTCTTCACTCTCTGTGTTATTGCATTTAGTGCGATGTATTGGTCTTGGCAGTATTCTGACAGTCATCCAAGCACGGAAGATGCCTACGTTAGGGCAAAAATTTTGTCGGTAGCGCCTCAGGTAAAAGGCCAAGTGGTTTCTGTGGATGCCAAAGATTTCCAATCTGTTAATAAAGGTGACCTACTGCTGAAGATAGATTCACGCCCATATTTGTTGGCAGTGAAGCAAGCAAAAGCAGCATACCAATTGGCGGTCCAGCAACATGACGTTGCCGATAAGCAGGTAACTGAAGCCGTTGCGGGCTTAGATGCGGCGCGCTCTAACCTGACAGAAGCGCAAGTAGAGTACAAACGTACGGATTCTCTAGTGAAACGCAAACTGGCGTCGGACCAAGATTTAGATACGGCGAAAAACAAACTTGCTAATGCCCAAGCGAGCCTAGAGCAAGCGCGTGCGACGGTAGAAAAAGCCATTGCGAACCGTGGTGAAGAAGGCGTAGAGGCTGCGGTCGTTCAACAAGCGGCAGCGCAGTTAGCGCAAGCGGAGCTGAACTTGAGTTACACCGACATTACGTCACCAGTGGATGGCATTGCCGGAGAAATCAATACGCACGTGGGCTCGGTCGTTAGCGTGGGTCAAACGCTGTTCCCTGTGATTTTAAAAGGCAGCTATTGGGTACGCGCGAACTTTAAAGAAACCGATCTTACTCATATTAAAGCTGGCATGCATGCGGATGTGGTGATTGATATGTACCCAGACGTGGTGTGGAAAGCAACGGTAGAACAGCTGTCGCCTGCGAGTGGTACATCGTTCTCCTTGATGCCACCAGAAAACGCAACGGGTAACTGGGTTAAAATCAAACAGCGTTTCCCTGTACGTTTGGCATTAGAAGTACCGGCCGATGCGCCGCAACTTCGCGTGGGTGCGAGCTCAGAAGTCACCATTGATTTGCAAAGTAGCGTGCAATGAGTCATCAAATTACGGCAGACAAACGGGGGATTGCCACCGTCGCCGTGATGCTTTCTGCCATCATGGTGTTAATCGATATGACCGTTGCGAACGTGTCGCTATCGCACATGATGGGCGCATTGGGCGCAACGGCAGACCAAATTACTTGGGTGCTGACGGGTTACAGCATGGCGGAAGCGATCTTCATTCCGATGACCAGTTTCTGGGTGTCGCGCTTTGGTGAACGCAAAGTCATGCTGGTTGCCGTGGTCGGTTTTGTGATTGCCAGTGCGCTTTGTGGGCAAGCACAGTCTCTTGAAGAGATGGTGCTATTTCGCATTATCCAAGGCGCTTTCGGCGCGTCGGTGATTCCATTGGCGCAGTCGACGTTAGTGCAGATTTATCCGTATGAGCAAAAAGGCAAAGCGATGGCGATTTTCTCCATCGGCATTTTGCTTGGTCCTATTTTGGGCCCAGTTGTGGGTGGCGTGATCACCGACAACATTAACTGGCGCTGGATATTTTACATCAACTTGCCATTCGGTTTGATCTGTACCTCTTTGATTTATCGCTATATCCATATCGACAACAAATCCAAACCTAACTTTGACTGGTGGATCATCGGTTACATGGCGTTAGGTGTGGGCGCGTTGCAGTTTGTGTTGGATAAAGGGAACGAAGAAGACTGGCTCAACTCACGCATGATTCAGACGGCGATATTGCTCGCGGTCATGGGATTGGTGATGTGGATCTATCGCAGTTGGAAAACCAAAAGCCCAATAGCGCCATTATGGCTGCTTAAAGACCGAAATCTTATGGTCTCGTCGCTGATGATTGCAGTGGTGTCGATGGCGATGTTTGGCCTGACGACTCAACAACCGATGTTGTTGGAAAGCTTGCTGAATTATCCGGTCTCAACCACTGGCTTATTAATGGCACCGCGTGGATTGGCGTCAGCGGCGATGTTAATTTTGGTGATTAAACTCAATCCGCAATTCGATCCCAGAATCAAAATAGTCTTTGGTTTGAGCTGCATCGGGATTGGTAGTTATTTGATGACGCAATACTCACTGCAGATCGATACATTTTGGATTGTGATGCCGAGTATGATTCAGGGGATGGGGCTTGGTTTAACTTTCTCGACGCTGTCCACCTTGGCGTATTTAACGATTCCGAAAGAGCAATCTGTCGCGGCGGCAAGTATTTACAATCTGTTCCGTACCATTGGTAGTTCGTTTGGTATCTCTATCGCCACCACGTTCCAATATCGTGACAGTCAGCAACAATGGCATGCGCTGGGAGAGGGTATTAATCCTTATAATCCTAACTTGCATGACTGGGCGGCCAATCAGGGGCTTTCCATTACCGATCCGGTTGCGTTAGAGCAATACCAACAGATGTTGCAGCAGCAATCGCAAATGGTCGCGTTTGTGCACACCTTCCAGCTTGTGGGAGTGATGTTCGTGATCATGATGCCGATGCTGGTTTTCATCCGGTCGCGTGAATAACAACAAGTTCAGGTGAACTGTGTCAGAGAACGCCTCTCAAGTTGTGTCAGCTTGAGAGGCGTTTTTTATTGGACGGTGTCAGTGAAAGAAGGACGTTTACTCAAACGTCACTTCATCAAAATGCGGATTGGCTTTGAGCGCGCGCATTGCAACTAATTGTTCAGTCGGGAAGGCGATGTGCTCACCATCCATATCTAAAAACAAGCACTCTTGTCGCTGCATGTCGTAGCCTGTGTCGAACGCGTTGCCCTGATGAGTTTCACCATTTTTTAGTGTGATCTCGATCGGGAGCTTAAACATACAGGCGATTTCAATAAAATCGTATTGGCTGCAAGTCACCATAGTTTTCTCCTTTCAAACCGACGCAGTATTCAGAAGGTTTGAGAACCGTATCCTTAAATAGAAGACGTTTGATTGAAACTGAATCTTCATCTTACACCTCATTTTGGTCACGAAATAGACATACACGCACGTTTTAATAAACCTACTGTTGAGCGTTCGCAAGCGAGACAAAACTACGATATGTCTGAAACGATACTTAAGCGCACATACCTAACGAGTGAACAAAAGACACAAAAGCCAAGTTCACTGATTTCCCCTCAAACCTACCATGCGCAGTTGGCGCACCGTGTTCACCACTCGCCTCAATTTGAAAACGGCCGCGTTAAAAACGAGATGCCAAATGTGCCTAGTCCGCAATCATTCTGGCAGGTGTGTTGGAGTTATCTTGGTGGTAGAACGCCGTTGAGTCCTAACGAACATCTGCCACATTCCCCAATTCAACCTACGCAGTTTGCGCAGCGAAGTGAATCGATGCGCCTTGCTTGGCTGGGCCATTCCACTATGCTGGTGGAGGTCGATGGCATTCGAATTCTGACCGATCCGGTATTTGATTACGCTTCTCCGTTCATCGCAAAAGCGTGGTTTGAACGCAATATTCCCAATACTCACGCCAGAGATTGTTTGCCGATTCCTGAAATTATCGTGATTTCGCACGATCATTACGACCATTTAGAAGCATCGACCATACGTTTCTACGCCGATAAGCCCGTGACGTTTTATGTGCCCTTAGGGGTTGGCAAGCATCTGATAAAGTGGGGCGTTTGCGCAGACAACATCGTGGAATTCGATTGGTGGGATAGCGTGCACTATGCTGGAATCGAACTGATTTGTACGCCCGCTAACCATAATTCGGGTCGTACTTATTTCGATAAAAACTCGACCTTGTGGGCTTCTTGGGTCATCAAAGGCAAAGAAGAGACGCTCTATTTTAGTGGCGATTCAGCTTACGATTCGCACTTTTCCGAGATAGCACAGCGATGTGGACCAATCGACATTGCCTGTTTGGAAGTGGCTGCCGATGTAAAAGGCCAAGGTTATCCGGTCGAAAACTGGGGGCACATGCAGGCTCATCATACCGTGCAAGCGTTTCGCGATTTAAATGCGAAAAAACTGTTGCCAGTACATTGGGCTACATACGAACTGTTTACTCACCGCTGGGACGAACCGATTTTAGATTTGCTTGCCCATTGTCAAAAAGAACATATAACGCTGCTGACGCCAATGCCGGGGGAGAGTTTTTACGTTCATCAAGAACATATAAATAAACAATGGTGGCGAGAAAAAGAAATATGTGAGCCAGATATAATTTTGACTTAATAACATGATCTTACTTCAATAATTATTTTATAAATTAACCTTGTTATTTTCAGAATATAACAAGGTTTTTACTGGTCATTGAAATTCAAAATTTCCATAGGTTCACTTTCCAATTGTGATCTCACGCTTTTATAAATCGATTGGTGTCATTTTTTGATACTTTTCATCTGAAAATTTGCGCTCTTATCAGAAAAGTTTTAGTAAAAATCTTTGCCATCTTAATTTTACTCTTCAAAACAATTATACTGACTATTATCTTGATAAGCCCATAGTGCAATGGCCATAACTTGTTCAGGGTGGGTAAAATGCGTCCAGTTAAAGAAAAGTAAAAAATTTTAATGGATAAGATATGTTTTACGCCAACAAGATAGAATATTGAGACCAAAATCACAAGAGTAGGACTCTCTTAAATTTATCATCATGGATGCTGAATAAATAAAATACAGGCATTGTTAGATGAATAATTCTGCAACGTATTTACTTGCTGCTTTACGAGAAAAAATAAAAGAAAAAGGCATTGGATATTCCGAGCTTTCTATTGGACTTGGAATCCCGCTTTCTACTATAAAAAGGCAGCTTCACAATACGTCTCTTGGTTTAGATAAAATCTTGTTGTACGCCACGCACCTTGATACGGATTTGGTTGAGTTATCCATGCGAGGTAAGCAGCTGCAGCAAGAGAGTGAACAGTTTATCACCGACACCAACAGTGAGATTTTTCATCAATATCCTCACTTATTTGATTTTCTTTATCTTTTGCGTCGACCTGAGTGGTCTTTAGAAGAGATCGCTCGGAGATACCAGCTGAGTGATACTTCCGTTGCGCTCTATTTACGTGCACTAGAAATGATGGATTACATTGAACTGAAAGGGGATAAACACTATCAATTTAAAGATACAGGCCGCTTTATTTTTGAAGAAGGTTCAAATTTAGACACGCTATTTGCACAGCGCTTTCGTGAAGAAGTGTTTAGCCACGATATTCGACCTCCAATTTGTGTTGGACGCATTGCGATTACCGAAGAACAAGAAGAAAAACTGGCAAATGAAGTGTACAACAAATTAATTGAGTTTGATGTTCAAAATAAAACCAGTGAAAACAGTCAACGCCTAAAAAACGTTTTACTCACTTTTACACCTGGTAATCAGATATTTTTGGCTGACACAATTCCGAATATTAATGGCGATTTATTAAAAGCCATCACTGTCGCTAAAGAAAAATAAAAGAATAATTATCGGAAGCTTGTGCTTATTTAGTGCGAGCCGGGCTTCTGCACACTAAAAACACTCATTTATATAAATGAGAATATAAAAATAACGTAAATAATAGGGAAAAAGTATGTTTAAAAAGAGCACACTTGCCATTCTGATCGGGGCTACTATTTCGCTTGTTGGATGTGGTTCCAATGATAAAACTGAAATCCGTTTACCACAGGCGCCAACTTCGGAATTTACTAACGTGATTGATCGTACTGGTAATCCAACTTACCTGCGTGATTACGACAGTTATTCGAACCTGAAGTACAACGCGTTGACGGATAACGGCGCGTGGCATGGCCATTTGCTACCTGAAGATGCGGCGGGTTATGGCGCTTTCGGCGGTATTATGCAAGTGACGCAAGAGTACGCGCATTTTATGTCTGGCCAAACGTTCGACAAGCTCACGTTGACCGACAAAGTGAGTGGTCAAACTTACGACTTATCGAACGCAGAAGCGAAAGTCTATTCCATTCCAGGTGCGTTAGTGCAGGTGTTGGACTTGGACGATATTCACGTGCAAATGGTGCTGCGCTTCGTCACTGATCGCTCTTCGCTGGTGGAAACGCTCATCACTAACAAAACTGATCGTGATATGAACTTGGCGTTGGAGTGGGACGGCGAGTTGGTGAAATACGCGCTGTCGACGCGCAAAGACCAAACCGTTGCGCAGTACTACCCAGATTACAAGCGCCAGATTTCGACCATCGAGAGCGGCATTAAAATTAACTTTAGCGAGATGAAAGACAACTGGGCGATCCGTAATGATCGCGATGCCGAGTTCCGCATTACTCGTTCTCTACCGACGAAGACGTTCACCAACGAAACCTCATTCAGTTCTACCGCGGAGATGAGCCTACCAGCTGAGCAAACATCGGCGGTTTATACGGCGTATTCTAACCTGCATAATGCGAAAGAAGTGCAGTCAGAATCGTTGAAATTGCAAGATGTATTGGCGAATCCAACTCAATACATGGAAGCGTCGAAAGCGCGTTGGGACGGCTATTTAGCGAATGGTCTTATCAACAAAGAAGCGACAGCAGACCAAGCTCGCGTAGCGGTAAAAGCGATGGAGACCCTAAACGGTAACTGGCGCTCTGCGGCGGGCGACATTGAACAAGCGACAGTCACGCCATCGGTCACTGCGCGTTGGTTCTCTGGTAACTTAACGTGGCCGTGGGATTCGTGGAAACAAGCGTACGCGATGGCGCATTTCAACCCAGATGTTGCGATGGACAACATTCGCACGGTATTCCAAGAACAAGTTCAAGCTGATGACAAGATTCGTCCGCAAGACAAAGGCTACTTGCTGGATGTGTTGACGTACACCAAACCTGTTAGTCGTGGTGGTGTTGGCTCTGAAAACTGGAACGAACGCAATACGAAACCATCGTTGGCGGCATGGTCTGTGATGGAGGTGTATCACGCTCTCGTGAACCAGTTTGATCGCCCAGAAGACGCGCAAAAATTCATTGATGAAATGTATCCGAAGTTGGTGGCATACCACGATTGGTGGCTATCAAACCGCGACCACAACCAAAATGGTGTGCCTGAATACGGCGCGGCAGTAGACCCTGCACACAACACGGAAGAAGGCGTGATGTACGTTTGGGTAGAAACGCGCGATCCTAACTTCACGACCATTATTCCGGCAGAAGACATCATCGAGCAAAACGGCAATTCTTATAAAGTAAAAGGCATGGCGTCTTACAATAAGATTCTCGATGAAGTGGATTACATGACGATTCACGTCGGCGCACAAGAAGCGGCGGGCTGGGAATCGGGCATGGATAACGCGGCTCGTTTTGGTTTTATCTACAACATCCACAACATGAATTCGCAAGCTGAAGATATCAACAATCCAGACGAAAATGTGGATCAACTTGGTCGCTACGCGGCAAGTGCGTACGGCTTTGATAACAGCATCAAGCTGGAAGGCGAAGAGTGGGTGTACAGCAATACGTCAGCGGAAAACTTAGCGAAACTCGATCTAGCGAAGAAAGATTGGGAAGTTCGTTTTGCAGAAAATCGCACCAACAATAATGCTGCGGACGGCGAGCTGCTTGGCTTCTCTATGCTGCAAGAATCGGTGGATCAAGCCTCTTACATGTACTCAGACAACAAATACTTAGCGGAAATGGCGAAGTTGGTGTCCGATGGCGTAGAAGGTAAAGATCGTGCGCAAGAATTCCTTAACGGCGCAGAAAAAATCAAGACGTACATTAACCAATGTATGTTTGATGAAAGCACAGGATTCTTCTACGACATTCACTTAAATGTGGCTGAAGATGGCACTACTCCTGCGCCTCTTGCAAATGGCTGTGCGGGTTTGCCGATTGTAGAGCGTGGACGTGGCCCTGAAGGTTGGTCGCCGCTGTTTAATGGTGCAGCAACGCAAGAGCATGCCGATAAAGTGATCGCGGTGATGCGTGATCAAGACGAGTTCAACACGCCAGATAAATTCCAAGGAACGGGTGTGCCTTTGCCGACCGCATCGCAAACCAACCCTGCTTACGGTAAAGATGTGTACTGGCGTGGTCGCGTGTGGCTAGATCAAGTGTACTTTGGCTTCCGTGCAATGGAAAACTACGGCTACAAAGAAGAAGCGATTGCAATGGCGAATGAGTTGTTTAACAACGCAGAAGGTATGACGGGTGACATGCCAATTCGTGAAAACTACAACCCAGAGACGGGCGCGGTACAAGGTGCGTCGAACTTTTCTTGGTCTGCGGCGCATTTGTACATGATGTACAACGGATTCTTCAAAAACTAGATCGCACACATTAGGCGCTTTGGATGACCCCCTAGCATTCGTAGCGCTTAACGAACGATAATTCAGTGATAAATAAGACAAACCGGACTGTATTGGCAGTCCGGTTTTTTTATGTCTCTTGTCACACAGATTTTAGTGCTGGGTCAGGGCGCGTTGCCAAATCGAAAGCATCTCTTCACTAAACAAGTAAAAGCGCATGTCGAGTGCCGCGTATTCCGGTCTTTGGCAAACGGCCATCGCGACTTCTGCTGCTTCTTGGGGCGGGTAACCATACACTCCGCAAGAAATCGCAGGCAGTGCCACACTTTGGCAATGCTTGTCGAGCGCGAGATCCAGCGAACGTTGATATGCAGATTCCAACACCGCTTTTGGATCGGCGAATTTATCGTAAATCGGGCCAACGGCATGAATGACGTAACGCGCGTTTAAATTGCCAGCCTCAGTAATGCGTGCGTCACCAAACGGGCATCGAATACCGTCGACATCATCAACGGCATAACACGCATTGATAAGCGCAGGCCCTGCTGCGCGATGAATGGCACCATCGACGCCACCTCCGCCGAGCATTCTCGGGTTTGCTGCATTCACGATGGCATCGACATGTGCGGTGGTAATGTCGCCTTGGACTAACGAGATCGCGTTCATTTTTTTGAGCCTTCTACAATGATGAGAAACAAATGGTCAGTAACACAGTTAAGTGTAGCTTACTCATCAATCACTTGAGGTTTTAACTCGACGACATTTCCTTCCGGATCATGTATATAGAGTGATCTACCGAACCCTTGTGCGCCATACCGC
Source organism: Vibrio sp. A1-1 (assembly GCF_021728175.1). Classification (NCBI taxonomy): domain Bacteria; kingdom Pseudomonadati; phylum Pseudomonadota; class Gammaproteobacteria; order Vibrionales; family Vibrionaceae; genus Vibrio; species Vibrio sp. A1-1. Next base: position 207,700 of record NZ_JAKKCL010000006.1, read on the forward strand.
TTCGCAAACTCTTCGGTTTCAATGCCGTTCGAACGCAGATATTCCAGTATTTCATTTTCGGAAAAAGGCGCTAGTTGCAGGCAAAAATGGTCAATATTACGACCATTTTGAACTGGTGGCTTTCCGCCAAGTTGCCCTAACTCGCTGTCCACCGTCACCACATCAATCAATGCGTTACCAGCCCTGAGCTGGGTTAAACCAAGCTCCATTACTTCGCGCTCGACAGGGCAGCCCAAAATATCTCGATAGAAATGCAACATGGCGTCGAGGTTGCACGTTCTTAACACGACATGATCAAGGGCTTGGATTGCGATTGGGTTGTTGGTGGGCATGCTTCACTCCTTTTGTGCGGTTATGGAAAAGTATACGACCTGAACGTCCATATTGATCGTTAAGCCATTTTTAACATATGCGCATTTAGTCATAAAGAGTGCGTTTAAGAAGAGAGAAAGAGTTTTTGGCGAAACGCCTTGATGTGCGACCGAGTCAGGCGTTTAGGCCTGTAGCAAATTGGTCACGCGCCCAAGCTCGCAAACATTGATGGGAAGTGCTGGATTCATCTCGTTTATGGAAAATCAGCTTATAGCTGACTGGCTCGGAAAACATTGGAGTTTGAATGACTTGCAGATTCAAAGCCGATTGCCATTTCTGCGCCAAAGACAGAGGAAGCACGCCTAAGCAATCGTGTTTCGCCACATAAAGCATCATGCCAGAGAGCGATGTTGTCATCATTTCCACATCACGCTCTTGCCGCCCTGGCTGGTGAATTTCGGTGTTGCTAACTGGGAAGTCTTCGTCTCCGACAAACCGACAGTGCTTTTCAGAATAAAACTGTTCTTGTTCGATTTTTCCTGCGATACGTGGGTGATCTTGACGACAAATCACCACCATTGGCTCTTCAAAAATTGACTCACTGATAAATGATGGGTCATGAATGGTCGTTGGGCTAATAATCAAATCGATCTGTTTAAGTCGTAGATCGTTCAATAACGAAGGTAAATCCGTATCGGCGCAAATGCTGATCGTGTTGGTTGGTGTGATGCGGTGGAGCAGCGCTTCGTTACAGCTCAGGCGGAAAGTGCTTTGATCGGAAATGGCATCATTGAGCATCGCAAACGCCTGATGAAATTTAGGTAGCAACTGATGCGCTACAGAAGTGAGTTTGATTTGTCGCCCATCCTTCACAAATAACGATTTGTTGGTTTCTTTTTCCAAACGCTTCATGGATGCGCTAATCGCTGGCTGAGTTAGCCCTAGGTGCTCTGCGGCGCGAGAGTAAGATTGATATTCAGCAACAATTAAAAAGGTTTGGATTAGATTAAAATCCATACGATACCTAAATAAAAATAATCACTAGATTCAGTGGGCGTCTCTTTGATTTTTGGGCTAGATGTTCGCCCTAGGCACCCACCTTGAAATAAGCCTCCTTAACGCACTTACGAGCTAAGGAGGCGACAGAGTAGTGGTTCGTTAAAACGAATTATTTGACTACTTTGATTTCAGGCATTTGATACTCACCACTTTGGATTGCATCGTCTGCGCCGTAAAAACGCATGATGGCGTAGAACGGTTTTTCAGGTACTGGCAAGAAGTTTGGATCGTCTGCTCGGCCTTTCTCGTTCGCACTCATGTAAATGGTGTAGTAACCGTCTTTGTCCGCTTTCATGGTTCGGTCGCCACGGCTGTGACGGTTTAGGTCGTTTTTCGCCATCAAACGGTTGTCGTTGCCGTAAATAGTAACAGACCAGAATTCGCTGACGTTCGGCGCTTTAAAGCGCATCACGTAATCATGCTTCGAACCATCCAGTTTTTGACCAGTGCTGTCGAAATCTGATTTACGGTAAGACGCTTCGATAGGTGGTAAACCCCACTGACCAAGGTAAGTACCTTCTGCAAAAATATCGCGTGGCGCATCACCCAAGGTATCGCGTGTACCAAGCAACGTACGAGCATCTGTCATTTTAGGTGCAAGTTTGACGAGGTGTTCCATGCCTTTCTTCTCACCAACTTTTGCCAGTTTTAGCTGCTCAGGTGTGAAGTCAGTTTTGCATGGTTCAACGCCGATAGATTGGTATTTGTCCAACCACTGTTTGTCTGCATTGCCCATCGAGCCATCACATAGCACGAAGTTCACGCGTTCAAGCCATGTTGAATTTTTTGGATCTGGATACGTTCTTTGTACTGGTTTTGGCCCGTTCTTACCTAAATATTCCGATAGGGTACGAATGTTCCATTGGTCCATGTAGTTAAGCGCGACTTTCGCATCTTCGTCATTCACTGCCATGATGCGACCCATCAGCTTCACAAGGTTGCTGTCTACGCGAACCACTTCGTCGACAGAAGCTGGCACTTCTCCTTGCCAATCTTGTGCTGCAAACATGAACTGGCCGCCTTTTGTGCCGCGAGTACGAGAACTGAACGCTGCGTTGGTGTAGTGGCCCATGTCCATTGTGTGCAAGATCCAGTAACGGCCTTCATCCATATCAGGCACGCTCACAATGACAGGTTCTGCTGCAACATCTAACCAGCCCATAAGGTGAAGCGTATCGTTATTAATGGTTGGGTGAGCGGTGTAAGAGTCATCAGCTAGAGCACGAATATTCTGAAAGCGGTTGAGCGGATAGTTGTTTTCTACCGCCGTGTGATAGAAAAACTTGTACGCTTCATCAATAGAGTAGCCGTAGATATAAGCATCTTCTGCAAGATCAACATTGGTGTTAGCCGCAAATGCAGGGCTGGCTCCTAGCGCTGATAATCCCAATAGAGTAACGAGTAATTTTTGTTTCATGGCTGGTTTCATCCATTTGTTTGTGAGGATATGTTTCCAGCTAAGCTTAGTCGTTCACCCGTTTATTACAGAAATGAATTGTGGGTATTTAGTCTATATCAAAAGTGATATGCTTTGAGGAAAGTTAAAGAGATAACGTTGATGAACTTTGATTACAATTTGCTCAAGGTGCTTGCGGTGATTCTTGAAACACGCAACACCACAACGGCTGCGGAGCGTTTGTGCACCAGCCAGCCTGCTGTGAGCCGAAGCTTGCGTAAAATTCGGGATTTGTTTAACGACGACATTTTAGTGCGCAAGGGCACCAATATGGAGCTCACGCCGAAAGCCGAAGAGATCAAAGCGCAGCTTTCTGGGATCATCAACGACATCGACAAGCTAGTGAATGTTTCTCATAGTTTTGATCCCGCGACCGAAAGCGGTGTTCTGCGTGTTGCGATCAACTCGTCCATTGCGCAATGGTTTTCTGCCGCGTTTACTCAGCTGCTAGCCAAAGAAGCGCCGTTTATGAACTTGGTGATCGAAGACTGGACGGAAACCACGCCAGACAAAATCGATGCGGGTGAAATCGCTTTTGGTATCAACTATTTCCCTATGGAATTGCCGAAGCATCTGGTTCAGAAAAAAGGAGGGCGGGACGACTTTGCTCTGGCCTGCCGCGCGACGCATCCGCATGGTGGCAAACGCATGTATTTGGATGACATTTCAGAGTACGCGTACGCGGTTCACATCATCCAACATTGGAATGAAAAAGAAGATCACATCTCGCGCTTATTACAGCCTTTTTCAGTTGTCCCAAGAATTCAACTGCGTACCACGCACATCAACACCATTTTGAATTTGGTTGCGGATAGCGATGTGCTGTTTCCTTGTTCGCGTCACTTGATCAATCAGTTAGATAAGCGTTTTTCTTTTATCGAATTTGATGACGCGCTGCCGAAATTAGAAGGTAACTTCGGTTACGTTTACAGCGTAAAGCGCCGTAATGATCCGTTGATATTGTGGGTTAACAATACCGTTGAATCGTTGATGAAGTCGTTAGGCATTGAGTCGTAACAATGGTTGGTGAAACGGTTTGAACAACCGGGTTCGATAACGCACTGATCCCGGTTGTGTTGCTTGATGTAATTACTCGTATTCAGAAGCGTAAGTTTCTTCATAAGTGTGCGAGTAAAGCTCGAACAGGTTGCCGAATGGGTCTTCTAGATAGACCATTTTCGCAGGCTTGTTATCGTCTTCTGGGTGGTAACGCATGATGTCCATACGAACTTTGCCTCCAAACGCTTCAATGCGCTTGATTGCACCTTCAAAGTCGTCCGTCTGCAAACAGAAATGGAAGATACCGATGCGAGAAAAATCCACTTCATGGCGCGCTTGACGCTCTTTCATTTCAAATAACTCAAGTCCGATGCCATCGCTTGTCACTAGATGCGCAATGTTGAAGCCTTTAAAGCCCTCACCAAAGACCGCAATACACATTCTGCCAATTGCGGTTTCGCGTTCTTCAATCACTTTCGTGTTGCCCATAACGACTTTTAGACCAAGCGCTTGCGTGTAAAACTCAACCGCTTTATCCATATCTCCGACCATAATACCGACATGATTCATTTTCATTTGTTTGCTCCCAACATGTGTACTTAAACGTTGTCTTGTTTCGATGTGGGAGAGTATATGGTGCGGTGTTAATTACATGAAATTATCATAAATTATAAAAATAATAATTTTATGTAATCAGTATGGGCACAGTTCGAGTTAATTGGCTAATGCCTCAACAGCTTGCTGTACCGAGGTGAAGTGAATTTTGATGATGCACCTTTGTGCGAGACTAAACTCATGCGACTGGATGAGTGACGTAACTTCCTCGACGGACAGAGTGCGTTCTTCCGGTTGTAAAACGGTGGCGTTCGAATCGTTGTATTGCAACCCGAACGTGCTGCCATTTGAGTCAATTACGTAATCATCTGGCCCCCAAATGAGCGCTTCGCATTCGGAATCAAGATCGGCATGAGAACGCAAATAGATAAGTTCATCGTCGCCATCGAGTTTCAATAAACATGGCCATGTAACCATGGGGCCTCCAGTGTAGTGGCTAAAATTGTTTCAATGTCTGAAAGGGCAAGGTGAGCGCTGGCTTTCAAGGTGTTGGCCTTAAACCGCAGTCAAAAATTACGTGTGTTGAGCAATAATCGAAAACAGCTCGTCAACCGTTCTTGCCACGTAATCTGGTTGCACGCTCCAATGCTCTGGCATCGCGCCGCTGTACGCTGCTGCAACGGCAATCACTTTACTTTGGCCACCCAACTGCTGTTCGATGTTGCGTGCGAATTGCGTGTCGGCTTCATGGTCACCGATGTACATCAGCTGTCGATTTTCTGCGTGACCAAAAATCGACTCAACGCATTTGATACCACTGTACGCATCGGGCTTTTGGTGTCCGTTCGAGACGTCATCATACCCGACGATGGATTTAAACGGCGCACTGATGCCGTTGTCGGACAGCACTCGACGAATATTGCTTTGTGAGTTTTGAGAGCAAATGCCGTGAGGCAGCTGCGCAAACTCTTTAATAACGCCATTAATGCCTTCAAACAGGGTTACTGGTGTTTGGTTTTTCTCTTGATGCTCTGCCCATAAACCACCAGCTTTTAGCATTTCATCATGGGACATGCCGTAGTAATCCACGTAGAGCTCTTGCCAGTTTTTCGCCGCGTGGTTTGCGTAGTGATAGTTGGCTTCTGAATGGAGATATTTCGGTAAATTATCGCCAGTTAAATGCGGGGCAACGATGGCTAAGATCGCTTTGGTGATGTCGATGTTTTTCGGTACAGAGTTTACGAGTGTCCCATCGTAATCCCACAATATGGCGTCTAATTTCATTCAACGTTCTCGTTGTTATTGATGGTTAAAAGCTGGAACCGGGTTGCTGCAAAAATGCTAACTCTTCAGGTGTGCTTTCTCTTCCCAAGATGGCGTTGCGATGTGGGTAACGTCCAAATTGGTCGATGATGGCTTTGTGTTTTAGCTCAAAATCGTAGTTATTTTCAAGCCCTGATGCGCGAAACAATTTCTCTGCTTCGACATGAATGAGGCGAGATTCGCTGTGCATAAACGGCATGTACAAAAAGCTTAGTTGCTCAGGCACTAATTCTTGATCGTGTCCTAACCGAATTGCTTCTTGAGCCAATGCTAATGCGAGCGGGTCTTGCGCAAACGCTTTTGGGGTGTTGCGATACACATTACGTGAAAACTGGTCGAGGACGATGATTTCGGCCAATCGTCCTTGTGCGCTGTCACGCCAATTAAACAGTTCACAACGAGCGGCCTGTTCTAGTACCGAGGCAAATCGTGACGCAATATGTTTGTCCAGTTCTGGGTTGTTTTCAAACCAGTTTTGAGGCGTTAGTTCTTCGAACCAGAACTTGATGATTTGTTGATGCATGGCGCTTCCTTTTGTTGTGCCTTAATAGCAAAAAGCCAGAAGCGTGGCTTCTGGCTCTTGGCGTGTTATCGACCGTAAGTCTCTACGATGTAACGTTCAAAATCGTCACACATTTGTTTGTCAGAGATGACGTTGCTTGCCAGTTCTTTACTGCCGTCGACGACTTTAATCGTCGCGTTCAGTGAAGCAACTGGTGCTCGTTCTCGTGTTGCAAGTGAGTCGATTTTCTTCTGCTGTACTTCCCACGCTTGCTCTGGCGATAGATTACATACATCTGCCAAGTACTTAGCATTGAACCCCTCGCCAGTCAGGCTGAAAATGGTTTCGTTGTGCGACAAATGATTGCCTGCGTGCCAGTAGTGTTTTGCCAGCAGTGGGCCAATTTCTGGGTTATCCGTCAGATAGCCAAACTTCTCAAGGAAGTATGCACGGGTCTGGTACACCGCCATGTGCGCGAGTAGGTAACCTTGATACGCACAAGCCGCTTCGTCGGATAGCAAATGTGGAATCGCCATCAGTGGGCGAGGGCTGCATTCCAAACCAAGGATCTGTTTTTCACAATCGCGAGCCAGCTTAGTGATGCGCTCTGGCGTTAACTCGTCATCGCTAAGTTGATATAACGCGCGTTCAAAGTACGGCACAACCAAGATGCTACGTTCTTCATAAGCTTTGAATGGCTGACGACTGTTGATCATCGCTTGAATGATCTCATCAGGAACCGGATTCCCTTCATCATCCAGTGCGTATTGTTTTAGCCAATCGGCATCGGTTAACAGGCTGTCACAGAACATCGACTGAGTTTCTGCATAAGCCATTGAAGTCGGCGCAAACTCCTGCGAGAAACAAGGTGCGTTCATTTTTACGTTCGCAAAGTGTGCTGCGTGGCCACCTTCGTGGAACAGCGTGTTAATGCCATCGTAGCCGCTGCCCACTTGGTCTGGTTTGGCATTGCTGGTGAAGTTCACCTGTGCTGCGACCCATTCGCCTTGATTGTAGAAAGAAGGGATAGGGCCGTGACAGAACCCGTTCGGGTACTTACCTTTGCGGTCTAACAAATCCAGCGTTAGCGTCGCGCCAGAGTAATCAATATTCAGACGACCAAACGATTCTACCCAGCGTCTCAGAGATTTAGAGAACGGCACGTATGGGTCAAGGTCACGCATGACGTCACCCGCGAACGAGTGAACAAAGTTGAAACCCGTTAGTGCGCTTGCGCCTTTCTCTTTCGCCAAGTTTTCTAAGCTGTTTAGGTGCGCATCTCGCGTGCGTTGTTCGAAATCTTCCAAAATCTCGAATAGCTGCTCAGAGCTCATCTTTTCCGTTTTTTGTACGGAGTAATCAAAGAAGGTCGCATAACCCAGTGAGCGAGCGAACTGGTTGCGCAGTTTGATCAGTTCTATAAAGCCGTTTTGCAGTAGCCATTGTTCAAGGTTCAGCAACGCTTGGTGAGCCGATTGGCGAACTTCTTCATGATTGTTGGTGCGAATGGTTGAGCTCAATACTGGCAGTGAACCTTCCACTTGCTTGCCGTTTTCATCGGTAAACGTTTGTACGTGGTTCTGTTTTTTCTCGAATAGTTCAGCTTCAAAGGCAATGAGCTGATTTTTCAACGCTTGTGCTTTTTCTCCCTCGATTGCGTGAGATTCAAACATCGCTAGCCAACCAGAAAGACCCGTAATGGTTTGCTGTTTCTCTTGTGGGTCGGTAATTGAGTCCGCGGCTTCAAGCTGTTGTTTGATGGCAGTAATTTGCTCGGCGTTGCTCAAAAAGCTTGTCCACGCCGTTTGTGCTTGCGTCGAGCCATCATGGTCATCGCTGATCCCCATGTAAGTTTCCCAAAAGAAATCTTCTTTGGTGCGGTGAATCGAGAGGTAACGTTGATTGAGGTCGTTGAGATAATCCGTTGCGGTCATTTTGATCCTTCAAATGGTTGGGAGTAGACCCCTAATTATTGCACGCTTGTTGATAATAAAGGAGGGACAAATTAATTTGCTGGTAGTGTACTGCGTAAACGTGATTTTACTATTTGTTTACATTTTAATGAGTTAGCAAGAGTTGTTACGAGTTTGGAGTGCGCAGTGTTTAGATTGGCACGGGGTTTACAGTTCATCAGTTAATTAATCTGCTAGGCGCTCTCGATGATCTTTGTCATGTGTAATAATATTTCTATATCGCGGCAGTACATATGGAAACGATATGATAAATAAGACAAAAGTTACGCTATTGGCGCTAGGTACGATTTTGGTTGGATGCTCTTCTGTCACGCCGCCAAGAAATGATGCGGTTGAGAACATTCAACAAAAGTGCTCTGTAATTTTAAGCAGTGATGTTTCAGGTGAACAGCGCTGGCAGACATACAACGGCTTGCTTGTAGAATATGCTGTGCATGGCATTAAAACTCAGGCGCAGTTAGAACGCTTTGAAGCGTTTGTGCAACGAGTACAAAATGATGAATCTGGACAGTTAGTTACCGAGCTGATTGAAGTCACCGATTGGGGATGCTCAAACGGCAATTATCTTGAAGAGATGGGCTTGTTTATTCAAGAAGTTCAAAAGTAAAAAACCGAGCGTTAAGTCGCTCGGTTTTTCTGTTTATGGAGCGCTTCGTGCGCTGGCCCGTCAGGACGTTTACTCCTCTGGGTACTCGCCCATACCTTGCGTTTTACCTTCCGCTTTCCAATGCTCACCGGGGTCAAATGCTTCATCGCATAAATCTACGGTGTAGCCCATTTCTGTGATTTCCTTCAAAGTGAGATTATCTGCAATTTTTGCGACTTCACCCGATTTATTACGTAATTCCATGTTGTTTCCTCCTCTGTAGGTAGACGAGCGGTATCGATGCACAGTGACGAATGCATCGGTGACCTTTGTTCTAAGTATATAACTCTCAGCTCAAAATGAGGGTTTAATCCATTTTTATCGTGTGGTTAATTGAGTAATGCTTTGAGCTGCTTCAGTTATTTTTAACTGCATCATCGCGACAGTTGGCTATTTGTGATTTATTGAATGATTAAATTGTCAATCTGGAAAATCGAAATGGTTATTCTCGACCACTCCCTAGCACAGCAAATTGTCGATCGAACCATGTCCATCATTGGTCACAACGTAAATGTGATGAACTCCGCAGGCATCATCATTGGCAGTGGCGATCCCAAACGCGTTGGGCAAGTGCATGATGGCGCGGTATTGGCGTTGAATCACGGCGATTCACTAGAGCTGAATGAGCAGCAATGCTTGACGTTGCAAGGTGTCAAACCCGGAATCAATATGCTGTTGAAATTGCATGGCGACGTGGTCGGTATTGTTGGTGTGACAGGCGAGCCGGAGAAAATCCGAGATTTCGCCAAGCTGGTCAAAATGACCGCTGAACTAACAATCGAGCAAGCCGCGCTGGTGGAAAAATTTCAGTGGGACAGACGTCATCGCGAAGAGTTTATTCTGGCTTGGATCAATGGCAAATTGACCGATGAAGAGCTGAAAGATTGGGCGATGCGTCTTTCTATCGATGTGACTCAACCAAGAGTGGCAACGGTGATTGAAGTCTCGACGCCGTCCGCTTCAAAAAGCATGAAGAGCGTGCGCAATATTGTTGAGCTGCTTGAATATCCGGAGCGTAACAATCTGGTTGCGATTGTCTCGGTGAATGAAATTGTGGTGTTGAAACCGTGTCATTCCGCCAAGCAGTGGGATAGCCAAATCGAAAGTGAACGCATTGATAAGTTGATGTCGCGTTTAAGCGATCACGATTCGCATACGTTTCACATTGCGCTAGGGCAGCTGTTTAATGAGCCTAAAGATGTCGCGTTGTCATACCAAAGCGCGAAGCAGGTATTAGCCATTGGCAAGCAGTTCTACCCAGAGAAACGTAAGTACCTGTTCGATGAACTTCGTTTGCCTGTGCTGTTAGCGCCGTTGGCGGATATTTGGCAAGGTGAACAAATTATTGATGGCGTGAAACGATTGAAAGAGAAAGACAAGTCTGGGCAATTGCTGAAAACCCTAGATGCATTGTTTGAATGCAATGGCAATGTGACGGAATGCTCTAAAATGCTGTTTATTCACCGGAACACTCTGCGTTATCGGTTAGAAAAAATCACCGAGATAACAGGGCTGCCAACCACCAATTTTGTGGGGTTAGCGGAGCTTTATATTGCGACTCGGCTCTCAAAAATGGCGTGATATTGTGCATTTGCACAATACGCGTCATTTTTTGACCACATCATTTGTCACTCCGCCTAAAGGAATTCGAAAGCAAACGATTAATAATTCATGCGTCCCTACATGTTGAGTGAGCCAACACGGACTCGCTCAGCAAAATAAGAATAAATGGAGTTATCATGAACCTTATATTAATCCTGCTCGGGGTGATCGCATTTATTGTGCTCACGACCACCAAATTCAAATTACATCCCTTTTTAGCGCTGATCATCGCGGCGTTCCTTGCGGCATTTGCTTACGGCTTACCGGCAGATAGCATTGCCAAAACCATTGCTTCTGGCTTTGGCGGCATCCTTGGTTACATTGGCTTGGTTATCGTTTTAGGTACCATCATCGGTGTTATTTTGGAGAAAAGTGGTGCGGCGATCACCATGGCTGATACGGTTATTAAAGTGTTGGGTGAGCGTTTCCCAACATTGACTATGAGCATCATCGGTTACATCGTTTCTGTTCCGGTATTTTGTGATTCAGGCTTTGTCATTCTGAACTCGCTCAAAGAATCACTCGCGAAGCGTTTAAAAACCTCAAGCGTTGCGATGAGTGTGGCGTTGGCTACTGGCCTATACGCGACGCACACGTTTGTGCCGCCAACTCCTGGCCCGATTGCCGCTGCGGGTAACTTAGGCCTGGAATCTAACCTTGGTTTAGTGATTGGTGTGGGTGTGTTTGTTGCAGCGGTTGCGGCGTTAGCGGGTATGCTGTGGGCGAACCGATTCCAACATGTTGAACCAGATGGCATTGAAGCCGTAGAAGAAATTCAGCAAGACTGGCAAGCACTCAAAGCGTCTTACGGCAAATTGCCAACGGCGAGCCAAGCATTCGCTCCTATTTTTGTTCCTATCTTATTGATCTGTTTTGGCTCTATCGCGAAATTCCCAAGCTTACCGTTGGGCGAAGGTTTTGTGTTTGATGTTCTGACTTTCTTAGGACAGCCACTAACGGCATTGGTGATTGGCCTGTTCCTTTCTGTTCGCCTACTCAAGTCAGACAACAAGATTGAAGAATTTGGCGAGCGAATCAGCCAAGGTATTACGGCTGCTGCGCCTATTCTTTTGATTACCGGTGCGGGTGGTGCATTTGGCGCGGTATTAAAAGCAACGCCGCTAGGTGAATACTTGGGTACGACGCTATCGGCGCTGGGCGTGGGTATTTTCATGCCATTTATCGTTGCGGCTGCGCTAAAATCGGCGCAAGGTTCGTCAACGGTTGCACTAGTGACCACATCGGCTTTGGTTGCGCCTATGCTTACGCAATTGGGGCTAGATTCAGAAATGGGCCGCGTATTAACGGTGATGGCGATCGGTGCAGGTGCGATGACGGTTTCTCATGCAAACGACAGCTTCTTCTGGGTAGTTTCGCAGTTTAGCCGCATGTCGGTGGGCTTAGCCTACCGCGCGCAAACCATGGCTACGCTCGTTCAAGGTGTCACGGCAATGGCATTGGTGTACATTTTGAGTCTCGTTCTCTTATAAGTCTCTGGAAATACGTATGAAAGTGGTAATTGCACCTGATTCATTTAAAGAAAGCTTAACCGCCAAACAAGTGAGCGAGGCGATCAAAACGGGTCTTGCTCGCGTATGGCAGGATGCCGAGTTTGTTACGGTTCCGGTCGCAGACGGTGGCGAAGGCACGGTTCAATCTTTGATAGATGCAACTCAAGGCGAACAAGTCTTCACAACAGTGACTGCGCCATTAGGGAATGATGTTGAAGCGTTTTATGGCATCCTCGGCGACGGCGAAACTGCGGTTATTGAAATGGCGGAGGCCAGTGGGCTACACCTTGTGCCGAGTGACGCTCGCGACCCAAAACTGACCAGCAGCATTGGTACTGGACAGCTGATCAAACACGCGCTAGACAGAGGTATTCAACGCTTAATCATTGGTTTGGGTGGCAGCGCTACCAATGATGGTGGCGTGGGCATGTTGACCGCGTTGGGGGTAGCGTTTCTTGATGAATCTGGTCATGCAATTACCCCAAATGGAGGCGGGTTAGCGGCGCTTGCCTCCATCGATATTTCTGGTCTTGACCCACGTTTAGCAACTTGTGAAGTGTTGGTAGCATGCGATGTTGATAACCCACTCTGTGGCGACAAAGGCGCATCGGCTATCTTTGGCCCGCAAAAGGGAGCGACGGTGTTAGACGTCACACTGCTCGATAACGCATTGCGCAAGTTTGGCGAGTTGACGGAACAAGCGACGGGTAAGCATGTACTGACTCGTGAAGGGGCGGGTGCTGCTGGTGGTATGGGCGCGGCCTTGCTCGGGTACACGCCAGCACGTTTGCAACCGGGAATTGAGATTGTGCTTGAAACGGTCAAGCTTGCTCAGCATGTTGCGGATGCGGATATTGTATTCACAGGCGAGGGTCGAATCGATCATCAAACCGCACATGGCAAAACGCCGATGGGGGTTGCTCAGGTGGCCAAGCAGTTTGATTTACCAGTCGTTGCATTAGCAGGTTGTGTGGGCGACAACTATCAGGCGGTCTATGAATGCGGCATTGATGCGGTGTTTGCTTGCGTGCCAAAGGCGATGAGCTTATCTGAGGCCATGAAAGAGGCCGACGTCAACGTTGCCAATTTAGCCGAAAACGTCGCGAGAATGTGGCAAATTCAGTCGCACTGAGGGCGATAGCGATACGAGAAAACTCCACCTTTGCGTGGAGTTTTTTGTTGTTACCTGTTTGCGTGTGTGGGCATAAGTTCATTTATTAAGAGTGAGTTAACAGACATGCTTTGCTATCAACTTTGCCAATGTTTGCATCGCTTGACTCCAATCGGTTTCACTACCAAAGTTTGCCACGCTGAGGCGCACGCAATGTCGATATTGCCCTTGAGTGCCAAATACGGTACCGGGAAGTAGGCTGATTCTGTGTTGATTACACGCTTGATACAACGCATAGCTGTCCGTTTCTTTGGGCAGGCGCAACCAAAGCAAGAACGAGCCTTGCACGGCGTTGATCTGGTATCGATGTTTTAGAGATTCGTATTCATCCAAGTATTGATGAAGCATCTGGATAAATCGGCGCATGTTGTTTTGATAAACCCGACCCATTCGCGAAGTATGCGTTCGATACTTGCCTGACGTTAGAAACGTTGCCACGGCTGATTGCATCAGGTTCAAGCTGCCCATGTTTTCACACAGTAGATATTGCTCAATTTGATCTCGATATCGCCCCGCTAACATCCAACCAATTCTCAAACGCGAATCGAGCGTTTTGGATAACGAATTCACGTAAATTACGCGTTGCCTGTCATCGAGCAAGCTCAAGCTTGGCAACGTCTTATCATAACTTAACCCGCCAAACACATCGTCTTCGATAATAGGAATATTGCCGGACACCAAGAGCAATTGCTGGCGCTTTTCTAGCGGCATCATGGCACCAGTTGGGTTGGTGAAGTTTGGCGTTACGATGATCGCTTTTATGTCCCATGTCGCCATTGCTGTTGCTAAGGCTTCGGGGCACATACCGTCTCGTGGGCAACTCGGAATTTCCACCACTTTGAGGCCGAGTGATTCGAGCATCAATAAGTTGCCAAAATAGCAAGGGGACTCCACCGCGACAATATCGCCTTTTTGTGTCGTTGCGCGCAGCGCTAGGCTAATTGCTTGTTGCGCGCCGTGCGTCACCATGATCTCATCCAACTTGGCTGGCGTGCCCAAATCTTGCGTGATTTTCGCCAGTTGTTTGATTAAGAGGTGATCACCGGGTGGCAATTGGTAATGGCTCGGTACATGCGTTTGCTGGCGGCTGTGGCGGCCAATCTCGGCGTACAAGCTTTTGATCGCGGGGGAGTCAATGTTTGGGTGGGCAGAGCCTGCGGGCAAACGCTCTTGGTATTCAGGGTACGTGAGGATTTCTTTGCAGATCGAGAGCAAATCCACGCGAGTCGGATCCGGAATTGAGCGATAGGTCGGCAAAGCGACTTTCACTCGATAACCCGATTTGGGAACCGAGTACACCAAGTTTTGCGCTTCCAACTCTTGATACGCACGAATCACGGTGTTTTTGCTGACGCTTAATTCTTGGCTCAACGAGCGAATGGAGGGCAGTCGATCATCCGCTTGATAAACGCCACCATTGATGGCTTGTTTGAGGTGTTTTTCCACCAAGAGGTACTTATTCCCTTCACCGCTTCCCAATAAATCTGTACCCATAAAAACACTTCCATCTGTCACTTTTTGAAAACACTGTACCTAATTACATTAGCAGCATCTCAAAACATAAAACAAGCGTGAGTGAGGCGAACATGTTAATCCGAGCCATCCCTTTTGTATTTGTCATCCTTTGGGCTTCTGGATTTGTTGGTGCGCGTTTTGGTTTGCAGTATGCCGAGCCAGCGACACTACTTTCTATCCGTATGGCATTCAATGTCTTACTGTTTTTGGTTCTTGTGGCGGTATTGCGTAGAAGGTTGCCGACAGGAAGCGATTTCTGGCACAGCTGTGTGGTGGGTGTGTTGATCCATGGCTTCTATTTAGGCGGCACTTATTTCGCTATTGATTTGGGTATGCCTGCCGGGCTGAGTTCGTTGTTGGTGGGCATTCAGCCGATTTTAACCGCGGCTTTGCTGGTGGTGTTTGTTCGTGAGGAATTTAAACCCTCGCAATGGCTGGGTTTGGCTCTTGGCTTTGTCGGCATCGCCATGGTGCTGATGGGAAACATGGAGTGGCAGTCTGAGCAACATAAGTTCTTAGCCATTGGAGTCTGTTTACTGTCTTTGGTTGGTATCACGTTAGGGACGCTGTATCAGAAAAAACATTGCCAACAGGTGGATATGGTTGGTGGTGCGACGGTGCAATATTTGGCCGCACTCATCATGTTTCTGCCTGTTGCGATGCAGTTTGAAACCATGCAAGTTCAGTGGGAACTGGAGTTTATTTTGACCGTGTTGTGGTTGGTCGTCGTGCTCTCTTGTGTGGCTATCCTGCTGCTGCTGTACATGGTGAGAAATGGCGCGTCTTCGAGTGTGGCGTCTGTGTTTTACCTAGTGCCGCCAACAACCGCGATTCAAGCTTGGCTCGCGTTTGGAGAGTCGTTTGATTGGATGGGCATTTCTGGCTTTGCATTGGCGGCCACGGCGGTCTATCTAGTGGTTAAAAAGCCAGAGCTGACGATAAAAAAATCGGTTCAAACAGAATATACCTAAATTGGGTAGGGACATTCACGTGCCAGTGAGTACAATTCTGCTTCATCTTAATCCGTGGAGCAGAGTGATGACGTTAAAGCCAGATCGAATGACCGCGATGCGTAATATCATCGAGCAAGTAAAAGCTGAGCTACCGATTTACGAACCGGAAACTTTTGTGTGTGGGCCGGAAGGGCAGTGCATCGGTTGTCCAAAGAAATTATTAGAAATGGTCGATTCAGAGGTTACTTATTGGGAGTCGGCAATGGAGCGGGGTGTGATTCCGCAGTTTGATGAGATCCGCCGTTTCGGGAAGATGTGCACTAACGTACGTCGCGGACTTGTTCGTAATAACGTTCCACTACTCGGGTAATCTACTTCAGTAAATAAGTGATTGATAAATAAAGTCCTAAAGTTGACACATAAATGTGTGCGTTTGCATAGTAACTTGGCGAGCGGTCTCAACTTTGGCCCATGACTCTTGTTTGTCATCTACTAGGGCTTTAAACCTTTTAAATCAGCGATATATTGGCAAGGTCTCACATGGATGTGAGGCAAACGACCATTCATTCTGCTGAGATAAAAAAGTGAGATTAAAGGGATTTACTCTGATGGAAATCACCATAGTGCTTGCCACTTTGGCTTTCATCGCTTTGGCTGCGTTGCCAACACTACTCCACATTCATCGCCAAGCCTATGCGTCGATGCTACACAGTTCCAATTCGTCATTGGGTACCGCGCTTAAATTTTTTAACGCCCGAGTGGCGATAGACAATGCCGCCGAGCAAAACCAAGTCCACTATATTGATAGGAACGTAAAAACCTTAAGTGGTATGCCAGAAGCGAGCGCCAATAGCATTGGCGCGTTATTAGAAATCGATTTGCCGCAGAGTGGCGTGTCCAAAATTGATGTTCCCTGCAAAGGCAGTGACTTTTGTATTATTGGTCAGCAACACCCAAACAGTACCCACTTTGTGTCTATTCCCGATTATCAATTTGTCGACCAGTCAGGTCTTGATCGGGTGGTGTACATTTGGCCGCAAGGGTATACCTTGGCAGAAGAGGCATGCTATTTCTATTATGTAAATCAAGCATCCACAGAGTCTATCGTCCGAGGGCACGTTACTGAGGGTTGTTAGGCGCGCTTAACATCATCTTCTGACTCATCAACACTTCGCCATTGGGGAGAGTGACTTCTCCTAGTTCACTATGGTGCTCAAATCCAAATCGTTCGTACAACGCTATCGCGGCAAGGTTGTCCTTATAAACATTAAGTACAATGGTGTCGTAACCATATTCCCAGGCACTTTTAAGTGCGACAGACAATAGCTGCTTACCTAGCCCTTTTCCTCTGAATGTTCTATCGATATGAATACCTAAAATGCCTGTGCTAGTGAGTTGACCGCCTTCATAACCGCACAGTTCGGCAGGAAAAATCTCTACACTACCAATCAGAACGTGATGGTCCAAAGCAACAAATTGAGGAATCGATTCAAGTTCTACGCGACGTAAAATATTGGTCAGGGTGTCTTTATCTGGAGCCGGACTGCGCAGGTATTTACCTTCGGCATAGACTCGGTTCCACAGTTCGGTAAAGCGCTCGATATCGCTTACCTGGATGGGTCTAATTTGCATTCATCTTCCTTGATTAGTGCAGGTTAGTGATGGTTAAGGTACGAGTTCAGATAAACAGCGAATTTGATTCGGAATGGGATCGGCTGGCGCATTGGCTCCTGTTGGATTAAACCAAATCGTATTTACGCCAGCTTGCATTGCAGGGTAAATGTCTTTATGGGGCAAGTCGCCAACCATGGTTAACTCACTCACGTTGACCCCTAGCTGTTTTGCGATAGCAAGATAAAACTCAGGTTGGTTTTTAGCGATGCCGAGATTGGCAAAACAAAAGTAGCCATTTAAGTGCTGGTCTAAGTCGACGCGGACGAACGCACGCTGAACCTCTTCCATGTTGGAATCAGACGCACTGGTCGCGATGTAAATAGCATGATTTTGGGAAAGTGTTGCCAGTGTTTCTTTGGCCAGAGGAATCGTTTCTACGTGTTCCCAATCGCACATTTTTCCTTGTGCGTGAGGGAAATCCACCATTAAGGTGTTCCCCCAATCGAAAAGATAAATCATGTTCGAATCTCCTTTATCCGCACATCATATCGTCTTTTCTAAAATCAGGGGATAAATTGCATCGATAAATGCGATTTAGGTGGCTTTAGTCGTGAAAAGCGCTTAATTGTCGTTATCGTTACAAATGTTTCAGCATAATGCGTGAGTTAGTTTTAAAACCTTGCTTGTCGTAAAACCGCTGTGCTGGTTGATTGAATTCCATCACTTCTAATCGAACTTGTGTAGCATTGGCATCGCGCGCCCATTGCTCACAGGCCTCAAGTAGTTGGCGACCGATACCCTGCTGCTTTTGTTCTTCATTGACGACAATCGTTCCTACTCGACAAATTGGATCTTTGATCAGAAAGCTGACGGTTTCATTCTGAGTGATCATCGCGGTTAAAAAGCCGACTACCTCCTTTTCATGTTCTGCGACTAAAAACAAGCGTTCATCATTCTCGAGAGCCTGAATGAGGAACGCTCGGTCGTCTTCCGAAGGCGCTACAAAAGCTTCAGGCGCGTTGGCAAAATGCAGTGCGTTAATTTGTAGGTTTAATTCAAAAATTGCATCCAAATCGTCAGGAGTTGCTTGTCGAATGTTGACTTCCATTTTACTTACCGCCCGAAAGATCGATAAAAGAGCCTGTAACATAAGAAGCTTCATCACTGAGTAGCCAAGCGATCGCATTCGCCACTTCTTCTACCGTACCGCCCCGTTTCAGTGGAATTTGAGGGCTGAGCCTATCCACTCGGTTTGGTTCTCCACCATCGGCGTGCATATCGGTGTAAATGAAACCAGGTCGAACGCCATTGACGCGAATATTTCGGTCTGCCAATTCAAGCGATAGCCCTTTGGTTAAGGTATCCATTGCGCCTTTTGATGTGGCGTAATCGACATATTCAAATGGCGCGCCTGAGCGTGATGCCCCAGAAGAAACATTCACAATTGCGCCACCAGTACCGAATCGCTTCGCCGCTTCTCTACAACAGAGAAAGCAGCTATTCACATTAGTGTTCATTACTTTCTGAAAGCGTTCTAAGCTGATTTCCGCCAACGGTGACTGAGTAAATAGAATGCCAACGTTGTTGACCAAATGGGTGACTGAGCCTAGTGCATTTTCTGTTGCATCGAAAAGGTTGAGCACTTGTTGCTCGTCAGATACATCTGCTTGAACGGCGATCGCTTTTCCGCCATTTGCTTGTATGTCTCTGACCACTTGGTGAGCTGCTTCACTTTGCGCACGGTAATTAACACACACGGCATAGCCTTGCTCGGCCAGCTTTTTCGCAGTTGCGGCTCCAATGCCTCGGCTTGCGCCAGTAACGATGACTACTTTATTCAAAATACGTCCTTATTTTTGTCGCGAGTAGATTTTATCGGCGTAGTGTTTGCCACCGATTTGGTATGCGTCTGGAATGACTTGAGAGAGTTCGAAGCCGCATTTTGTGAGTACGCGCTCTGATGCGACATTTCCTTCGGTCACTGTAGCTGAAAAGCGGCGGATATCGTGCGTGGTTTCTGCCCAGTGCAGCAAAGCATTAAGTGTTTCTGTGCCGAATTGCTGGCCATGAAACTCGGGCAGCAGCAAATAGCCTACCTCGGCTTTGTCTTCCTCTAGTACAAACCCCGTAATCCCAATAGGTTGTTGATTATTTGCATCGAGAATGGTCAAGCACAACCAATGGCCACACTCTGGTGTCCAGCTCGCTAAACGAGATTCAAACTTGTCGCGTAACACTCGCTCGTCAGGTTTATCGAAGCAGAGAGCGATGACACTCGGCTCGATATGTAAACGCTGAAATAGCGCCCAATCTTCTGCTCTGATCGGGCTCATTGTGGTTCTGGGTGTAGATATGAGAGTCGACATGCACATCCTTAATGCATCGAGTTGAATTGCCAGTCTCTCATTCTCTTAGCTTATTGATCAAACCGTTCAATTTAGAAAAGTGATTTATGTTGTGAATGTCGAATTGTGCAAAAAATTTGCGTTAGATATGAATTCATGGGAGCTAAATAACGAAATTTCATTCTTGAGACGCAGAGAGCAACACGGTAATGATGTGGATCAAGAGTTATCTACCCACAAAGTAGTAATTTGCGACCTATAATTACATTTTATTTGGAAGTGTTGCGAATTATGTCAATAAAAAAACGATATATTGCATTGCTAGTTGCTGCTGGCGTTGGTGTGGGTTGGTTAACTTTGGGCGGCAGTGCAGCGGTGATGCACTACACGTCTGACACTGAGTTTTGTGTCTCATGCCACTCTATGGAAATCCCTTATAAAGAGTATCAAGGCTCAGTTCACTTCAGTAATGCAAAGGGCATTCGCGCGGAATGTTCTGACTGTCATATTCCTCAAGAACCAATGGATTACCTGATCACCAAAATTCGTGCGTCGAAAGACATTTACCACGAATTTGTGACAGGCAAGATCGACACGCCAGAGAAATACGAAGCACATCGTAAAGACATGGCTGAAACTGTATGGGCTCAGTTCCGTGAAAACGATTCAGCGACGTGTCGTTCGTGTCATGATTTCGATGCAATGGAAGAGTTTGAGCAATCACGCGATGCGGCGAAGATGCACGAATACGCGAAAGCGAACGATCAAACGTGTATCGATTGTCACAAAGGTGTGGCTCACTTTGCACCAGAAGCAGAGCTAGACAGCAAAGCATTCGAAACGCTGATGAGTTTCACGACGAAGACAGCGGCTAACGCGAAGGTAGTTTACCCAGTAACAACGATTAATATGGGTGAAATGGGTACCATCAATCCAACAACAAAACTGGAAGTGATGAGCGCGGAAGGCGACAACCGCACTGTTAAGTTGAATGCATTCCAAATGAAAGGCGCAGAACAAGTGCTTTACATGGGAGAAGGTCAACGTGCCATCGTAGCAACGCTAACAGAGCAAGGCCAACAAGCGCTTGAAGCTGGTGAATTTGAGGCGGATGTTTACGGCAACGAATGGCGCGCAGTTTCTCTAACAGGTGCTATTGATTCTCCAGTTGTAGACACGCTTGATCCAGTATGGTCATACGCAGAAGAGTTGGACAACGTTTACTGTGCAACTTGTCACGCGAAAATTCCTTCAAATCACTTCACAGTGAATGCATGGGGACCGGTAGCGAAAAGTATGGGTGATCGAACTGATATTTCAGCCGAGAACCTAGAAATTCTAACCAAGTTCTTCCAGCACCACGCGAAAGATGTGGTTGGTCACTAACGATAAATAGAAGGATAAGATTATGACTAATATGACCCGTCGCGGATTTCTAAAAGGCACTGGTATGGCGGCTGGTGCAATGGCATTCACTTCATTTGCACCTATGTCTGTTGCGTCTTCTAATTCTCGCGGCAAAGGCATTCTAACGGCGGGCCGCATGGGCCCAATGTTGTGTGAAGTACAAGATGGTAAGTTGGTTTCGACCACCAATGCTCTGCCTCAAACTGTACCAAATAGCCTACAAAGCACTGGTCCTGACCAAGTGCACACTAAAGCGCGTGTTAAGTACCCAATGGTTCGTAAAGGTTACTTGTCAAACCCATCAGCTCCCGAAGGCGTTCGCGGCAGCGATGAATTTGTACGCGTGTCTTGGGATGAAGCTTACAAGCTGATCCACGAACAGCACATGCGCATTCGTAAAGAATATGGCCCGGCTTCTGTGTTTGCTGGTTCTTACGGCTGGCGTTCAAGTGGCGTGCTGCACAAAGCACAAACCTTGCTGCAACGTTACATGAGCATGGCGGGCGGTTATTCAGGCCACTTGGGTGACTACTCAACGGGCGCTGCGCAGATCATCATGCCGCACGTTGTGGGTTCTATCGAAGTGTACGAGCAACAAACCACGTACCCAGTGGTACTAGAGCACAGTGATGTGGTTGTGCTTTGGGGCTTAAACCCAATCAACACCCTAAAAATCGCGTGGAGCTCAACAGACTGTGCTGGTCTTGAGTTCTTCCATCAATTGAAAAAATCAGGCAAGACGGTCATTGCGATTGACCCAATTCGCTCTGAAACCATTGAATTCTTTGGCGAGAATGCGGAGTGGATTGCTCCTCACCCAATGACCGACGTGGCAATGATGATGGGTATCGCACACACCTTAGTGAAACAAGGTAAGCACGATAAAGCCTTCCTCGATAAATACACCGCAGGTTACGACAAGTTTGAAGCGTACCTGATGGGCGAAGAAGACGGCGTAGAAAAATCAGCAGAATGGGCATCACAAATCTGTGGCGTACCTGCGAAGCAACTTGAGCTATTGGCTGAGATCTTCAGTAAAAACCGCACCATGCTGATGGCAGGTTGGGGCATGCAGCGCCAACAATACGGTGAGCAGCGTCACTGGATGCTGGTTACACTGGCAACGATGTTGGGTCAAATCGGTTTACCGGGCGGTGGTTTTGGTTTCTCTTACCACTACTCAAACGGTGGTAACCCTGCTCGTGATGCTGGCGTACTTCCTGCGATTTCGGCATCACTGGGTGGTGGCTCTTCTGCGGGTAACGACTGGGCAGTGTCTGGCGCGGTGCAAAGCTTCCCTGTGGCGCGTATTGTCGAGGCGTTGGAAAACCCAGGTCAATCCTACCATCACAACGGTCATGAACTGACGTTCCCGAACATTAAGATGATTTGGTGGGCTGGCGGTGCGAACTTTACTCACCACCAAGACACCAACCGCTTGATTAAAGCGTGGCAAAAGCCTGAGCTGATCGTGATTTCAGAGCCTTACTGGACGGCGGCTGCGAAGCATGCGGACATCGTTCTGCCAATCACCACATCGTTCGAGCGTAACGACTTAACGATGACGGGTGACTACAGTAACCAACACTTGGTGCCAATGAAGCAAGTGGTTGAGCCGCAAGGTGAAGCGCGTAATGACTTCGATGTATTCGCGGACATGGCAGAGATGTTAGCACCGGGTGGCCGTGATGTGTACACCGAAGGCAAAACCGAAATGGAATGGCTGTACGGCTTCTACAAAGCGGCGCAACAAGGTGGCCGTGGCTCTCGCATTGCGATGCCGAACTTCAGCAAGTTCTGGGAAGATAACCAACTGATCGAGATGAAGTGGAACGAGAAGAACGCACAGTTTGTTCGTTACGCGGATTTCCGTGAAGACCCGATCATGAACCCGCTAGGTACGCCAAGTGGTAAGATTGAAATCTTCTCGAAAACCATTGAAGGTTACCAGTTGGAAGACTGTCCTCCACACCCTACGTGGATGGCACCAACCGAGTACACCGGCAATGCAAAAGATGGCGAGTTGCAGCTAATGACCGCGCACGCAGCGCATCGTCTACACAGCCAGTTTAACTACGCGAAGATTCGCGAAGAGTACGCAATTGCAAACCGTGAATCTATTTGGATTCACCCTGAAGATGCGAAAGCGCGTGGTATTAAAACGGGCGATCTAGTTCGTGCGTTTAACAACCGTGGCCAAGTATTGGTTGGCGCAGAAGTCACTGACAGAATCAAGCAAGGTTCAGTATGTATTCATGAAGGCGGTTGGCCGGACTTGGATCCGAAAACCGGCATTTGTAAGAACGGCGGTTGTAACGTGTTAACGTTGGATATTCCGACCTCTCGACTTGCAAACGGCTGTGCGGCGAACTCGGCACTGGTTCGTATTGAAAAATACACTGGCCCAGAATTAGAACTAACGGCGTTTGAACCACCAAAAAATGGCTAGAAAAAAGTAGCGCTTGAAAGCAAGAAGCCAGCGAATCGCTGGCTTCTTTTTTATCTAGTCATCGTTCACATTAGCGCGAAGCAAGAGAAACAAACGGCATCTGTTTCTTAATCTGAAATGTCGGGAGTAAAGTAAATACAATCGCGACAAACAAGACCGAACCTATTAAATCTTCAGGGCGATGCATGCCCAGCCATAAGCGGCTATATGCGACGCTCATTCCCCACATCCACAATGACAGTGCAGAGATATAGCACTTGTTCTGTAAGAACAACCCACCAAAGAAAGCCAGACAAATCGAAACGAAAATCGTATGACCGGATGGGAAAGAATAGTCTTTCTCGCCTTGCCAATGGCGCGTCCGCCAATCACTGACGTGTTCAGAAATCTGGTTAATTACGTTGGCTTGTTGCTTTGTATCTAACTGATAAAACGTTTCTGGTGTTTCAATCAATTGTTCTGCTGCGAGCAATTCCGTGTATGGGCGCGGGCTTTCTGTCATCAGCTTTAGCCCCGTTTTGCTGGCAAAGCCAATCACAAGTAATAGCCCTAACATTGAGAGTTTTTGCATCCACTCAGTGCGACTTGGCTTAAAGCGAAATAAAGAAAGCAGTAGCAGTGTTAACGTAATTAAAAAGCCTTTGCTGCCAGCAGAGTCAGTGAGCAAAGTAAAAGTAATACCCAGATTTTCAGGCACCTGTGAGGTGAGATCGTGATAAGAGCCAAACAGCGACATTGGGATGATGCCAAGAACAAACAAGGCGAGCATCATCAATCCATATTTTTTGGTTTTCATTGAGAGCGTTTTGTTTTTATTGAGGGTTATTCAACCACGTGAAAATAAGGGGCTTATCTTACGTTATCTGGCGTGAAAAACTTATCAACGCTTTGTCAATTTGACGAGAGAATGAAGGTTGAGTGATGAATTGATGGCATTTATCCGGAGGGTAAAGGCGCTCATCCTTAAGCGTTGGGGTCTTAATCCATCAGAGAAAGTAAGTATTCTGCTGCTTTGGTTGGGTTTTCTGCATGACAAATGGCAGAAACCAAAGCCAAACCATGAACACCAGTGGCGCTAAGCTGCGGAATGTTACTCTCGTTAATGCCGCCAATGGCAACAATCGGTAGTGAAGTCGTCTCTAATGCCATCTTCAAACCTTCAATACCCCAATGTTTTTTGGTGTTGGTTTTGGTTGGTGTAGCGAAGATCGCGCTTAAACCGATGTAATCAATCGGAAGAGAGTCCGCTTCTGCAAGCTGCTCTTCAGTCTCAATCGATAAGCCGAGAATTTTGTTTGGTCCAATCAACTCGCGAGCGATAGTTGCGGACATATCTGATTGCCCCAAGTGAACACCATCGGCATCGACGGCAAGGGCAACATCAACACGATCATTGATGATTAACGGGACGCCAGTGCCTTCAAGGATCGTCTTTACGGCTTGAGCTCGTTCAATAAATGCACGAACGTCACCATGTTTTTCGCGCACCTGTACCATGGTGACCCCACCTTCTACCGCCTTTCTTACAACGTGTTTGAGAGTGGATAAATCTTGTTGGTCGTCGGTGACCAAATACAAACGATAGGCGTTCATTATGTTTCCTTTTGCCTCCCACTGTCTTTGGAGTGAGAGGCGTTTAAAGCATTGAGAAGTGATTTATCTCACTTGTAATTTAAGACGTGTTGCCAGTGTTTCTTCATCCAGTTGGTAAAGCTCATCCAAAAGATGCATTTGCAAGCTACCTGGCCCTCGCGCTTGCTCAGCCGCAATTTCACCCACAACGCCAAGCACCGCTGCCGCAGCAAGGCCTGTTTCGTCGCCGATTGCTGCGAAAGCGCCAGTCAGTGCCGTCAGTGTGCAGCCCATTCCGGTTACGTATGGCATCATCTCGTGACCATTATTCAGCTGTACGGTTTGCTCTTTTGTCACGATGTAGTCAGTTTCGCCGGAGATCACCACGCTCGCTCCGTATTCTTCAACTAAGAAGTGAGCCGCCCCAAGGGCCGCATCACTACTGTCGAGTGCATCTACACCTTTGCTTTGCGCTTGCTCACCAGCGAGAGCAATAATTTCGGAAGCATTACCACGAATGATTAACTTGTTTGCAAGGCGGGCGATTTCGCGCGAGGTTTCGGTGCGCAGTGAACTTGCGCCGCAACCGACAGGGTCGAGCACAACGATTTTACCGTTCGAGTTGGCTTGCTCGACAGCGTAGATCATGCGCGGTGTCCAAACGCTGTCTAGGGTGCCGATGTTGCTCACCAAAGCGCCTGCAAACGACATCATTTCTGCCATTTCTTGCTTTGAATGCGCCATGATTGGCGAAGCTCCGATAGCCAACAAAGCGTTCGCCGTGTTGTTCATCACCACGTAGTTGGTAATGTTCACGACTAAAGGCTTTTGCTGACGCACTGCGGTTAATGCTTGAGTGATTTGTTCTATTAACATGAGATTCTCCAATTAACCTTATTGTGCGTTTAGACCTTGTTGCCAAAACGCCACTTCCATACGCGTTGCGGTTTTGAAGACCTGAATCAGGTTTTGACCTCGCTGGCTGTAGATGTCGATTTCAGCCAGCAACTGATTAAAGTGTTCGGCCCCACTTGCCACGCCGGATTGGAACTCTTCACCGCCGTACAAGTTAATCCAACTTGCGTAAGGATTGCCTTCGAATACCGTGTTTTCATCTTCAATCAGCATTTTACCAATGACGGCGTAGCCGATGGAGCAAGGGGCGAGCGCGGCATACAAGTCAACTAAGTCGCCCGTCATTCCCGCATCCAGTACGTAGCGCGTGTAAGCCACCGTGCCAAAATCTTCCGGCTCGTTTTCGAGATCAGATTCCGTCAAGCCCCACTGACCGCAGTAGGTAACATGGTGGGTAATCTCTGAATCTAAAAGCGCATGTACACTTGGTAGTGCGCGGCGCATGTCGTCTAACGTACGTGCTTTGTAGATTGCCAGCGCATAAGCTCGCGCGTACTGTTTTAGGAATAAGAAATCTTGTTTCAAGTAATGCAGAAAACAAGGTTGAGCCAGTGTGCCTTTGGCTAATTGCTGCACGAAGGCATGCTCGGTGTATTCTTGCCAATCTTGGCGGCAAGCGTCGATCAAATCTTGGTATTTCATAATGAGACTGCCTCGTAATTAGTCAAAGCTCGGTACGTAATCTTTCGCTTTTGGTAGCGTTTCGATGATTTTTTGTGAGTACATGAACTCGGCGTAATCGTCGTAGCGTTTTAGGTCAACTGCTGATGGGCGAAGCGCGAAACGAGTTAACGTGTCATTCCAAGCGCGTTGGTTGAGCTCGTTGTTTAGCGTGTCTGGTGAGTAAGCGACAAACTCTTTCCAAGACTCTTTAGGATGGTTGACGATGTAAGTGGTCGCTTGCTCCAGCGCTTTGTTGAACGCTTTAATAGCCGCTTTGTCGTAGGTTTTTGCATTCGCCACAAACACCAGTTCGTCATACGCTGGTACGCCGTGCTCTTCTGGGAAGAAGGCTTTGGCTTTGTAGCCTTCTAGCGCAAGTTGGTTGGTTTCGAAGTTACGCAAGCCGCCCCAAATAGCGTCTACTTTCCCTGAGGCAAGAGAGGAAGAGAGTGCCCAACCGACGTTGATGATTTGCACGTCAGAAAACTTCACGTTCTCCTGCGCAAGCATGGTGCCGATTGTCGCCTCTTCGTTACCTGCGATCGCAATACCGATCTTCTTGCCTTTAAGGTCGCCAAGGTTGTCGTTCTTGCCGTTATCCAACACCATCAATGTGTTGAGGGGAGTAGCAATCAAGGTCGCAGAGCGAATTAATGGCAAGCCAGCCGCTACGTCGATGGTCAGGCTAGGTTGGTATGAAATCGCCATATCGACTTTGCCAGCCGCAACTAGTTTGGGTGGAGTGCTTGGGTCGGCGGGTTCTTGGATATTGATCTTCAAACCTTGCTGTTTAAAGTAGCCGCGCTCTTGTGCGATCACGATAGGGCCATGGTTCGGGTTAACGAACCAATCCAGCATTAAAGTAAGCTCCTTTTCGGCAGCAAGTACGTTAGTTGAAACGATTGAAGCGAGCAGAGCAGCAGCGCTCATAAGTTTGTTTTTATTCACGGGGTTCTTCCTTTTTCTTTCCCTATTTGTTTTCCCAGGGAATGGCTTTTTTCAGTAATTTGTCAGTAGTGAAATAGAGTGCGATAGACAACGCGGCGAGGATAAACAGCGCCGCAAACATCTCATCAATGATCATGCGAGCGTTAGCTTGGAGCATCAGATAGCCCAAGCCTTCACTTGAGCCGACCCATTCACCTACCACGGCACCAATCGGCGCAATAACTACGGCAACACGAATACCAGACGCTAACGTTGGTAGGGCGGCAGGTAGTTGAATATGGCGCAGTAATTGCCATTTTGATGCGCCCATGGTTTTGGCAAGATCGAGGTAACCAGTTGGTGTATTGCGTAAACCGTCGTAGCAACATGTCGTGACGGGGAAAAAGATGATGATTGCCGCCATTACTACTTTCGATGCGATGCCGTAACCGAGCCACAGCATCAACACGGGCGCGATAGCAAATACTGGAATGGCTTGGCTAGCGATAAGAATCGGCAATAGCCAGCGTTTGAGCGGCTCGAACATCAGCATTTGCAAAGCGAATAGCAAACCCATCGATAAGCCGAGTGCGAGGCCAAGTAGGATCTCTTGTGCCGTTACCCAAGTGTGTTTGAGTAGCACGTCGTATCGAGTGACTAATCTATCCAATACTTCAATTGGCGAAGGCAAGATGAAGCTTGGCATGTCAAACACCACTACAATGAGTTGCCACAAACCTAAGATCACGGCTGCGCTGATCAGCAGACGCAACGCCGGATGAGTCACGCGTTCCTTTTTACTAATACGCGCCGAAACGGAGTTGTACTGAGTCATATCACTCATAGTCTTTCTCCAACTGATCCAAAATCGCCTGCTGTAGCGCTGCGCACTCTCCATCGAGAGATCTTGGTGGCTTGGAGTCCGGAACAACCAAGTGCTGCGCTTGAGCAGGCGTGCCTTGCAACACATAGAGTTGGTGTGACAATCGCACCGCTTCTTGTGGGTCGTGCGTAATCAAGACAACGGTTTTGTCCTTTAGTAGCTCGGCAGAGAGAGTTTGCAATTTGTGGCGAGTCACGGCGTCCAATGCCGAGAAAGGTTCATCCATCAAAACCAAAGGTTTGTCTTGCATCAGAGTGCGAGCAAGGGCTACGCGCTGTCGCATACCTCCGGAGAGTTGAGCGGGTTTGGCGTAAGCGTAATCTGCCAACCCAACGTGCTCTAACAAGTTGAGAGCTCGTTGCTTCTCATCCACTGAATTTGGATTGGCGTGAGAAAAGCGCGAGCTGAGGCAGACGTTATCCAGCACGTTAAGCCACGGTAGCAATAAATCCTGCTGAGCCATGTAAGCGACACGGTCATGCAGTGCGGCGCCATCTGTTGTGATGAGTTCGCCATGCCAATCAACTTGGTCATCCAGTAGGCCAGCTAAGTAACGCAATATCGTGGTTTTCCCGCAGCCACTTCGTCCGAGTAATACCGTCCATTTACCGACGGGAATGGTCATGTTCATTCCTGCTAAAGTCGGTGTTTGGCTATCTTTGTATCGCAGGCTAGCATCGGAAAGCTGAATGCCAATCGCATTAGCGAACATAAGTATGACCCGCAAAAAAGTGGTTCACTGGTCCGTGACCTTTCCCCACTTCCAATTCATCCGCGTGTGCGATAGCTTGGCTGATGTACTGCTTACCAAGGTGCACCGCTTTGTGCAGGTTGTTGCCTTGACTAAGGTAAGACGCAATGGCGGAAGACAGTGTACAGCCCGTACCGTGGGTGTTTTTGGTCGGAAAACGCTTGGCGCTGATTAACTCCGCACTGTTTTGCATGATCAGCAGATCGTTGCTGTTTTCATTTTCTTCAAGATGACCGCCTTTGAGCAGAATAGCTTTGGCACCAAGTGCACGAAGGTCGGTAATCATATCGTTCATTTCAGATTCTGATTGAGGCACTGGCTTACCCGTCAATGCTGCACCTTCTGGCAGGTTAGGAGTGATGATGTCTGCCAGTGGAATTAGTTTTTCTTTTAATGTGCTGATTGCTGATTGCTCA
This sequence comes from Vibrio sp. A1-1, assembly GCF_021728175.1. Classification (NCBI taxonomy): domain Bacteria; kingdom Pseudomonadati; phylum Pseudomonadota; class Gammaproteobacteria; order Vibrionales; family Vibrionaceae; genus Vibrio; species Vibrio sp. A1-1. The sequence goes on from NZ_JAKKCL010000006.1 coordinate 237,219, forward strand.
AGTAGCAAATCGCCGCTGGTGGCGACCATGACGGGATCAATCACAAGATGTTTAGGTTGGTATTGCTTAATCTTGTTAGCAACGACTTTAATGATGTTCGAATCCGCCAGCATGCCGACTTTTACCGCCACAATATTGAGATCGGTAAACACTGCATCGAGTTGGCTTTCAACGTGATCAAGAGGAATAGGGAAAATCGCAGAAACGCCTTGCGTGTTTTGTGAGGTGATGGCGGTAATCACTGAGCAGGCAAAGCTGCCAGTTGCGGACATCGCTTTGATATCGGCTTGGATGCCTGCGCCGCCGCCGCTGTCGGAGCCTGCGATGGTTAAGACAACAGGGGTGGTTATAGGTGATTGTGCCTGGTGTAAAGATGGCTGTGATTGCTGCGTCATGGTCGCTCCTACTACAAGACGTATAGGAACTGACTTTGACCGTTGTGGATAGATCGATTGTTCGATCGTTATCGCTCGCCAAAGAGGAGCGGCGAAAGGCAAAGTGCGCATAGTTCCCTACGTCAGTGCTAACTGAATCAGGTTCAACGGGTCTCGAATCTCGATCTCAGCCAACGCTTATCGCGTGGCCCCCCGACTATTTCGCTCGGATGATAGCAGGACCCTTGTAGAAGGGATACGTTTTTTGAGAGTAATTATTATTGAGTATTCAATTATGCGAGGTGAGTGATAGAGTAAGCATCTAAATGGTTCGTCGTGTGGAATTTACTAGTGCAACGCTCTGGTGAAAGAGCTGAACCTGGAATATTTAATAAATAATCGTGGTCTCGTTAAGCAAGGATTAGCACAAAACAAGGTTAAAAAACTGTTAAAATTTAACGCGTTGCCAATTTAACTTTGTTGAACTTTTCGACAGTTAATTAGGAAGGCTAAGACGATCATCGAGCAAGGAGACTTCATGCTTAATTCTGCAACAGCGAAGTCAGTGATCGATCATGCTCTCTTTTTAGGGGCTGATTTCGCTGAACTATTCGTTGAACATCATCAAACTAACACCGTCCAGATCGCATCTGGTGAGGTGGACAAGGTCAATTCGGGGATTGATTTTGGTATCGGTATTCGCCTCTTCTTCGGTCACAAAGTGCTTTATGGATACACCAATAGCACGGACGAAGCCGAGCTAAAACGCGTAACCTCATTGCTTGCGGCAAAAGACAAGCGTGAACAAATCGCGTCAGCAGGTTCTTTAAATTTGAACCGCTACCCAATCCAACACGGTTGCCGCATGCCGTTACGTCAGGATGCCAACTTAGATTCAAAAATCGCGTTTCTATTGAAAGTTGACCAAGCTGCGCGTGCAGAAAGTGAGTACATCAGCCAGTTCATTGGTAGTGTGCTTCAGCGCGAGCAGCAAGTGTCTATCTTCAACTCAGAAGGTTTGCATGTAGACGATACGCGTCACTACATTCGTGTGGCGGGTAACACCGTTGCTCAAAAAGGTAATGAGCAGTCTTCTGGTATGGAAGGTCCTGGCGCTCTTGCTGGTTGGGAGTTCAGCGAACAGCTTGATGCGAAATATCTGGGTCAAACTATCGCGCAGCAAGCGTTAGTGAAACTTGGCGCTGATGCTTGTCCATCAGGTGAAATGCCAGTGGTAATTGGTAACGGCTTTGGCGGCGTTATCTTCCATGAAGCGTGTGGTCACTTACTAGAAACCACTTCGGTTGCGAAGAAAGCGTCCGTATTCCACGACAAAATGGGCGAAATGGTTGCTCACACTGCAGTGAATGCTGTCGATGATGGCACCATGACCAACGAATGGGGTTCGATTCATGTTGATGACGAAGGCATGAAGACTCAGCGAACTCAATTGATCAAAGACGGTAAGCTAACCAGCTTTATGGTCGATAAAATGGGTGGCATGAAGACAGGTTATGAGCCTACGGGTTCTGGTCGTCGTCAGAACTACAAGTTCGCACCAACCTCGCGGATGCGTAACACCTTTATCGAAGAAGGTGAGCATTCACTTGACGACATGCTGGCAGGTATCGAACGTGGTATCTATGCGAAGAAGATGGGCGGCGGCTCGGTTCAACCGGGAACGGGCGAGTTTAACTTTGCTGTTCGTGAAGCTTACCTCATTGAAAATGGCAAAATCACCAAACCTCTGAAAACAGCAACGCTGATCAGTACGGGTCCAAAAGTGTTGAAAGAAATCAGCATGGTCGGCAAAGACATGGCGCTTGCGCCGGGCATGTGTGGTTCAGTAAGTGGTTCAGTACCAACAACAGTCGGTCAGCCAACACTGAAAGTAGATAATATTCTGGTAGGAGGCGGTAACTAATGAGCCAAGAAAAACAACTTCTTAATGCGGTTGATTACGTACTATCAGAAGCAAAGCGTCAAGGCGCAGAAGCGGACGTCATTGTAAACTGCAACAGCAGCTTTTCGCTGAAAGCAAACCAAGGCAAGCTGGATGAGTACAAAGTAAGCTCAAGTCAAGTGCTGGGTGTTCGAGTTATTAAAGATGCTCGTGTCGCGACAAGTTATTCTGAATCACTCGAGCAACCAAGTTTAGATTTGATGCTCACAAACGCGCTGCAAAGTGCTCGCTTTTCCAAGCAAGATGAACATCAGAGCATTAGTTGCGTGAACAGCCAAATCACCACTGATATTGCAGAAATTGCGCAAGACGATACCACATCGGTCGATGAGAAAATTGAACTGTCCCTTGCGCTTGAGCAAGGTGTTGTGGCTCTGCCTCACGCTTCAAGCTCACCATACAATGGTTACAGTGACGGTGAAACTCAGCTCATCATCGCGAATACTCAAGGTACGTTATGTCAACATTTCGAGCGATCGTTCACTTGTTACGCGTATACCCTGTTTGAAAAAGACGGCAAACAGTCGATGGCGGGAAGAATGTCGCTAGGTCGCCGTTTTGATGAGTTGAATCCAGCTTATTGTATAGAAGGCGGTTATAACCTTGCTCGTGATCTTCTTGAAGGTGTACCGGTTGCGACGGGTAACTACCCCGCTATTTTCCACATCAATGCGCTGGCAAGTTTATTCGGTGCTTTCGGCAGTGCTTTCTCTGGTGTAAGCGCGATGAAAGGCATTACGCCACTGGGTGATAAGCTTGGTCAACGTGTTGCGAGTGACTTGATTACCTTTACCGATGCGGCATACATGCCGAATGGTATGGCTATCGCAGGGTTTGATAGTGAAGGTTTTGCCACCCAAGACAATGTGTTGATCGCTAATGGCCAACTGAATACGCTATTGCACAATAGCCAAACAGCGAGTTATTTGGGTGCAGTGTCGACGGCAAGTGCTGCTCGCGGTGCAAAATCGAGCTTAGACGTGTCAGCGAATCACAAAGTGATTGCGACAGGCAACAGCAGTGCGCCAGAAGTCAAAGCAGGTGAATACCTAGAATTAGTGGAACTGCAAGGGGTTCACTCTGGTGCAGATGCTGTCAGTGGTGATTTCTCATTTGGTGCGAGTGGTTTCTTGTGTCGTGATGGTCAACGTGTTCAACCTGTGCGCGGAATTACAGTTGCCGGTAACTTCTATAAGATGCTGCAAGAAGTAGAAGCTGTGGGTGATACCCAGCTTATTAATGATAGCCGCACTTTCTTCGCACCAGATGTGCGTTTTGCTCGCTTGAGTATTGGCGGAAAATAAGCGCGGCATAGAAAATCAGAAACAAAAAAGAGGACTCAATCGAGTCCTCTTTCATCATCTAGCAACGTGTACGCGAATAACTAGAATTCGCGGATATCCAGTTCGTTGTGGATCAGTACTACACACTGAGAAGCAAACAGCATCTTAGGCCCAAGGCTAATTTTCTCAGTACCTAGGCGCTTCAAGCTGTTGAACGACTTCTTCGGCATCGGAATGTGATCGGTTAGTAAGAAACATGGATTTTCACCAATTTCTGCGTCACGAACAAATTCGCCTTTCTTGTCCAACATATAAAGCTGGTGATCTTCGGCTAGTTCTTGAACCAAGCGTTCGAAGCTTACTGTACGAACCGTAATACCCGGTTCAACTTCGCGAAGCTGCTCTTTACCCATACCAACAGATGCGTCTAACGCACGGGCAACGGCAGCGATCAACGTTGACTCGTGAAAACCACCAATATTGGTAATGTCGTTGGAGCGAATGGTAATCGTGCGCGAGTAATCCTTCGTGCTCTCTAATACCAAGTGGACAACCACATCTTCACGGTGAGATTGTGCCACGAACATGGTGTTCATCATGGTATGAGCAAGGATCTCGGTATGCGCCTCGTTACCAACACCTTCTAATAGTGCTTTGCTGGTGGTTGGCGCCGCGCGAGCTCGTAAAACAAAAGAGCGCATGAATTTAGTCTCTATATAGGAAGAGTGAATGCGCGGAAGTATATACCCAAGCAGGGAAGGGATGCGAGTTTAATAGTAAATGTGAACTTACTTACAAAGCTTCGATTGTCGTGCGGAGTGTGCTGGTTAGAATAGGAGGCAACCCTGTTAGGAGCGGTATATGGAAATCAAAAAGATAAATAAAGACATTTATAAAAAGAAAGTAAACCTGGTGATTGGCGGTTTTGTTGCGTTGCTCGCTATCTCATCTCTTGCCTTTAGTACCTTGCTTATTGTTTTGTTTGGCAACACTGAAGTCGTACCTGAACAATCAACGGGAAACTTTCATTGGAATTTGATTGGTGTCGTTCTCGCAGTCGCAACTTCCCTCTCTTTATTGAATCAAATTAAAACTCGACCATACATGGAAGAGGTGCTGTACGTTTGGAAGCTCAAGCAACTGCACAACAAAATATTTCGTAAACTAAAAAGCATTAAAGCAGCCGCGAGCAATGACGATGTAAAAGCGCTCACTACGCTTAAGTTCTATTACAAAACTCAACAACAAGTGTTTGAGTTAGACAACAACACATTGACGATGAATAGTGTAAATAAAGAATTAGAGGCAATTGAGCAAATCGAAGCGGCGCAATCACTGGATCTTGATATCACCAGCTTTAAAGAGAGCTGGGTAGACACATACTGATTGCCTATTTGCTACTTGAAGTTAACAACTGAGTGCTAAAATTAAGCGTTTGAGTGAGATTTAATCACTCGATGCTTTTTTTTAAGTTTTTTTCTAAAAAGGGGTTGCCAAGAAAAATCATCTCCCTATAATGCGCCTCCGTTGTCAGGGCAAAGCGGAAACGCAAAAGCAATTGGCAATAAGGCGAAAGAAAGCTTCTAAAAATTAATTTAAAAAAGTGTTTGACACTGAAAGTTAATTCCTTAGAATACGCCTCCGCTTCGATAGCAAAGCTTACGAAGCAAGCTCTTTAACAATATAAACCTATCAATCTGTGTGGGCACTCGTTGACGATAATCCAATTAGATATTTCTCTTAATAAAGAGCGGTATCAAATTAGGTTTCAATGAAACGAAGTGACCATTGAATCGAAAGATTCAGCACAGTCAATTCAAACATTACTTTATGTAATGTTCAGTATTCATTGAGCCGAACAAAATCTTAAATTGAAGAGTTTGATCATGGCTCAGATTGAACGCTGGCGGCAGGCCTAACACATGCAAGTCGAGCGGAAACGAGTTATCTGAACC